>DASSVO010000063.1:0-28574 GCA_035706005.1 Gaiellaceae bacterium | reverse complement strand
CGGCTCCGGGGTGCTCTCCGAGTTCAACAGCGGCGAGTACCGGCTGGCCAACGGCGCCGACCGGCAGGCCTACGACTACGAGGACTCGACCGGCGTCTGTTACCACCACCGGATCAGCGCCTCCGAAGGCTGGGTGAAGTCGGATCGCGTGTCGACGAGCTGCCAGGCGGGGTAGCCGTCGTACGTTGGTTGTGCGGCGGGGGCAGGTTCTGCTCCCGCCGCACACCGGCCGGACCGATGGCGCCGGCCCGGTCGTAATGGCCTTGTGCGGCTGATCCCGTGGAGGCGCGCCTGCCTGACCCCGCTCGTGCTGCTGGCGTTCGCTCTGGCCGGCGGGGCCGGCTCGGCGACCGCTGCGCAGAGCACACAGCCTGAACGCGTCCTGCTGGGCCGTTCGGAGCGCGGTCGTCCGATCGCCGCGTTCCGGGTCGGGAACCCGCACGGGCTGCCGGTGCTCGTCGTCGGCTGCATCCACGGCACCGAGCGCGCCGGGACCGCGATCGCGCGCCGGCTCGAGCGCGTCCGCACGAACCTCGACCTGTGGGTGATCCCGAACCTCGATCCCGACGGGTATGCGATCGGCAGGCGCCAGAACGGACGAGGCGTCGACCTGAACCAGAACTGGTCGTCGGGCTGGCGCGGCGGCGGGCGTCCCTGGGACACCTACTACCCCGGGCCGCGGCCGTTCTCGGAGCGCGAGACGAGGATCGCGCGCAACCTCATCCTGCGGATCCGGCCCCGGGTCACGATCTGGTTCCACCAGCACATGGATCTCATCTGGGCCTGGGGGCAGAGCAGCCGCGCCGGCCGTGTCTACGCGCGCGCGTCCGGTCTGCGCTTCTACCACCACCACTGGCTCGGCGGCACCGCCCCGAACTGGCAGAACCACCACTTGCCCGGGACAGCCTCGTTCGTCGCCGAGCTCCCCGCGGGCGCCCTCTCGCCGGCGCAGGTGCGCCGTCACGTGCACGCCGTGCTCGCGGTCGGAGCCGCCGCTTCGCGCCGGATGGCACGGACGCCTGCCGCAGTTGCCACGGGCTCCGGCGCCGGCTGGAGAGCCGAGGCCGACCGGCTGCTCGGGCGGCTGCCCGTCTCCATGTCGCTCGTCGTCGACGGGAAGCTCGCGTATTCGCACGACGGCGGCGTGCCACGGGCGCCCGCCTCCAACGAGAAGCTGCTGCTCTCGATGGCCCTGCTCGACCGATTCGGTCCCCGCTATCGCATCCCGACGAGCGTCCAGGGCCTGCGGCCGCGCCGGGGCACCGTCGCCGGGAACCTCTGGCTCGTCGGGCACGGCGATCCCGAGCTGGACGACGCCCGGCTGGCACAGCTCGCGCGCAGGCTCCAGGAGACGGGCATCCGCAGCGTTCGCGGCTCCGTCATCGGGATCAGCGGCACCTTCACGCGTGAGCGCTGGGCCCCGGGCTGGCGGCCGATCGCGCTCGGCTTCGTCGCTCTGCCGACGGCGCTCGTCTACGACGCGAACACCGGTCCGCACGGATACGTCTTCGATCCCGAGCTCCATGCCGCCGGCGTACTCACCGCCGACCTGCGTGCGCTCGGCGTCCGCGTGACCGGAGCCGCCGGGACACAAGCACAGCCTCCGCCCGCGCCCGTCCTCGCGACCGTCCGCTCCCCGCCGCTGCGGACGATCCTCAGCGACCAGAACGGCGACTCGCTCAACTTCGACGCCGAAGTCCTCGCCAAGCTCCTCGGTGCCGCCGTCTACGGCCCGCCGGGCTCGACGGCCAAGGGAGCACGCGCCATCGAGCGGTGGGCGACCGGCCAGGGCGCCCGCATCCGCGCGTACGACGGCTCCGGCCTCTCCTACCGCGACTCCGTCACGACCGAGGCGCTGGCCGGCCTGCTCGCCCGCGACCGCTGGGCCGCGACGCTTCGCTCCACGCTGCCGGGCCCGGGCCAGGGCACGCTCGCCGGCCGCCTGTACGGAATCCCGGTCAGGGCCAAGACCGGCACCCTCTTCGCGCACGTCTCCGCCCTCTCCGGCTGGGTCCGCCTGCGCTCCCACCGGTGGGCGGCGTTCTCGATCCTCTCCCACGGCCTGACGAAGGGAGATGCGGTCGCCCTCGAAGACCGGCTCGTGGCCGTGGTCGCCGGCGCGCCTATCTGATGCCGGTGTCGAGCCTGAAGGTGACGCGCCGGAAGCGGCCGGTTGCGACCAGGACGCGGGCGGGCTTCAGCGTCCTGCCCTTCGTGGAGGTCACGCGGTAGGTTCGCGGCCGCAGCGCGATCCGGAACCGGCCCTTTCCGTCGGTGCGCACACGGGCGATCACCTTGCCGTCACGCGAGAACCGGAGCAGAGCGTGCGCCGCGGGGCGCGTGCACGGGGTTCCGGGCTGGCATGTCGGGGAGGCCGGATAGACCAGCACCGTCCCCTGAAGCCCGCTGGCGGAGCCGCCGCTGCCGGCGGCGACCAGGGCGAGGAGGGCGAGGAAAACCGCTGCGCCGATGCTCTTCATGCTCGCTCGTTCCCGTGTACCCGAAGAGGGCGGGACCAAGTCTGGCCCCGCCCTCCCCGGTGGTCAACTAGCAGCCCGTGGGGCGCAGGTTGAAGTTGACCGTCGTGGTCTTGCCTTGCTGGATCTTCGCGTTTTTCGTCTGTGGGATCCACCCGTTCGCGCTGGCGATCAGGTTGTAGGTGTCCTTCGGTCCCCAGAACGCGTAGTTCCCGTTCTTGTCCGTCTTGGCCGTCCACGAGTAGCCCGCTTTGCCGTCCGCGAAGACGACGGCGGTGAGGCCCTTCGTGACGTTGCTGCAGTCCGTCCCGGTGACGGTTCCCATGAGCTTCCCCCAGGTCTTCGGAGGAGTCACGTTCATGGTCACGCCGATCGGGTCGATGGTCTGCGGGGTATCGGAGTTGACGAGCAGCTGTGCCGAGTACGTGCCCGGCTGCAGGACGCCGTCGTCCGTCGTCGCCGACAGGGTGACGGTGACGGTGACGGAGCCGCCGACCGGGACGTCGAACTCGGTCGGGTTCTCGTCGAGCCACTTCACATCCGTCGTACCGCACTGGTCGAGCCCCGGCCCGAGCAGCTCCGAGTCGGGAGTCGGCGAGAAGCCGCCGGAAGAGCCGCCGACCTTGTAGAACCCGCACGAGCCGCCAGCGCGGTAGCGCGGGAACTGTGCATTCGGGATCGACGTCCAGCTATCGCTCGACGGTTGGTATGCGTACCCCTGGTTCGTGACCTGCCCACTGGTGACGCCGCCCGAGATGACGAGCATCCCGTTGGCCGCGCCGGCAGCGCTCCCCCAGAGGGGGACCGGCAGGTTCGCGATCGGGCTCCACGAGTCGGAGCTCGGGTCGTACACGTTGGCGGTATTCAGCTCGGGCGAGCCGTTGATACCGCCGGCGCAGTACACCTTGCCGTTGATGCCGCCACACGCTTCCCACGAGGTTCCGCTCGGGTAGTTCGCGGCACTCGACCAGCTGTTGCTGGACGGGTCGTAGACCTCGGTATGGTTCGACGGCGTGCAGTTACCGTCGGCACAGCCGCCGACGAAGTAGATCTTGCCGTTGGCGGTTGCGACACCAGGAGCAGCAGTCGGGCTCGGGTTCGGAGCCACCGTGCTCCAGCTGTCGCTGTTCGGGTCGTAGACCTCGGTCGTGGCGATCGGGTTGCCGGAGCTGTCCCAGCCTCCGGTCACGTACAGCTTCCCGTTGTCCGCGACCACACCCGGCTTCTCGCGAGCCACCGACGCGTTCGCGATCGGCGTCCACGCGTTGCTGGTCGGGTCGTAGACCCATCCCTTGTTCAGAGAGCTGAGGCTGCCGTCGATACCGTCGACGCAGTACTCCTTCCCGTTGATGAAGTCGCAGCCCTGGTCCATGATCGCCGTCGGATAGGGGGCGATCGTCGACCAGCTCGGGTCCTTCGGCGTCCCCGCGTCGACCGCCGGTGCATGGTCGTTCTGGTGGCCGCCGAGCCACTCCGGGGTCGGTGCGCCCTGGTCCTCGTCACCGGAGTGGAGGTGCATCAGCGGGGCGCCCTGAGCCTGCAGGATCGTCGACGAACCTCCTGCCTCGCTCAGCTTCACGTGTGCCGGCGCCGTGCCGTCGTTCGAGAACGTCACCGTCTTGGTGGCCGTCGAGCCGAGCACCTGCGTGCTCGTGAGCGACGTCGGGTTGATGGTGAGGTGTCCCGAGCCGAGCGCGAAGTCCTGCCGAACGGCGCCGTCTCCGGCCACGTTGACGGACTCCGTGTCGCTCGCGTGCTGGGATGCGCTCGCCGTGAACGGATGCGATCCGGTCAGCGACGAGAACAGCCAGTAGTACCCGCCCGGGTTGTTCGGGTCGTCCGGGACGGCGAACGTCGTCGCGTTCTCGTCCGGCTTGTCGTTGCTCGTGACCTTGGCGCCGTTGATCGGATTCCCGCTGCCGAGATCCGACACGTTGCCCTCGACGAGTCCGCCCGGAACCGGCGTGCAGCCACGGTTCAGGACCTGGACGCTGTCGACTTCCCACCACCAGCCGAAGGTGGAGACGAAGTGGAAGCGAACCTGCACGTTCGACTGCCCACCGGCTGCCTGGATCGGAACTTCCTCCAGGTCGGGACCACGCTTGCTGTCGCTCGTGTGCTCCCAGACGTTGCTCCAGGTCTGTCCGCCGTCGGTCGAGAGGTCGACGTCCCCGATCTGGTTCGGGAACCCGTTGTAGTCGCTGTTGAAGCGAAGCACGGGCGCCGACGTACCGGAGAGGTCGATCGTCGGGGTGACGAGCGACGTGTCCTGGTGGTTACCGCCTCCGTAGAAGTCGGAGTTGATGTCGGCGAAGTTGCCGGAACCACCCGTCATGTTCGGGCGGCCTTCGGGGTCGTTGAGCTGCCAGACGTGACCCTGGCCGACGTTGTCGACGATGCTCCAGCCGGCCGGCGGGAACGTGGCTCCCTCGAAGCCCTCGTTCAGGACCGGCGTGCCGTACGTGATCTGGTAGCCGGGCGCCGTGCAGCCCGGGGTCACCGCGAGCTGAACGTCGTGCGTCATGTCGCTCCCGCCGACGGCGAGGGTCTGGTTGGCCACCTCGTAGCCGGGGATCTTCGACGTGAACGAGACGTTGTAGCTCGCGTTCGCCGGCAGCTGGATGCTGTAGTTGCCGGTGGTCGGATCGGTGAAGAACGGCGACGCCGGGTCGCCGGCGACGTCGATCCGTGTGTACAGCGGCCAGTTGTGCCCCGAGCCGTCCGTGACGGTGCCGCTGACGGTCACCGATGGCGACGGTTGCAGGGCGACGTCCACCGTGGTCGTGTTGCCGTCGGTGATCTGGACGTTGTTCTCGGTGTCACTGGCGTAGCCGAACGCCGAGTAGGTCGGGTTGTAGGTGCCGACCGGCAGCGTCAGCGAGTAGTGGCCGTTGCTGTCCGTCGTGGTCGTGCCGAACGACGTGGACACCGTGGCGCCGGCGATCGGGTTGCTGTTGCTCGCATCCGTCACCGTGCCCTCGAGCGTCCCGCTCGGGCCGGCGGTGCAGTTCGGGAACTTGAAGTCGCCGATCCGCGTGCGCCAGTTGAACGAGCTGGTCGTCTGGTAGTACTCGTTCGTGTACCAGAACGTGCAGTCGTCGGTCGGGTCGACCGTCAGGTCCGAGTAGTCGCCCCAGCGGCTGACCGTGTCGGTCTGGCTCCCGGTGCCGGCGAAGAGCGTCTGCTCTCCCTGTGCCAGCGTGTTGGCCGGGTCGCCCGCCAGCCGGCCCGCGTAACGGATCTGCGGGTTGATGCTGGAGGACGAGGCACTGAAGCCGACGGCGAGGTCGCCCTGTGCGTCCATCGCCGCGCTACCCATCCAGCGGTACGTGTCGTCGGGCTGGTACGTGCTCTGCTGGACGAAGTCGGGCGTGCCGGAGGTGGCGTTGTCGATCTCCCACCAGCGGATGCCCGTCACGCCGTTCGACTCCACCGTCATGTTCCCCACGAGCGCCTCGTGACCGTCCGCGAAGCGCCGGTAGGCGTTGCGGAACATGCTGCGGTCGCCGAGCGTGTCCAGGGTGTCGCTCGTGCCTGCCTGCGGCACGCACGCGCCGCCGTCTCCACAGGCCACGCTGAAGGCGGCCGGCGTGAGCGTGCCGGCCTGCGTGAACGTCGAGTTGGCCGGCGTGGTGAAGTCGACATGGAAGCGCCAGAGCTTCCAGGTCGGGTTCGTGCCGATCTCCGTGAACGGGTTCGGCGAGCCCGGATCCGGCTGGTTCGCCCCGTCGATGTCGGCCGGCATGAGCTGGTCGTCCGACGGGCCGAGCATCCCGGTGCTGATGATCGTCGCCGGGTTGCCGGCGAGCATCGCCGCGCGGTCCATGGCGAACGGCTGCGGGCCCAGGAAGGCCGTCCCGGACGCGTTGAAGACGTTCGTGCTCATGTAGTACGCATCGGGCCACACGCCGAGCTTCGGGTAGTCGTAGAAGTTGTTCCCG
Organism: Gaiellaceae bacterium; assembly: GCA_035706005.1. Classification (GTDB taxonomy): domain Bacteria; phylum Actinomycetota; class Thermoleophilia; order Gaiellales; family Gaiellaceae; genus Palsa-739. The sequence continues at coordinate 22,156 of DASSVO010000063.1, read as the reverse complement.
AAGGTGGAACCGAGATCGAAGTCGTATCGGTTCCACGCCCCGGTCGCGTCGTCGGAGACCGACACCGCCACGCATTCGTGGGTCGGCTGCGCGCTTCCGGCGAACTGCGTGACGACCCAGCGGTTGGCCAGCTGGTCGTACAGCACGACCGGATCGCCTTCGCCGTTGCTCTGGCAGACGCCGCCGAAGCCGCTCCACAGCGACTCGATGCTGATCGGCCCGAGGACCGAGTTGCCGGTGGTCTTGTCGAACACCTGTAGGCCCTCGTTCACGATCTGGACGTACTGCGTGGATCCGACCTCGCCGTTCGTGTCCGGCGGGGCGCAGTTGCAGATGACGCCCGGGTAGTCGATCCCCTCGAAGTTCAGCTGCGGGGCGGGCATGTTCTGCGTTCCGAGCTTGGTCTGGACGTGAGTGTCTGTCTGGTTCGTGTGTTGATGGCCGACCGGGAGGACCGGAACGGCCTGGCGGCCTGCAGTCGGCGTGGCCGGGATCTGCATGTTCCGGAGCGCCGGCGAGGTGTCGTTCCTCGCCGAGTGCCCCACCGCCAGTCCGTGGCTCTGTGGCGACGAGCTGCCGAGCGTGGCCAGCCCGCTCCCTGTCTTTGCGGCCGAGACGCCGGACGTGGTCGCGTACTTGCCGCCGTGCGGCGTCTTCCACGTCCAGGCTCCCGGGCCCTGTGTTCCACCCGGTGCCGCCGCGGCGATCGTGCCGACCACCGCGACCGCCAGGATCAGAGAACAGACGAACAGCGCCCGAGGCGGACGCCAAAGCCGCCTCCCCGAGGCCGCTGATTCTCTGAATCTAGGCATGTGCCTACCCCCTCGTTGTGTGTGTTCCCGGTCCGCCTGGGCGCTCAGAGAGGCCGGTACTCTCCTGGGCTCGCGCCTTGGCGCTTGCTCCGGGCCTGCGTGGCGCCGTCTGGAGGCGGCGTCACCTCGTCCGTCCCGGCAGCGTCGGAGACCACCGCGGCCGGATCCTCGCCCTTGCGGGGCGAGACCGGCTCGCGCGGCTGCCGTTTGCGTTTCCTCAACGGACCCGGCATCGACGCCCGGACGCTAGGAGGAGCCGCGACGGCTTGTAAACGGGGTGCCTACCCCAAACTAATTCGAGCTGTTCGCCGGCTCCGTGACGCCTTCGAGAGCGTCGCCGAGCTCGTATCTCGACGTCGCGCCCAGCTTCCGCATCGCCGAGCTCAGGTGATGCTCGACCGTGCTGCGCGAGACGGTGAGGGACAACGCGATCTCGCGGTTGCTCAACCCCTCGATCGCGAGCTGCACCACCTCGTGCTCGCGGGGGGAGAGCTCGCGGCCGTAGCCCCTTCGTCCCGCCCGGTGCGGCGGCACGAGCCCGCGCTGCCTGAGCGTGGCCCTGACGCGTCCGGCGTCCCACTGGGCACCCAGGGCCCGGTAAGCGTCCATCGCCTCGACGAGCAGCGTCCGCCCGACGTCGGCGTGCTCGGGGAGGAGGCAGCGGCCGCGGTATTCACGGGCCCTCGCCGCCTCGTACGGCCGGGGCAGCGCGCGCCACCGGCGCTCGCCGACTGCGTATTCGCGCGTGGCGCGGCTCGTGTCTCCCTCGGCCTCCGCGAGGAGGCCACGGCAGATTCGGAGGGCGGCGGTGGCTGCGGGAGCATCCCTGCCCTCGAGGCCCTTGCCGAACCGGTGCACGAGCTCCGTCGCCTCCGCTGCTCTCTCGGCGCGCAGGAGCGCTTCGACGGTCACCGGCGCCACGTCGGTCGCCCAGGCCCAGACACCCTTCTGCTCCACGATCTCGAGGGCTCGGGCCGCGGCCTCCAGCGCGGCGTCGGGCCGGTGGTCCGCGAGCCTGATCCGGGCGAGCCCGCCGCAGACCCAGGGGACGATCGGGATGTCGCAGAGCTCCTCGTCCGAAAGACGCTCGAACGTCTCCGTCGCGACGTGGACCTCGCCACGGGCGAGCTCGAGGAGCCCACGAACCGCCTCGAGGTCTGCATGGTGCGGCAGCCGGTCCTCGCCCTCCTCGAGCAGGAGCCCGACCCGCTCGTCGAGGCCGCTCCAGCTCCCGACCACGTAGTCGAGCTGCGTTGCCGTCACCTCGGCGATCACGTGCTCGCGGAAGCAGCCCGGTCCGGTACCGAGGGTCTGCGCCATCAGCTTGCGCGCGCCGTCGTGGTAGCCGAGGTGGAGGAGGGCGTCGGCGAGATTGCCGGAGGCGCGGGCGGCTTGCCTGATCTCGTCGATGTTGTCCCCCGCGGCGGGAATCTCGTCGATGGCGGGCCACGCCCTCGCGTCGCCGAGGACGAGCAGCGTGCAGGCCCGGTCCGCCGCCAGCCTGATCTGCAACGCCCGATCCTCCGACCGGGCTGCTTCGGCCGCCGCTCGATCGACCCAGCTCAGGTGTTCCTCGAACTTCCCCGCATGGAACGACGGCTGCGCCAGGAACGCCATGGCCGTGGCCGCGAGCGCCGGCTTCGAATGCAGCAGGTCGACCGCCTGCCTCAGCTGCGCGTAGCCCTCGGCGTCCTCGCCCGCCTGGCAGAGGAAGCGGCCGAGGTGCAGGCGGAGCTCGCCGCGAAGCGCGGTGGGGAGCGACTCCTCGTCGAGCAGCGGCCGTACGACGTCCGCCGCCTCCTTCTGGGCGAAGGAGTCGAAGGAGCCGATCAGGAACTTGATCGCGAGCTGCGCGCGTTTGACCGGCGGGAGCTGCTCGACGTCGAGTGCCTCCCGGAGGAAGCGGGAGGCGGTCACGGCGTCGTCGAGCGACCGCGCGCGATCGGCGGTGGCCTCCGCGTAGTAGGTCCACTCCTTCGTCCTCGCCGCTGCCCGGTAGTGATGCGCGAGCCGGGCGAGCGGCCTGGGCTCCTCGTCCTCCAGCGCCAGGGCAGCCCGCAGATGCATCCGCCTGCGCAGCGGCGAGGGAAGCGTCTCCTCGACGGCCTGGCGCGCGAGCTCGTGCCGCACGGCGAAGCGGTCCTCGCGCACCTCGACGAGCAACGCGGCGGTCAGCGCCTCTCCGAGCGCCGGGCCGGCTCGTCCCCTGCGCACCTCCGCGACCCTGGCGAGGAGGGCCTCGCCGGCCGGCACGCCGACGACGGCAGCCGCGCGAACAAGGGCCTGCGCACTCGGGCGGAGCCGCTCCAGCCGCTCGAGAACCGAGTCGCGCACGGCGCTCGGGACGGCGAGGTCCGCGAGCGAGCGGCGAACCCAGGCGCCCTTGCGCTGAACCAGATCCTCCCGGTTCTCGAGCAGGCGCAGCACTTCCTCGACGGCGTAGGGGAGGCCGCCGCTTCCCTGGAAGAGGTAGTGCGCGAACTCGTCGGAGATCGAGTCTGCGCCGAGGATCGCCCCCGCCAGCGTCCGGACCTCCTCCTCGTCGAGGGGGCGCAGCGGCAGCTCGAGGCGGACGACCTGGCTCGAGAGCTGCGCGCCGAGCGACGGGAACGCGGAGGTCACGCCCTCGCCGCGATACGTGCAGACGAGCGTCAGCTCCGAGGGCAGCTGTGGGGAGAGGAAGCGCAAGAACTCCAGGGTCTGCTCGTCCGCCCAGTGCAGGTCCTCGAGCACGAGAACGCCCGGGCCGAGCGAGCCGAGAAGCTCGCGCAGGGCCCGAAACAGGCGGTGCCGCTCGGCCCGGCGATCTCCGAGCGGCGCCGGCGCAGGTGGAAGGACGGTCGCCAGCTCGGGCAGCTCGGGCCGCAGCGCGCCCGCGAGCGGGCTCAGCTCGGCTCGGCTTGGCCGCGAGGACCGCAACGCGTCGAGGAGGGGACCGAGCGGCAAAGGCTCGGCGAGCGGCTGGCACCCACCGACGCAGACCTGGCGTCCCTCGAGCTCGGGCGAGCCGAGAAACTCCTGCACGAGCCGCGTCTTGCCGACTCCGGCCTCACCCTCCACCAGGACGAGCGTGGGCGGGTGACCGGCTGCCTGGAGAAGGGAGCGCAGCTCGGCGTCCCGGCCGACGAGCGCGGTCGACAGGAACCGGCCCGCTCGTCTCCGAGCGACCTCCGCCTGCGCCGCAGGTCGGCCGTTCGTCGTCCTCATCGCACCCCCCGGGTCTCCAGACCATAGCGAGTCGAGGTCGGTCGGCGCGAGCGGTCTCGATTACGACGCCCGCAGCTCCCACACGAAACCGCCCAGCGTCAGCAGCCAGGCAGCGAGTGCGAGTCCGAAGAAGACCGTGCCGACGCTTCGCAGGCCGGCCAGCCCGTCCGCGCTTCCGAGCACGTGGCTCGCGACGCCGTACATCCCGAGCGGGAAGACGAAGCTCCAGCGGGCGAGCTCGTAGCGCCACCGACGCACCAGCAGCTCCGTGACGACGAGGAAGGGAATCGCCGCAGACGCGGCTGCCCAGGTGGCGAGCGAGATGTCGCGGCCGAGGGCTCCGCGGTCGAGCAGGAGCTCGCCGGCTGCGAGGGTCGTGATCGCGAGCGCGCCCATGACGATCCAGAGCGTCGGGCTGAAGCTGCCGTCCCGCAGCGAGGTGCGGACGATGCGGCCGGCGATCAGCGGGTAGAGGACGAGGCCGAGCGCCCAGAGTCCGAGGGCCACGTCTCGGAGTGGTGCGGCGTTGTGGCGGTCCAGCGCGGCTGCGAGCACGGCCAGCGACTCCGTCGCGACGATCGTGAGCAGCGAGTTCGCCGCTTCCGTCCGGACGGTGAACGCGACCGCGAGCCAGAGCAGGGCGGAGAGGCTCCAGAGGGCGAGGGCGAGCTCCGTCTGGCCCGCGAGCAGGAAGTCGGTGCCCACCACGGCCGTGCCTGCGACGACGGCGAACGAGCGGATCGAACGCACGCCGAGGAGGGCTGTGAGGCCGAGCCACGTAAGGCAGGCGAGGGCGAGCAGCACGTCGGCGAGCGGGCCGACCCCCTCGAGCCGGGCGCCGACGCCGAGGATTCCGGTCGCCATGACGGCGGCGAATGCGCCGGCGTCGAGCTCCTGCAGCGCGCGCACGCGCCCTGTTCTACCCGCCGCTGATGGCGGCGATCACGTCGAGGCGCGAGCGCTCCGCGACGGGCGTGTCCAGTCCGGCGCGCTCCCCGTCCACGTACACGTGGATGTGGGTGCGCAGCGCCGGGCCTTCCGCGACGAGGCGGTCGCGGAGGCCCGGCCAGCGCTGTTCGAGCTCGTCGATTGCACCCAGGACGCTCGCCGCTTCGACCTCGACGCGGCGCGTCAGGCCCGGGAAGAGCGGCGTCAGGGTGCCGGGGAGCCGCAGGTCGGCCATCTCAGTCGAGCACCGCCACGTCGACGGAGGAGATGGCGGGCAGGTAGCTCGCGATCTCGCTCCACGTCTCGCCTTCGTCGGCGCTCCCGAAGATCTGGCCGGTGCTCGTCCCGAAGTAGACGCCGGGGACGTCGTGCGAGTCGATCGTCATGCCCTGCCGCAGGACGCCGAGGTGCGCGTTCACCTGGGGCAGCCCCTGCCGCATGTCCTGCCAGCTCGAGCCGCCGTCGCGCGTGCGCCACACCGCGGCCTTGCCGTCGTGCATCGTCCGCCCGTGACCGCCGTCGACGGGGATGACGTAGAACGTGTCGCGGTCGTGCGGGTGCGCGGCCGCGGCGAAGCCGAAGTCGCCGGGTAGGCCCTCGGTGATCTCGCTCCACGACTGCCCGGCGTCGTCGGAGCGGTGCATCCCGACGTGGTTCTGCTGGTACATGCGCTGCGGGTCGGACGAGCGGACGAGCTTGTGCACGCAGAAGCCGACGTCCTCCCAGTCGGCCGGCCAGTCGCGGCGCAGTCCCTGGTTGCGCGGTGTCCACGACGATCCGCCGTCCTCGGTCTCGAAGGCGCCGATCCCCTGCACGATCGCGAAGAAGCGGTCGGAGTCGCCCGAGTCGGTGACGAAGCCGGAGATCCCGAGGTGTCCGGGGGGCTGGTTCGCGGGATCGTCCCAGACCTCGCTGCCGTGCTGCCCTGAGAGCGTCGACAGCAGCGACCAGGTCGCGCCGTCGTCGCGGCTCTCGAAGATGCCCGGCGCCTCGACCCCGACGAGCAGGCGGTCGCCCGCCCGCGCGAGCGTCGACACCTTCGACACCTTGCGGCCGTCCGCGTCGCCGAAGGAGAGGCCTTCGCTCGACTGCTCCCACGTCTCTCCGAGGTCGCTGGTGCGCCAGACGGAGGAGCCGTGCCACTCGCTCGCCGCGGCGGCGTAGATCGAGCCCCTGGTCGGGTCGTAGATGGCGTGGTAGACGGGCCAGCCTTCGCAGAACGGGCCGCGCAACGTCCAGTCGCGGCGGTCGTCGCTTTCGAGCAGGAACGCGCCCTTGCGCGTTCCGACGGTGAGCAGTGTCTTCGGCATCGATTCTCCTCTGCTTCGCGGGACTCCCGAGAGTGTCGCCGATCGTGCGACCTCGGTGGTGGAGACCGTGCGGCCGCCGGAAAATCATCGCTCCCGGCGGCCGCGATCTTCGGAATGTGCTCAGCCGGCGAGGGGCTGGCCCGTCTCGAGCAGCGTCTTCAGGCCGCTGAGGACGTACATCCAGCCGGTGCCGGACACGCTCTCCGCCGTCTTCGGAGCGCCTTCGAGCTGGTCGTGGACGACGGTCAGGAGCGTCGTGCCGTCCTCCTGCGGCTCGATCTCCCAGGTGACGCGGCTCGGCTCCTCGACCATCAGCTCGGGGTTGTAGCTCGACTTCCACTCGTGGACGAGGCGGCGCGGCGGGTCGAACACCTGCACCGAGGTCGATCCCCAGTCGTCGCCGCCGTCGGGCGAATGGACCTTGCGCCACTCAGGTGCCACCTCGATGCGGGCGCCGTAGAAGTAGCGCGCGGTCCAGTCCGGCTTCGTGATCGCCTCCCAGATCTGCTCCGGCGTGGCGCGGATGAAGACGGAGTAGACCTGCGTCGTCTGTGCCGTAAGCGTGCTCATGCTGTGTCCTCCAGTTCGTGCTTGAGATCCGCGAGCGCCGCCACGCGGTGCTCGGTGTACTTGTCGATCCACCGGTCGTGGACGAGCCGGATCGGAACCGGGTTCAGGAAATGGAGCTTCTCCCGGCCCTCGCGGCGCGTGACGACGAGCCCGGCGTCCTCGAGGACGCGCAGGTGCTTCATCACGCCGAAGCGGGTCATCTCGAGCTCCGACTCGAGCTCCGTGAGCGTGCGGCCGTCGCGCTCGAAGAGCCGGTCGAGCAGGTGGCGCCGCGTGGGGTCGGCGAGCGCCTTGAAGACCTGGTCGTCGTCCATGCGGCCATGTTACGTGACCGAAAGGTCACATGTCAAGGCGGGCCGATCTCAGCTGAAGGGCTTCATCAGCATGTCGGCGACGACGAGCAGGAGCACGGCGATGTCGATCCGGGCGATGAGGAGGATCCGCGCGATCGCAGCCTGCGTCTCGGGCGCGGCGGCGCCCTTCTCCTCGAGCAGCGTCACGATGCGTCGCGACATCGGCGCGAGGACGCCGATGCCCGTCGTGAAGCTGAGCGCGTAGCCGACGAGGCCGACGACGACCCACGTGGTGCCGAAGCCGATCTCCGGGGAGTTGATGACCATCGTGATCCCCATGGCGAGTACGACGAGGCCCGCCGGCGCGAAGAGCTTCTCGCCTGCGAACACCGCCTGACGGGCGATCGTGGCCATCTCCTCGGGATCCTGCGTGCGCTCGGCTCTCAGCGCGAGCACGGTGAGGAGCAGCCCGCCGCCGACCCAGAAGACCGCCACGCCGACGTGGATCAGCTTGAAGATCGCGAAGGCGTGGGTGGGCGCGTCGGTCGTCTTCAGCGCGAAGGTGAGGCCGACTGCCAGGAGCGCGATCGCGACGCCGGCGGTGACCCAGGTGGAGGTGCGGCTCGCGCGCGGGGCCGCAGCGATGGGAGTCGTATCCATGTGACGGAGTAAACGAGATCCGGCGGACGGCTACAAGGCCTGCGCGGCGGCGATCAGCTCGTCGAGATCGGGTAGGTCGCTCGACTCGTACGCCCAGGCGCCGCGGACGACGCCCCCGGTGTCGAGAAGGAACGCGCTGCGCCGCGAGACGTCCCGCATCCCGTTGTGCTCGATCGCCACGCCGAAGCCGTGCGTCGCGTCGCCGTTCCAGTCGGAGAGAAGCGGGAAGTCGAGGTCGAGCGCCTGCGTCCACGCGACGTGCGTGTACGGCGAGTCGCGCGAGATCGCGAACGGCTCGACGCCCGCGTCCTGCAGCTCCGCTCTCCTGTCACGCAGGAGCTCGAGCTCGGACGTTCAGGTGGAGGACCAGTCGAAGAGATAGAAGAGGAGAAGCAGCGGCCGGTCATGGAGCAGGTCGCCGATGGTCGCGCGCTCGCGCGGTGTCGTCCACACGACCGCCTCCAGCGGCGCCTGTTGCCCGATCTCGAGCATGGGGCCGGATCCTACGCGGCAGCGGCCGGCTCGGGCTCCGGGGCGACCTCGGTCGCCTCGGCGATCTCCCGCACGACCTCGACGATGTCCCGGTTGGCATTGAAGACGTGGAGTTGCCGGTCGGCGCCGTTCCCTCGCCGCAGGATCTCGTCGACGCCCGCCAGCTCGTCCTCCGAGCCGAGGTCGCGCGCGTGCGGGCGCAACGTCTGCAGCGTCCGTCGCACGAGCGCCGCCACCGGCAGCCGGTTGCGACGGCCGGTATGGAGGTCCATCACCGGCGCGGAGAGGCCGTAGCGCGCGGCGAGCCACTTGTTCTCGGTCGTGAGGATCCGGTGGAAGGAGGCGATCTCCTCGCCTCGCTCGACGAGCTCCGCGTAGTGCTTGACGAGCGCCTGGCAATAGGCGGTGATCGCGATCACGTCGTCGAGCCGGGTGACCGCGTCGCAGATCCGGATCTCCACGGTGCCCAGGCGCGGATGGAGACGGATGTCCCACCAGATGTGGGTGTAGTCCTGGATGCAGCCGGTCCGCTCGAGCTGGTTCACGACCTGCGCGTAGTCGGCGTAGTCGCGGAAGCGCGGCGGAGGGCCGGAGCGCGGGAAGGCCGCGAACACCATGTGGCGCGACGAGCGGAGCCCCGTCGGCTCGCCGCGCCAGAACGGGGAGCTCGCCGAGAGCGCGACGAGCTCGGCGAGGTGCGCGATCAGCCCGTTGACGACCTGGATCGCCTTCTCGGCGTCGTCGACCGCGACGTGGACGTGCATCCCGAAGATGAGCTCGCGGCGGGCGATGTACTGCATCTGGTCGACCATCGCGCGGTAGCGGTCCTTCGCAGTGATGCGCTGCTGCTCGAAGAGCGAGAACGGGTGGGTGCCCGCCGAGCCGACGCGCAGGCCCTTCTCGCGAGCGACGTCCGTGACGTAGCGGCGGATGCGGAGGAGCTGCTGCTGGACTCCGGCCGGCGTGTGGCAGACGGGCGTGGCCACCTCGAGGACCGACTGCATGAGCTCGGAGTTGATGCGCGGCTCGAGCTCGTGCCCTGCAACTGCGGCGAGCACCGTGTCGATGTGCTGGACGAGGTCGAACGTCTCGCCGTCGAGGAGCATGTACTCCTCCTCCACGCCGAGCGTGTACGGGTCACTCGTGCCGAAGGCGTGGTCGAGGACGCTGCCGCCGGGCGGGAATTGCGAGCCCTTGCCCGTGATCGACGGAGGGATGAGCGAGTCGGTCATGCGGTGACGATATCCCCGCGCTTTGCAGGAAGAAAGCGTCGGCCAAGCACGACGAGCGGGATGCCGATCACGACCGACGACACGATCTTGCCCACGAGCTGGCCGTCGAAGAAGTGCAGGCCGGAGGAGCCGAAGGCCAGGACGAGGAAGACGACGCTGTCGATCGGCGCGCTCGCGCCGGCCGCGAGGACGACGCGCACTCCGTCGTGCACGCGGCCGCGCAGCGGTGCTCCGATGAGGTTGTCCACCGTCTCCGAGGCGAGGAAGGCCGCGAGGCTGGCGCCCACGATGCGCCACGTCGAGCCGACGGCGCTGTCGAACTCCTGCCCGGGAAACGCGGGGTGCGAGTGGACGACGAGTGCGATGTAGCCGGCAAAGAGCGCCGAGCCGACGAAGCCGAGCCCGATCAGGAGCTGCGCGTTGAGCGCACCGTCGCGGCGGCTCGCGCCCGTGTGGTGGGCGAGCTGGACGAGCGCGAGCGCGACGCCGATCGAATAGACGCCGCCCGGCGCCTCGAGATGCGTGAACGGGAGACGGATGATCTTGTTCGCGCCGACCTGCGCCGAGAGGACGACGGCGACGTACAGCCCCGCGAGCGTGGCGAGCCTCATTCGGGCAGGAGCGCGTCCGCCTCGATCTCGACCTTCCAGGTGGGATCGAGCAGTCCGGAGATGACGAGCATGGCCGACGCGGGCGGCTGCCGGCCGAAAACCTCGCCGTGTGCCCGGCCGATCGCCTCCCAATCGGCGGGGTCAACGATGTAGACGCGCGTGCGGACGACGTGCTCGGGCCCGGCGCCGAGCTCGTGCAACGCCTCCAGGATGATCGTGAGGCAGTGCTTCGCCTGCTCGTACGGATCGCTCGACTCGCTGCCGACCGGAGCCGTTCCGGAGACGTAGACGTGGCGGCCGTCGCGCACCGCACGTGAGTAGCCGACCGTGCCGGCGAAGGGGGAGACCGCGGGGACGGTGGCGCGCGCCACGTTCCTAGTATCCCGCGCTGTGGAGGCGCTGCGGGCGATCGACGGCTGGAACGCGGGAACGCCCGCCGCCGGGGTGACGCATGCGGGCGGCGTGGTCGCCACGCAGGGGCCGCGCGACGGCGCTCTCCGCTGGGCGTCGGTCACGAAGCTCCTGACGGGCCTTGCGCTCCTCGTCGCGGTCGAGGAGGGAACCGTCGATCTCGACGAGCCCGCCGGCCCGCCCGGTTCGACGCTCCGCCATCTGCTCGCCCACGCTTCCGGCCTGCCCGTCGACGGCGACCGGCCGCTCACCGAGCCGGGCCGGCGCCGCATCTACTCGAACACCGGGATCGAGCTCGCCGCCCGTCTGCTCGAGGAGCGGGCGGAGATTCCCTTCGCCGACTACTTCGTGCACGCCGTCGTCCGGCCTCTGGGGCTCGCCGGCCGCCTCGCGGGATCGCCCGCGCACGGCTACCGCGGGCCGCTCGACGACCTCCTTGCGCTGGGCGGCGAGCTCCTCGAGCCGACGCTCGTCGCAGCCGAGACGCTCGCAGAGGCGACGACGGTGCAGTTCCCGGGCCTCTCGGGCGTCTTGCCGGGCCTGGGGCGGATGGAGCCGAACGACTGGGGTCTGGCCTTCGAGCTGCGGGACGCTAAGTCGCCGCACTGGACCGGCTCGCGGAACTCGGAGCGCACGTTCGGGCACTTCGGCGCGAGCGGCACGTTCCTCTGGGTCGATCCCGTTGCGGGGCTCGCGTGCGGCGTACTCACCGACCGCCCGTTCGGCGACTGGGCGAAGGAAGCATGGCCCGCCTTCAGCGACGCCGTGCTCGCCGGGCTCGCGTGACGGCGCCTAGTCGTCGTCCGCGAAGAGCGGCCGGACGAGCTCGTCGAACGTCTCCCTGTCGCAGCTCGCGACGACGGCCGGCGTCATCGCAGAAATGGTTGCGGTCCGGGGCATCCCCATCGTGACGGCGACCTCGCCGAAGTAGTCGCCGGGCCGGAGGAGGCTGCGTGCACCGAGGTCGCGCTGGCTGACGGCGAGCACGCCGGCGACGAGGACGTAGAAGCGGTCGCCGGACTCGCCCTCGCGCATCAGCACGGTGCCGGGCGCGATCTCCTCGCGCTCCATGCGCTTCGCAAGCTTGGCGAGGATCTCGCCGGGCAGCCCGGCGAGCAACTCGATCCGGGCGAGCTCGTGCTGGGTGGCGGAGGCGCGTGGCGAGGCCTACTCCTGCCCCTCGTCCTCGTCCGCAGCCTCGGCCGGCGCGTAGCCGCTCCGCTGCTCCTCCTCCTCGTCCATCCGCTCGGTCTGGGCGAGCTCCTGCTCTTCCTCGTTCGCACGCGGGTTGTCGTGCATCGCGATCTCCTTGTCCTGGTTAGGTCCGGCCGTTCGTGAAGTTGAGCCGAACGGCCCATAGCCAATGTCCGCCTTCGTGTCGATCATGCCCATCAATGAGCGAGCGTGGGTTGCATCGGATCGAGGACGACATCTCGGAGACGTGGCTCGAGGACTGGGCGGGCGCGGGTCTGGGAGAGCTCGAGGCATACCTCGCCAAGCATGCGGATTTTCTGCGGTTCGTCGAGGGGCGCGAAGCGCCCCAGCCGGCGGAGTAGCAAGCAGGGTTCGTTGCGGGCGCGGGGAGCGCGGCAGCTGCCGCAGCTCCGCCGCGCGTTCCTAGTAGTTAGTTGCTGTCGAAGCCGAGCTGGCGCTCGAGCATGCCCTTGGGCATCGCGCCCACGGCCGAGGCCTTCGGCGCGCCGCCCTCGAAGAGCATCATGTTCGGGATCGACTGGATCCCGTAGCGCATCGCCAGATCCTGGTTCTCGTCGATGTTCACCTTCACGAGCTTGAGGTTGCGCTCGTCGGCGATCCGCTCGAGCACGGGCGCGACCGCGTGACACGGTCCGCACCACTCGGCCCAGAAGTCGACGAGCACGGGCTCGTCGGCCTGCAGGACCTCGCTCTCGAAGGTGGTGTCGGTTACTTCTGTTGCCATCGTTTCCTTTCGGTGTCGCGGGAACGCTGGTCCTCTACCCACGCTCCCTAGGGTGAGAACGCGTCGGCCTAGACTTGCCTTCCCGATGCCTGAGCCAATCTTCCAGCCTCTGCCGGACAAACCCGATCATCCCGGGCTCGAGCAGGAGATGCTCGCGCGCTGGGAGGCGGAGGGCACGTTCGAGAAGCTACGCGAGCAGAACCGCGGCGGCCCGACCTTCTCGTTCTTCGACGGACCGGTGACCGCGAACAAGGCGCTTGCGGTCCACACTGCCTGGGGGCGGACGCTGAAGGACGTCTTCCAGCGATACAAGGCGTCGCGGGGCTTCGACCAGCGCTACCAGAACGGTTTCGACTGCCAGGGCTTATGGATCGAAGTCGGAGTCGAGCGCCAGCTCGGGCTCAACTCGAAGCGCGAGATCGAGGAGTACGGGCTCGAGGAGTTCGCCGCCCGCTGCCGCGAGGTCGTCGTCTGGTCGGCCGACGAGCTGACCAAGGGCTCGATTCGCCTGGGCATGTGGATGGACTGGGGCAACGACTACTTCACGTTCAGCGACACGAACATCGAGTACGTCTGGCGGATGCTGAAGTCGGTGCACGAGCGCGATTGGCTGTATCTCGGGCACCGCGCGACCGAATGGTGCCCACGCTGCGGTACGTCGATCTCGGCTCACGAGCTCGCGGGCAACTACGTCGACCGTGCAGACCCGTCGCTGTACGTGCGCCTACCGCTGCTCGACCGGCCGGGTGAGTCGCTCGTCGTGTGGACGACCACTCCATGGACGCTGCCCGCGAACGTCGCGGCGGCCGTGAAGCCCGACGCGGAGTACGGCCGACGTCTCAACGGCGAGTGGGTCGCCGCTCCGCGGTACCCGGACGAGTCGTTCGACTCGATCCTCCAGGGCTCCGAGCTCGTTGGTTGGGCGTATCAAGGCCCGTTCGACGACTTGCCGCCCGGTGCGGCGGTGGAGCACCGAGTGATCCCGTGGGACGAGGTGACGATGGACGAGGGCACGGGCATCGTGCACATCGCGCCTGGAGCAGGCTCGGAGGATTTCGAGCTCTCGCTCGAGCACGGCCTGCCGGTGCTGCAGCCGGTCGACGAGTCAGGGCATTTCTACGACGACTTCGGCTGGCTCCACGGTCTCTCGACCACCGAGGCCGCCGAGCAGATCATCGGCAACCTCGAAGAAAAGGGCGTCCTCGTCGAGGCGGGGCTGTACGAGCACCGCTACCCCGAGTGCTGGCGTTGCCACACGCCGCTCATCTTCCGCATCGCGGACGACTGGTTCATCTCCGTCCGCAACCTGCGGCAGCCGATGCTCGACGCCAACGCGACCGTCGAGTGGACGCCGGAGTACATGGGCAAGCGGATGGACGACTGGCTCAGGAACATGGGGGACTGGAACATCTCCCGCCGCCGCTACTACGGCCTGCCGCTGCCGTTCTATCCCTGCGCCTGCGGCCACCTGAACGTGATCGGCTCGCGTGCCGAGCTCGAGGAGCGGGCGGTCTCGGGGCTGGAACAGCTGGAGGAGCTGCGCCGTCCGTGGATCGACCGGGTGCCGGTGCGCTGCGCGGAGTGCGGCGAGCCGGTCGAGCGGGTCAGGGAGGTCGGCGACGTCTGGCTCGACGCCGGGATCGTCCCCTTCTCGACGCTCGGCTGGCAGAACGATGAGGTCGTTCCGCAGGGATACGGGACGGGCGCGGCCCGAGGCCTCACGACTGCCGACCTTCCCGACCACGCTTACTGGGAGAAGTGGTTCCCGGCCGACTGGGTCTCGGAGATGCGCGAGCAGATCCGGCTCTGGTTCTACTCGCAGCTCTTCATGTCCGTCGTGCTGACCGGCCGGGCGCCCTTCCGGCGCGTTCTCGGCTACGAGAAGATGCTCGACGAGACCGGCCGGGAGATGCACGGCTCGTGGGGAAACATGATCGACGCCGAGGACGCGTTCGAGCGGATGGGCGCCGACGTGATGCGCTGGCAGTTTGCGGCGCAGGCGCCGGACCGGAATCTGCTCTTCGGCTACGGGCCGGCGGAGGAGGTCAAGCGCAAGCTCCTCACGTTCTGGCACTCCGTCAAGTTCTTCGTCGACTACGGCAACATCGCCGGGTTCCGCCCGGCCTGGGAGAGCCTGGAGCCGGAAGGAGATCTCACCTCCCTCGACCGCTGGCTCGTCGAGCGGACACGCTCCTTCGTCGCCGAGGCCGGGGCAGGCTACGAGCGCTGGCTGTCGCCGGACGTGATGCGCGAGTTCGAGGCGTATCTCGACGATCTCTCCAACTGGTACATCCGCCGCTCCCGCCGCCGCTTCTGGGCGGACGACGAGGCGGCGCTGCGGACGCTCTGGTACGCGCTCGTCGAGACACTCCGGGTCCTTGCGCCGATCCTCCCGTTCGTGACCGACCACCTGTGGCGCACGCTCGTCCTCGACGGCCCCGAGTCGGTGCATCTCGCGGGCTGGCCGGAGGTCGCCGAGCCGGACAGGGCTCTCCTGGACGAGATCGCCGCGGTTCGCCGGGTCGTCGAGCTCGGCCGCCAGGCGCGCTCGACCTCGGGCATCAAGCTGCGGCAGCCCCTGCGCCGGCTGGTCGTCGAGGGTGCGAGCCTCGACGGCCATCTCGAGGAGGTTGCGGACGAGCTGCGCGTCAAGGACGTCGAGCTCGGTCCCGTCGAGGCCGTCGAGCTGCGCGTGAAGCCGAACCTGCCGAAGCTCGGCCCGAAGCTCGGCAAGGAGCTCGGCGCCGTGCGCGAGGCGCTCGCCGCGGGCGACTTCGAGGAGCTGTCCGACGGCCGGTTCCGCGTCGCGGGCCACGAGCTCGAGGCGGACGAGGTGCTCGTCGAGCGAAGCGGGCGAGAGGGGTGGGCGGTCGCGTCGGGCGACGGGGTGACGGTCGCGCTCGACCTGGGGCTCGATCCGGAGCTCCTGCTCGAGGGCGAGGCGTACGAGCTCATCCACCGCGTCAACTCGCTGCGCAAGGAGCAGGGCTACGAGCTGACGGACCGGATCGTGCTCACCGCGCCCGAGTCGCAGCGCGAGCTCACCGAGCGCCACGGCGACTGGATCGCGCGAGAGGTGCTCGCGAACGAGATCAAGGTCGCCGGCGCCGAGCTGAAGCTCGAAAAGAGCTAAGCGGCAGTGCGCTCTGCCCGTCGCAGCTCGACGGGCAGCTTGAAGCTCACGTCCTCGTGCACCGGTGCCTGCTCGGAGACTTCGGCGCCGCGGTCGGCAAACCACGTGCAGACCTCGGACACGAGCCGTTCCGGGGCCGATGCGCCGGAGGTGAGGCCGACGGTCTCGCAGCCGTCGAGCCAGTGCTCGTCGATAGCCCGCACGTCGTCGACGAGATGCGCCGGTGTCCCGTCGGCGCGAGCGACGTCCACGAGCCGCTGCGAGTTCGACGAGTTCGTCGAGCCGACCACGAGCAGGAGGTCGACCGTGCCGAGGAGCTCCTTCACGGCCCACTGCCGGTTGGAGGTCGCGTAGCAGATGTCCTCGCGCGCCGGTCCCTCGATCCGGGGGAAGCGGCGGCGCAGCACCGAGACGATCTCGCCCGTCTCGTCGACCGAGAGCGTCGTCTGGGTGACGTAGGCGAGCGGCCGGTCCGGCGGGAGCGAGAGGTGCTCCGCGTCGTCGGTGGACTCGACGAGGACGATCGACTCCGGCGCCTCGCCGAGTGTTCCCTCGACCTCCTCGTGTCCCGCGTGCCCGATGAGCACGACCGCATAGCCGGCCGCGGCGTAACGGCGCGCCTGGGCATGGACCTTGGTCACGAGCGGGCAGGTGGCGTCGATCGTCGTCAGCGCCCGCGTCTCGGCCTCCCGGCGCACGGCCGGTGCGATGCCGTGGGCGGAGAAGACGACGGTGGCCCCTTCCGGCACGTTGCCGAGCGCGTCGACGAAGACCGCGCCGCGGGCGCGCAGGTCGTCGACGACGTGGGAGTTGTGGACGATCTGCTTGCGAACGTAGACCGGGGGCCCGTAGAGCGCGAGAGCCCGCTCGACCGTTTCGACCGCCCGTTCGACTCCCGCGCAGTAGCCTCGCGGGGAGGCGAGGAGAAGGCGTTTGACCACGGCTCGGCCACGATAGCCGGGAAGCGTTAGCGCCACGTGAGAGGAACCGCACGACGCGATCTTTGCCCGTTGCAAAGATGGGCCGGACGGCCCATTGTCCGTCTCGCAAACGGGCTCTAGTCTCCCTGCCACTGGGCGATGCGAACCGCGGCGTCTTCGACGTCTTGCGGGGAGCAATCGGGAGAGCCCGCCGCACCGACCCCCCGAGCGGCGGGCTTTTCCATGTCCGGGGCCGGATTCTGGCCCGGCATGGACGGGCTTCGTACAATCTGACGGCCCAGTGAGGACCCCGGACAAGCCCTCGACCGTGCGCGCGCTCGGCCGCGCTGTCGCCGCGGTGTTGCTCCTGCCTGCGATCCTCGGGCGCGGCGGTGCACGCCAGGGGCGTCGCTCCTCCACCGCACCGGAGTTCGAGAGCGTCAGCCGGGTCGCCGACGAGCTGGCGCGCAGCACGGACGTCGAGGGAGTGGCGCGGACGCTGCTCGACGAGCTCGCGGCTCTCTTCGAGGTCGGCTTCGTCGCTCTCACCTTCGTCTCCGACGACACGCGCGAGGCGTCCGGCTACCTCGCGCGCTCGCTCGGGGAGGACGTCGACTGGTGGCGTGACCTGCGCATCGACCTCGAGCGCGAGCCGTCGGGGATCGCAAGCGCGGTCTTCGAGGCCACGGCGTTGACCGTGTACGACACGGCGAGCTCCGGCCTTGTCAGCAGTCGCCTGGCCGCCGCGGTGGGAGCCAAGAGCGCCGCCTTCGTCCCCCTGCTCGTGCAGGAGCGCGTGACGGCGGTGATCTCGGTCGCGACGCTCGACGAGCCGCGGGTCTTCTCGACCGAGGACCTCGCCGTCATGCAGACCCTCGCGTCGGAAGCGGCCGTCGCGCTCGAGCAGCTGCGCACGGAGCTCGCGCTCGAGGAGGCGTTGACACGCGAGCGGCTGCTCGCCTCGATCGCCCGCCAGCTCCGAAGCGAGCTCGATCTCCCCGCTGCCCTGGCCGGCGCCGCGGAGGCGACGGCGCGCGCTCTCGAAGCCTCGCGTTGCGTCGTCCGGGTCGGGGAGCGTCCCGACCGGGCACACGTCGGCGCCGAGTGGCACGAGGCCGGGCTCGATCAGCTCGGAGAGGAGACGCCGGAGATCGAGCTCCTCGAGCGCGCCACGGACGAGCAGGGGCCGGCCGTCCAGACGATCGGCGGGGTGACGGCGGTCGCAGTTCCGGTCCTGGTCTTCGAGCAGCCGGCCGGCTTCGTCACCGTCCACCGGCCGTCCCCGCGCGTCTGGGGGAAAGGCGATCTCGCCCTGCTCGAGGGTGTCGCCGCGGAGATCGGACTCGCGCTGCGGCTCGCGCGGCTGCTCGAGGAGAACGAGGAGCAGCTCGCGCAACAGAGCGGCCTCCTGCGCGCCGCGCACGTTCTCAGCAGCGACCTCGATCTGGCCGTCGTCCTCCAGCGGCTCGCCGACCAGCTCGCGCAGCTGCTCGACGCGGACGCCGCGGACTGCTACCTCTTCGATCGCGAGCGCGGTCTGTTCCGCTGCGTCGCGGTGCACGGCTTCGATCCCACGCTGCTCGGCTTCGAGTTCCCGGCGGACCAGGGCCTGGCGGGCGCCGCCGTCCGCGAGGGTCGGCCGCTGATCGAGAGCGCCTACGGCGAGATCGCGACGCCCATCCCTCATCCGGCCTACGATGGCTTCACGGACGTGATCGCCGCTCCCATGGTCTGGAGCGACGAGCTGCGCGGGGTTCTCGGCGTGGGCCGGCGGGAGGGCCGCCGCTTCGGCGAACGCGACGCGGACGTCCTCGGCGCGTTCGCCGGCCTCGCCTCGCTCGCCCTCCGCAACGCCGAGATGTTCACGCAGAGCGCGCGACAGGCGCGGGTCCAGCGCGGCTTCTACCGCATCGCTTCGGTGCTCGGGCAGTCGCTGTCCCGCGCCGCGACGCTCGAGGCCATTGCGCAGGCCGCAGCCGAAGCGGTCGGAGGAAGCTCGGCTGCGGTGCTCGTCCCTTCGAGCGGCCGGCTCGAGGCGGTCGGCTCCTACGAGCTCCCCGCAGATCTCAGGCGCATTTTCGAGGGACGGGCGGCCGAGCAGGGACCGCTCTTCCGGGCCGCCGCCGAGGGTCGCATCCTCGTCTCGTCCTCGATCTCCGACGATGAGCGGCTGATGCCGGACCTCCAGGGGGCCGCCACCGCGAACCGCTATCGGTCGCTCATCTCCGTCCCCGTGGACGCGCCGCGCGATGCCGGCCCCGGGCTCGTCCTCATCTTCTTCGCCGAGGAGCGCTCGTTCACCGACGACGACCTCGAGCTCGCGCGCCATCTCGCCGACGCGACGCGCGGTGCACTCGAGCGGAGCGAGCTGTTCGAGGCCGAGCGCGGCGCCCGTGCGCTCGCGCAGCAGCTGACGCGCACCGGCCGGCTGCTGACGAGCGAGCTCGACCCGGCGGCGGTGCTCGACGAGGTCGTCCAGCAGGCGCCGGCGCTCGTGAACGCCGACGCCGCGGCCTTCCGGCTCGTCGACGAGGAGGAGCTCGTCGTCACGGCGGCGGACGGGGAGGGAGCCGGGCTCGCCCTCGGCTCCCGCAGCCCTGCGAGCGGCTGGCTCTCTGGCGACGTCGTCCAGTCGGGGGCTCCGCTCGCCCTCGCTCAGGCCGGTGAAGACGAGCGCCTGCGCGCCCTCGACCCGATGCTGCGCGCCGGCCATGCGGCCTTCCTCGGCGTACCGGTCGGCGGGCCGGAGAACGTGACCCTCGGCGTTCTCGCCGTCTATGCATCGGTGCCGCGGGAATGGCGCGAGGAGGAGATCGAGGCGCTGCTCGCCGTGGCCGCCAGCACGTCTGCCGCGCTGTCGAACGCCGAGCTCTACCAGCGCGTCGTGCTCGAGCGGGAGCGGTCGGTCGCGATCCTCGCCAACATCGCCGACGGGATCGTCGCCGTCGACCGCGACGGCAACGTCGTCCTCTGGAACAGCGCGGCCGAGGGCATCACGGGCGTCCCCGCCTCCGTTGCGCTCGGCCGGGCGCCGGTCGACGTGCTGCAGCGGAGCCTCGAGGCGCCCGACGGGGGTGCGCGCGGCGACCGGCTCGTCCCGATCATGCGCGGCCGGGAGGAAGTGTGGCTGTCCGTCACCGAGGCGGTGATGCGCGACCCGCTGGGGGCCGTCGCGGGCCGCATCTTCGCGTTCCGGGACATCTCCGGCGACCGGCTCGTGGAGCAGGTCAAGTCCGACTTCGTCAGCACGGTCTCGCACGAGCTTCGCACCCCGCTGACCTCGATCTACGGCTTCGCGGAGACGTTGCTTCGCCAGGACGTGATGTTCGGCGAGGAGGAGCGGCTGACCTTCCTCCGCTACATCGCCTCGGAATCCCAGCGGCTGACGTCGATCGTCGACACGCTGCTCAACGTCGCACGGCTCGACACCGGCGACCTCCAGGTCAACCTCGCAGAGACGGACGTCCGTGACGTGGTCGGCCAGGTGCTCGAGACCGTCTCGGGAGCCGAGGTCAACGGGCACCGGTTCGTCCTCGACCTGCCCGACGAGCCGCTCGCAGCGAGGGCGGATCCCGAGAAGCTGCGCCAGGTGTGCTCGATCCTCGTGGACAACGCGCTCCGCTACTCGCCGGAGGGAGGCACGGTGACCGTCGGCGCCGCGCGGCGGCAGGACACGGTCGAGGTCAGCATCGCGGACGAGGGGCTCGGCATCCCGCAAGCCGATCAGGAGCAGATCTTCCGCAAGTTCTACCGTGGCTCGGATGCCGAGCTCCGGGCGGGCGCGGGCGGGACCGGGCTCGGCCTCTTCATCGCCCGCGGCCTCGTGACCGCGATGGGCGGCCGGATCTGGGTCTCGTCCCGGGAGGGCGAGGGCTCCCGCTTCGCCTTCGAGCTGCCCGCGGCGGTTGCTGCGCCTTCGGCCACGGCCGGAGGGCAAGAATGAGTGCCGAAGTGGGTGTGGATGGGTATACGCGGCGCGTGGACGAGGCAGGGAAGACTCGGGTGCTCGTCATCGACGACGAGGCACCGATTCGCCTGCTCTGCCGGGTGAACCTCGAGGCGGAGAACATCGACGTGCTCGAAGCCGCCGACGGGACGACCGGGCTCGACCTCGCCCGGGACCAGCAGCCCGACGTCGTCCTCCTCGACGTCATGATGCCCGGCCTCGACGGCTGGCGAGTCGCCGAGGAGCTGCTCGAGGACCAGCGTACGCAGAAGATCCCGATCATCTTCCTCACGGCGCGGGCCGAGTTTCGCGACCGTGCGCGCGGGCTCGACATCGGCGGCGTCGACTACGTGACGAAGCCGTTCAACCCGCTCGAGCTGGCCCCACTCGTGCGAGGCCTCCTCGCCCGGATCGAGCGCGGCGAGCGCGACGAGCTCCGCAGTGAGAAGCTCGCCGAGCTGCGTACGCTCATCGAATCCGAATAGCGGCAGCGCGAGCCCGGCATACACTGGGGCTCCTCGGGGCGTAGCTCAGCCTGGTCAGAGCGCCCGCTTTGGGAGCGGGAGGGCGGCAGTTCGAATCTGCCCGCCCCGATCGAGCAGGAACCCGATCGCCGCGAGGTGCGTTCTCTCCCCATGAGCGCACCCGAGCGAGAGCGCGGCCCGCGGTCTGCCGGCGAGGCGGATCAGGCGCGGCCCGTACCCGACGAGGCGCGGCTCGAGGAGCAGCGGGCCGGAGACGCGCCCATGCCGCAGCCGGAGCGGGACGAGCCGCGGCTCGTCGACCCCGGCCTCGGCGACCTCTCCTTCCGCGACTGGCGCGCGATCGTCGTCCGCGCCGTCAAGGAGTTCCTTGACGACAACGGGACGATGCTCGCCTCGGCGCTCGCGTACTCGACCTTCTTCGCGATCCCGTCCGTCCTGCTCGTGGTGGTCGGCGTCTTCTCGCTGATCGCGGGCCCGGGCACGATCACGACGCTCATGGCGCACTTCTCGAACGTGATGCCGGGAGCGGCGACGAACCTCCTGGGAGGAAGCCTGCAGCGGCTCAACCAGCATCCGTCGACCGGCGTCGCGATGACGATCGTCGGCTTCGTGCTCGCCGTCTGGGCGACGACCGGCGCGATGACGACGTACATGACGGCGCTCAACCTCGCCTACGAGCGCAAGGACGGCCGCTCGTTCGTCCGCAAGCGCATCGTCGCGGTGCAGCTCGTCGCCGTGATGGGCCTCGCGTTCCTGCTCGTGGCGATCCTGCTCATCTTCGGGCCGCCGATCGAGCGGTTCGTCGCCTCGCACGCCGGGCCTCTCTCCGGTGCAATCGGCTGGATCTGGTGGATCGCAACCTGGCCGATCCTCATCGCCGGCCTGCTGGCGGCGTTCGCGACGCTCCTCTACCGCGGGCCCGACGTGGAGCATCCGCACTGGCGCTTCATCACTCCAGGCTCGGTCTTCGCGGCGGTCGTCTGGCTGGCCGCCTCGGGCGCCTTCGCCTTCTACACGTCGAGCTTCGGCTCCTACAACAAGACGTGGGGATCGCTCGCCGCGGTGATCATCATGCTCACCTGGCTCTGGCTCGCCGGGATCGCGTTGCTCCTCGGCGCCGAGATCAATGCCGAGGCGGAGCGGAGCCGGGAGCTCCGCGAAGGGCGGCCGGCCGAGCGGGAGCTGCT
>DASSVO010000062.1:0-7253 GCA_035706005.1 Gaiellaceae bacterium | reverse complement strand
ACGCCGTCGATTGGGACGACGTTGTCGGATGATTCGATCGGGATTGGTGGCACGGTGCATGACTCGTCTTCGTTGACGGGTGCGACTGCTGATGCGTCTGGGACGGTGAAGTACCGCTGGTACTCGAGCCTGACTGCGTGTAACGCGGGCACCTATGACACGCCGGGTGGTAACGACATCGGTGATGTGACGGTGGCGGGTGATGTGGTGCCGGACTCGAATACGGCGGGTCCGTTCGACACGGCTGGCACCTATTACTTCCGTGCCTTCTACTCGGGTGACAACAACAACACTGGCCCGGTCTCGTCGGCTTGTACGGATGAGGAGCTGACGGTGAACCCGAACACGCCGTCGATTGGGACGACGTTGTCGCATGACTCGATCACGGTCGGCGGCACGGTGCACGACTCCGCGACGCTGACGGGGGAGACCCAGGATGCGAGCGGCACCGTCGAGTACCGCTGGTACTCGAGCCTGTCCGATTGTCAGGCCGGCACCTACGACACGCCGGGTGGCACGAGCGCCGGCGACGTTACGGTGACCGACGGGTCGGTGCCCGACTCGAACGATGTGACGTTCAACAACGCCGGCACCTATTACTTCCGTGCCTTCTACTCGGGCGACAACAACAACGACGGCGCCTCGAGTGCCTGCTCGGAAGAGGTGCTGCAGGTCAGCAAGGCGTCGCCGTCGATCGAGACGCTGCAGGATCCGGCTTCGGGCTCTGCCGGCGACACGTACAAGGACAAGGCGACTCTGTCCGGGACCGTGAACCAGGACGAGACCGATCGGATCACCTGGAACCTGTATCCGAACAACGACTGCACCGGTACCTCGCTGGATACGGAGACGCTGTCGATCAACGACAACGGCACCTTCGAGACGCCGACCGGGGTCAAGCTGGACACCCCGGGCACCTACTACTGGGTCGCCTCCTACAGCGGTGACTCGAACAACCTGGCAGTGAGCTCCGGTTGTGCGGATGAGCAGGTGTTGGTCAAGCCGGCGGCGATCCACATCGTGAAGACGGCGGACGCCGCCAAGGTGAACGTGGGCAGCCCGATCGGCTTCACGATGACCGTGTACAACGCCGGCACCGGGGACGCATACGGCGTGAAGCTGCACGACACCCTGCCGACCAACCCGGGTCTGTCCTGGTCGGTCGCCTCGCAGGGCGCCGGTTGGGCGGGCAGCTGCTCGATCTCCGCCGGAGTCCTGACGTGCGGCGGCGCCAACGGCGTCACCGTGCCGGCCGGGACGACGCAGGCCGCGAGCACGTTCACGGTGCACATCGTCTCCGGGACGACGGGAGCGACCGGCGGCGACTGCCCGGGCAGCGGTACGGTCGACAACACGGGCAACGTGACGACGAGCAACGACGGCAGCGACCAGTCGAGCGCTTCGACCTGTGTCCAGGCCCTCGTCGACCTGTCGATCACGAAGGCAGGCTCGCCGGCCTCGCAGACCCTCGGCGACGGCAACATCACCTGGACGATCGTGGTGACGAACAACGGGCCGTCCGCGGACACCGGCGTCACGATCGCCGACCCGATGCCGGCGGGGAACACCTTCGTCTCGGCCACGACCTCGAAGGGCAGCTGCACCGGTGGCGCGATCCTCAACTGCACCATCGGCAACATGGCCGCCGGCGAGTCGGTGACGATCACGCTCGTCACCACGCCGAGCGCGGCAGGACCGCAGGTGAACACGGCGACCGTGGCCGGCAACAGGCCGGAGACGAACACGGGCAACAACAGCGCCACCGCGACGGTGCAGGTCGTCGGCGTCTTCAAGCCGGTGTTCTGCGTCGCGGTCAGCAAGGTGACCCCGAAGCAGCTGTTCGTCGGACGCAAGACGAAGCTGACGATCCACGTCACCCAGCACGCCAAGGCCGTGAAGGGCGTTCACGTCCGGATCAAGGGCCCGAAGATCAACATCCGCACCAAGGCGTCCAACAGCAAGGGCGTCATCACGGCCCACGTGAAGATGAAGAAGGCCGGGATCCTGATCTTCAGCCCGATCGCCAGCCAGCGCTGCAACACCAAGCGGGTGGGCGTGACCAACGTCTTCACCCCGCCGGTGACCGGGTGAACAACGCTCAGGAGGGGGTGCGGGAGATGTCCCGCACCCCCTCCGGGTCTACGGGGGTCGCGTCAGCGGTCGTCGATCGGGCTCTCGACGAGCCCGTTCTGGTACGCGAGGCGCGCGGCCTCGGTGCGGTTCGAGACCCCGAGCTTCCGGTAGATGTTCGTGAGGTGGAACTTGACCGTCTGTTCCGCCACCCACAGCTCCTTGCCGATTGCCTCGTTCGAGAGGCCGCGCGCCAGGGCGGCGAGGATCGCCGTCTCGCGCTCGGTGAGGCCGGCGGCGCGCGCAGCGCTCTCGCCGGGATCGGGCAGGCCGATCGCGCTGTAGACGGTGCCGTCGACCGCCTGGCGGAGCGCCGAGGGCAGGTCGATCGGGTTGATGCTCTTGACGATGAAGGCGCTCGCGCCGCGCTTGAGGACGGTCTGGATCACGTTCTCGTCGGTCGAGACCGAGAGGACGACGACCTTCACGTCGGGGTGCTGCTTGCGGATCCGGCTCAGGCACGCGAGCCCGTCGGCGCCTGGCATGCGCAGGTCCAGCAGGACGATGTCGGGGTTCGTGCGGCCGACCATCGGCAGCACCTGGGAGCCGGAGTTGCACTCGCCGACGACCTCGAAGTCCGGCGCCTCCTCGAGGGCACGCTTGACTCCTTCGACGATGAGTCTATGGTCGTCTGCAATGAGCACGCGCATGTACGAATCGTAGTCGGTAAACCGGCCGGCCTTCTCAACGTGACTGCGGCATGAGCACGACGGCTCCGACGCGACGCGCGCACGTTCTCATCGCGGCGGAGAGGCTGCCGACCCGCGTCGGCCTGCGGCTGGCGCTCGAGCCGGAGGCGCGCTGCACCGAGGCCGCCGACGCGCAATCGGCGGTCGACGCGGCCGTTCGCGACCATCCGGATGTCTGCCTCCTCGGGCTCGACCCCTCCGGCCAGGGCCTCCAGGTCGTGAACGAGATCGTGACGCGGGTTCCGTCCGCCGCGGTGATCCTCCTGACGAGCCGGCTGGACGAGGACGAGTTCATGGCGGCGGTGCGTGCCGGCGCCAGCGGCTACCTGACGCACAGCCTCGACCCGGCACGCCTGCCGCATGTCGTGGCTGGCGCGCTGCGCGGCGAGCCGGCCGTGCCGCGGAAGTTCGTGTCGCGCCTGCTCGACGAGCTGAGGACCCGCGAGCGCAGGCGCTCGGTCGTCCTCGCCGGCAGGGGGCGGGTCGCTCTCACCACGCGGGAGTGGGAGGTCGTGGAGCTCCTGCTCCGCGCCGCCACCACCTCGGAGATCGCGGACGAGCTCGGCGTGGCGCCCGTGACGGTGCGCCGCCATCTCGGCTCCGTCGAGCGCAAGCTCGGGGTCAAGAATCGCGCTCAGGTCGTCGAGCTGCTCACCGCACAGAACGACGGCGTCCCCGCGTAGCGGCTAGCTCTCCGCAGCCGGCAGCGTGAACGAGATGCAGGCGCCGCCCTGCGGGCGGTTCTCGGCCCAGATCCGGCCGCCGTGCGCCTCGACCAGACCGCGCGCGATCGCGAGCCCGAGCCCGGCGCCGCTGCCGCTGCGCGCGCGGTCGGCCCGCCAGAAACGATCGAACATTCGCGCTGGCGCCTCGGCCGACAGCCCGTCGCCGCTGTCCTCGACGCGCAGGATCAGGTCACCGGCGCGCCGCTCGACTCGCACAGCGACCGATCCGTCCGAGGGCGTGTGCCGCAGCGCGTTCGTGACGAGGTTGAAGAGGACGCGCTCGAACTTGTCCGGAGCCAGCTCTGCCTCGACCTCGTCGTCGACCTCGGCGCTCAGCGCGACACCACGTGCCTCGGCCTCGGGCCGGAGCATTCGCAGCGCAGAGGCGACGAGCGGCGCGATGGGCGTCCGGCGCAGCTCGAGCGTCAGCGCGCCGGCGTCGATCCGCGCGAGCTCGAACAGGTCGTCGACGAGCATCGAGAGCGTCCGCACCTGCTCCCGCAGCGTCGGCAGGTAGTCCTCGGCGGAAGCGAGGCCGTCCTCGATCGCCTCGAGCATCGCCTGCAGCGATGCGATCGGAGCGCGGAGGTCGTGGCTCGCCCACGCGACGAGCTCGCGGCGCGCGTCGAAGAGCTGCTCGAGGCCCGAGGCCATCGCGTTGAACGAATCGGCGAGCTCCGCGATCTCACGGGCTCCTCCGACCGGAGCCCGCGCGGACAGCTCGCCGGCCGCGAGCAACTGGGATGCGTCGCCCACCCGCCGCAGCGACGCCGTGATCGAGCGCGCGAGGACGAGCGCCGCGAACACGGCTGCCGTCGCCGACCCCGCGGCCACGGCGAGGATCTTCACGTCGGCGCCCATGTGGAACATGACCCAGCCCGACAGCAGGACGGCGGCGAGCGGCACGCAGACGGCGATCAGGGCGAGCCCGCCGAGCTGCAGCCCGACCGTCGGCGCCCGCCGCAGGAGGTAGGCGAGGACGAGCCCCGAGACGAGGCTGCCGGCCGCGACGACGAGCGCGAGCTGGATCATGGGTCGAGGCGGTAGCCGACGCCCCAGACGGTGTGCAGGTGGCGTGGGCGACCCGGATCGGCTTCGATCTTCTCCCGCAGCCGCCGCACGTGGACCGTCACGGTGCCGGTGTCGACGGCGGCCTCGTAGCCCCAGACGCGGGCCATGAGCTGGTCGCGGGAGAAGACGTGGCGAGGGTGCGAGGCGAGGAACCAGAGCAGCTCGAACTCCGTCGCCGTGAGCTGGACGGCGGCGCCCGCCCGGCGGGCCTCGCGGCTACCGCCGTCGAGCTCGAGCTCGCCGAAGGCGATCGTCTCCCGCGGCGGCGAGGCGCCGTTGCTACGGCGGAGGACGGTGCGGACGCGCGCCGCGAGCTCGCGCGGCGAGAACGGCTTGGTGACGTAGTCGTCGGCTCCGAGCTCGAGCCCGACGATGCGGTCGGCTTCCTCGCCGCGAGCGGTGAGCAGGATCACCGGGAGGTTGGAGCGGGCGCGGATCCAGCGGCAGAGCGAGAGGCCGTCCGTCCCCGGCAGCATCACGTCGAGGACGACGATGCTCGGCTCGCGCTCCTCGATGAGTGCCCGGGCCACGTCCCCGTCCGACGCGGTCAGCGTCCGGAAGCCATCGCGCTCGAGGTAGCGGACGACGACGTCGCGGACGATCGGCTCGTCATCAACGACGAGAACGGTCTGCATCCGCCAATTCTGGCTTCCACGGCGCGTGGTGTCGCGTTCGCGGCCAGTCGACCTGGACGTTCTCGGGCTCCCACTTCGGGTGGTGCCTCACCGCCCACTCGACGCGGACGTCGCCGAGCGTCATGCCGCGGAGCGCGTGGCGTGTCGCCGGATGGATCAGGGCGAGGTAGAGGTGCCCGACGAGCAGCGCGAGCGAGACGTACATCAGGCCGTCGTGCAGGATCACGGTGCTCGCGAAGCGGAAGCGCGTGTCCTGCTCCCCGAACCAGAGGAGGAGCCCCGAAACGCCGAAGAGGATCGTGAAGGCGGCGGTGAGGACGGCGTTGATCTTCTGGCCCGCGTTGAACCTTCCCTGCGGAGTCCGACGGCCACGGAGCCAGAGCAGGTCGTCGCGGTCGAACGTGTCCAGCTCGCGCGCGGTTGCGAGCAGGCGGCGCCCGCCGAGCACCAGGACCGCGGCCAGCACGCCGAGCCAGCCGACACCCGCCCAGAAGTGGATGCTCTGGATCGTCTGCCGGCGGGAGACGAGCATCGACAGGCTCGGCAGGTAGAGGATGAGCCCGGTCGCGAGGAGGAAGAAGAAGCCGAGCGCGTTCACCCAGTGGAGCAGCCGCTCGACCGGCGAGAACCGCTCGACGTAGCCCGCCTTCACGAGCTGTACCCGTTCGAGCGGCCCACCCAGGCGTCGTTGTCGTAGCCGAGCGCTTCCCAGTAGCCGGTCCCCGCCTGTGGGACGAGGTTGATGCCGGTCAGCCACTTCACGTTCTTGTAGCCGTACATCTCCGGGATCACGAGCCTCACGGGGGCGCCGTGCTCGCGCGGCAGCGGCTTCCCGTCCATCTCGTAGGCGAGCATCACGTCGTGCAGTGATGCCTGTTGCATGGTCAGGTAGTCGATGTAGGGCTGCTCCATCGAGACGAACTCGAGTGCGTGCGCCGACGACTGCGGCTTCGCGGTCGCGAGGACGTCATGGATCCGGACGCCCGCCCAGTGGACGTTCTTCACGCTCCAGCCCGTCACGCAGTGGAAGTTCGAGATCTGCTCCACGCGCGGCAGGGAGCGCAGCTGGTCGTAGGTGAGCGAGACCGGCTGGTCGACGAGACCGCCGATCTGCAGCCGCCAGGTCGCCGGGTCGAAGGTCGGCATCTGGCCGGAGATCGTGTAGATCCGCCAGCCGCCGGTGGGCAGAATCGGCGCCAGTCCCGAGGCGATGGGTGAGACGACGCCGGTGACGTGATCCCAGGCGGCCTTGCCCCAGTAGAGCGAGGAGACGCCGCCGACCACGGTGGCGAGGAACAGCCTCCGGCCGTAGCGCCTGGGCTCCTGCTCGCCGGTGAGGGGCGGCGAGTCCATCTACATGTGCGCCGTTCCGGCGAACAGCCTTCCGCGCAGGTCGCCGGGATGGCCCTTCGTCGCGACCCAGACCTGGTAGCGGCCGGGTTTCGACTCGATCAGGGAGAGCGATCTCTTCGGCACCATCGCGCAGCCCTGTGCACGGTACATGTGGCCGAGGCGGGCGACGATCATCCCGTGGCTGTCGCGGATGGTCGCGCCGAGGACGTGCATCACGTGCAGGTCGAACGTCCAGCAGAGGCGATGCTGCGTCGCGTGCGCCTGGAGGTTCACGATGCCGTGCTCGCCCATGCCGGACAGGCGCGCGGCCAGCCTGGGGTGCATCATCCCGGCGGTCGCGACCGGGATCGCGGCGAGTGCCGCCGCGGCGACGACGACAGCGGCCCATCCCTTCGAGCGCATCAGTACTCCTTTCGACGCGAGGACTCCGACTGGTTTGCAGCATCGGCTGCGAGGATTGCCGCCGCATTAGCGAGCCCTTACGGGTTCCTTAAATCGCGTGGACGCGGGAGCGATGAGTCCGCGCGCTCGGCGCGGTCTCAGCTGCGAACCCGCGAGCGAAAGGACGAAACCGTGCAGAAGATCACGACCTGGCTGTGGTTCGACACCGAGGCCGAGGCGGCCGCGGAGTTCTACACGTCCATCTTCCC
>DASSVO010000061.1:0-29471 GCA_035706005.1 Gaiellaceae bacterium | reverse complement strand
GTCGGGATGCGAGCCACGGCGCGGGTCGGCGTGCTCGTAGAGCTGGGTCCCGTCGAAGAGGGCGAGCGCCCAGTCGTCGCGGGGGAAGTGCGCGGGCACCCAGTCGAGGATCACGCCGATGCCGCGCTGAGGGAGGCGGTCGACGAGGTCCCGGAAGTCGTCGGGGGTGCCGAAGCGCGACGTGGGCGCGTAGTAGCCGGTCACCTGGTAGCCCCAGGAGCCGGAGAACGGGTGCTCCATCACGGGCAGGAGCTCGACGTGCGTGAAGCCGAGGTCCGAGACGTAGTCCGCCAGCTCGTCGCCGAGCTCCCGGTACGTGAGCGGACGGTTCCCCTCGACCGGATTGCGCCGCCACGAGCCGAGGTGCACCTCGTAGACCGAGAGCGGGCCCCGCAGCGGGTCGGCAGCCGCGCGGCGCTCGAGCCATTCCTCGTCCCGCCACACGTGCTTCGCCTCCCAGACGACGGACGCGTTCGCCGGCGGCACCTCGGTGTGGAAGGCGAGCGGATCGCTCTTCAGGCGCAGACGCCCGTTCTGCGTCCGGATCTCGAACTTGTACTTCGTCCCCTCGTCCACGCCCGGGACGAACAGCTCCCAGATCCCGGACGCGCCGAGCGAGCGCATCGGATGCAGGCGACCGTCCCACGAGTTGAAGTCGCCGACCACCGAGACCGAGCGCGCATTGGGAGCCCAGACCGCAAACGCCGTGCCGAGGACCCCGTCGAGCTCGCGCACGTGCGCGCCGAGCCGCTCGTAGAGATGCTCGTGGCGCCCTTCGAGGGCAAGGTGCACGTCGAGCTCGCCGAGCGTGGGAAGGAACGAGTACGGGTCGCGGACCGTGAAGGTGTTGCCGTCCGGGTACTCGACCTCGAGCTCGTACTCGAGCGGCAGCCGCGCCTTCGGCAGCAGCGCCTCCCACAGCCCGGCCGGGTCCTTGAGCTCCGCCTCGACAGATGCCGACTTGTCATGGGCGGGCTGCACGCGTACGGACTGCGCCTCGGGCCGGTACGCGCGCACGACGACGCCCCCGTCCGCCTCGTGCGCACCGAGGACCTCGTGGGGATTCGCCCCGAGATCGACCGTCACAGCGCTTCCGCCGCCGCCTGCATGAGCCGCTCGATACCCGTGACCGGGATTCCAACCCAGTCCGGCCTGTTGTCGAGCTCGTAGCGGAGCTCGTACACCGCCTTCTCGAGCTCGAACACGGCGAGGAGCCGCTCGATCGCGGCCTCGCCGGGCGGGAGCAAGGTCGGCTCGACGGTCTCGAGGTAGCTCTCGAGGAACCGCTCGCGCGCCCGCTCCTCCCAGTCCTCGGGCACGTCGGCGCCGCGCGTGAGCTCCGCGGCCGTCGCCGCATAGGCGAAGGACCGGAGCATGCCGGCGACGTCGCGGAGCGGCGAGCGCTTGCGGCGGCGCTCGACGAGCGTCCGCGCGGGCTCCCCCTCGAAGTCGAGGATCACCCAGTCTCCTTGGCTGGAAGCGCCGGCGGCGAAGCCGCCGACGCCCGGCCGGAATTCCCGAGCGCCGGAGGCGCTCGGCGGCCCGCTCCAGAGGGTCTGGCCGAGGTGGTAGTCGCCGTGGGTGCGGATCACGCGACCGCTCGAGCCGGCGTGGGTGAGGAGACGCAGCTGCTCTCGCACCTCCTCGCCGCGGCCGAGGATCGGGGCGAGCCGCTCGTCGTCCTCCGGCAGCTCGAGGAAGACGCGCGCGATCTCCTCGTCGACCGTCGCGGTCAGCAGCCCGAGCGACTCGACGCTTGGCTCTTCGGGCGCGAAGGCGGGATCGCTCGGGTCGGCACCCAGGGCGGAGTGCATCTGCGCCGTCACCTCGCCGAGCCGGCCGAGCCGGTCGAGGAAGCTCTCCGGCGCCGACGCGATCTCGCCGAGCGCGAGCTCCCAGCCGCCGAGCGCGCCCGCGACGTAGTGCTGCAGGAGCCCCAGCGTCGCGGTCAGCGGCCCGCCGGAATACGAGTACCAGCCGCCGAGCGGCGGGATGTTGCGGAAGCCCTGCTCCGTGAGGAAGCGCAGCATCTCGAGCTCGGGGTTGATCCCCGGCTCGAGGTGGCGGAAGAGCTTGAGGATCAGCGCCTCGTCGAAGACGACGGAGCTGTTCGACTGCTCGGAGGCGACGAGCCGCGCGGCGCCCAGCTCGCGGCCGAGCGCGGAGAAGTCCTCGGCCGGCCGGAACTCCGCGACGCCCTCCGATCCCTGCAGCGTCAGCCCCGTCCGCATGGCGCTGACGATCTCGCGCGCGATCCCTGCGTCCTCGGCGAGCCCGTCGAATGGGGAATCGTCGTCGCCGCCGGCGGACAGCAGCTGGTAGATGTCGTGTGCCCCCGTGTCGTAGCGGAGCTCGACCAGGGCGAGGGCCAGCCGAGGCTCGGCCTGCCGGATCACTACCGTGTCGAGCACCTCCGAGTGCGAGACCGTCCGCGACTTGGCGCCGTACCAGCGCTGCCGGGTCACGTACTCGATCAGCGCGCGCTCGTCCATCGTCATTCCACTTGCTCCGTCTGCCTGAGCTGGAACCAGAAGAACCCGCGGGGCGCGAGCGTCAGGAGGTACGGCAGCTCCCCGATCGGCGGGAAGGCCGTCCGGCCCAGCATCTCCACCGGGACCATACCGGCGTACTCCGAGAGGTCGAGCTGCACCGCCTGCGCCGAGCGCGCGAGGTTGTGCACGCAGAGGACGACGTCCTCCTCCCACGTCCGGATGTGGGCGAAGATCCGCGAGTTGTCGCCGGGGAGCGCCTTGTAGGTTCCGAGGCCGAACACCGGATGCTCCTTGCGCAGCGCGATGAAGCGCTGCATCCAGCGAAGCAGCGAGTTCGGCGTGCGGAGCTGCGCCTCGACGTTGACCGCCGAGAAGCCGTAGACGGGGTCCATGAGGGGCTGGAGATAGAGCTGCGCCCAGTCGGCCCGCGAGAAGCCGGCGTTGCGATCGCCCGACCAGTGCATCGGCGTCCGCACGCCGTCGCGGTCACCGAGATAGACGTTGTCGCCCATGCCGATCTCGTCCCCGTAATAGAGCACCGGCGAACCAGGCAGCGAGA
Source organism: Gaiellaceae bacterium (assembly GCA_035706005.1). Lineage (GTDB taxonomy): Bacteria > Actinomycetota > Thermoleophilia > Gaiellales > Gaiellaceae > Palsa-739. The sequence goes on along the minus strand of DASSVO010000061.1, from coordinate 26,420 downwards.
AGAGGATCGCGTGGAGCAGCTCGGCCTCGTCGCGGCCGGCGTCGAGCAGCGGTGCGAGGCGTCTGCGGATGCCGAGATTGAGCTTCATCCGCGGGTCCTTCGCGTACTCCTCGTACATGTAGTCCCGCTCCTCGTCCGTCACCATCTCGAGCGTCAGCTCGTCGTGGTTGCGGAGGAAGAGACCCCACTGGCAGTTGGCGGGGATCGGCGGCGTCCGGTCGAGGATCTCGTAGATCGGCGTCGCGTCCTCCCGCCGCAGGGCCATGAACATGCGCGGCATCACCGGGAAGTGGAAGGCCATGTGACATTCGTCGCCCTCGCCGAAGTACTCGACGACGTCCTCGGGCCATTGGTTCGCCTCGGCGAGCAGGACCCGGTCCGGATAGCGCGCGTCGATCTCGGCGCGGATCCGCTTCAGGTAGTCGTGGGTCTCGGGGAGGTTCTCGCCGTTCGTCCCCTCGCGCTCGAAGAGGTACGGGACGGCGTCGAGCCGGAACCCGTCGATGCCGAGGTCGAGCCAGAAGCGCAGCACCTCGAGCATCGCCTCCTGCACCTCGGGGTTGTCGTAGTTCAGGTCCGGCTGGTGGTGGAAGAAGCGGTGCCAGTAGTACTCGCCGCGGAGCTGGTCGAGCGTCCAGTTCGAGGGCTCGGTGTCGATGAAGATGATGCGAGCCTCGGGATAGCGCTCGTCCGTGTCCGACCAGACGTACCAGTCGCTCTTCGGGCCGGCGTGGTCGGCGCGCGACTCCTGGAACCACGGGTGGTCCGCAGAGGTGTGGTTCATCACGAGGTCGGCGATCACGCGCATCCCGCGCTGGTGCGCCTGCTCGACGAACTCGCGGAAGTCCTCGACCGTCCCGTAGTCAGGGTGGATGGCGAAGAAGTTCGAGATGTCGTAGCCGCCGTCGCGGAGCGGCGACTCGTACATCGGCAGCAGCCAGAGGCAGTCGACGCCGAGCCACTCGAGGTAGTCGAGCTTGTCGATCAGGCCGCGGAAGTCGCCGGAGCCGTCGTCGTTGCCGTCGAAGAAGCCGCGGATGTGGATCTCGTAGAAGACCGCGTGCTTGAACCACAGCGGGTCCCTCTCGAACCACTGCTCAGACATCAGCCGCCGATCCTAAGCAGGTGGCTCTGCCCTGGGCCGAGCTTGACGTAGTTGCGGCCGATCCGCCACGTCCACTTCTCGTCCGTCAGCAGGTCGCGCACCGGGTAGGCCGGTGGCAGCCCCGTGGAGACCGGCAGGACGCAGACGCCGACCTGCGTCGCCTGCGGGTCGAGGTTCACCACCGTGACCACGCTGTTCTCGCCGCGCCGCTTGAGGAAGGCGAAGAGCTGCTCGTTCTCGGTCTCGAGGATCGTGAGCGGCTCGAGCCATTGCAGTGCGGGGTTCGCGCGCCGCGCCGCGTTGAGCCTCGCGGCGAGGGGCAACAGCGGCCCGTCGAGCTTCCGCCGCTTCAGCTCGTACTTCTCGGAGTTGAGGTACTCCTCCGAGCCGGGTCGGACGGGCACGTTCTCACCGTGCTCGAAGCCGGAGTAGATCCCGTACGAGGGCGACAGCGTCGCCGCGAGCACGAGCCGTGCCTCGAAGGCGGGGCGGCCGCCGTTCTGGAGGTACTCGTGGAGGATGTCCGGCGTGTTCGCGAAGCAGTTCGGCCGGTAGTACTCCCGCCATTCCAGCAGCTGGCCGAGGAACTCGAGCAGCTCCCAGCGGGTGTTCTTCCACGTGAAGTACGTGTAGCTCTGCGAGAAGCCCGCCTTGGCGAGGGTCGTCATCGGCGCGGGCCGCGTGAACGCCTCGGAGAGGAAGATCACGTCCGGGTGCTCCTGTCGCACCTCGCGGATCAGCCACTCCCAGAACGGCATCGGCTTCGTGTGCGGGTTGTCGACGCGGAAGACCGTGACTCCGCAGCCCACCCAGTGGAGGACGAGGTCGAGCAGCGCCTGCCAGAGCCCGCGCCAGTCCTCGCTCCCGAAGTCGACGTTGTAGATGTCCTGGTAGCGCTTCGGCGGGTTCTCGGCGTACTTCAGCGTCCCGTCGGGGCGGCGGAAGAACCACTCGGGGTGCTCCTTCAGCCACGGGTGGTCGGGCGAGCACTGGATCGCGAAGTCGAGCGCGATCTCGATGCCAAGCCCCTTCGCGTCGGCAACGAGGGCACGAAGCTCCTTCTCGGTCCCGAGCGACGGATCGATCGCGTCGTGGCCTCCCTCCGCGGAGCCGATCGCCCACGGGCTGCCGACGTCGCCCCTCTTCGCCGTCTCGGAGTTGTTGCGGCCCTTCCGGTTCGTGCAGCCGATCGGATGGATGGGGGGAAGGTAGAGGACGTCGAAGCCGAGCTCGGCGAACGTCGGCAGCTGGGCGCGGACGCCGGCGAAGCCGCCCCACGAGCGCGGGAAGAGCTCGTACCACGAGCCGAAGCGGGCGAGGACGCGGTCGACGTTCACCTCGTAGGTCGGCGACCACGCCTTCTCGGAACGCGCTCCCGCCGGTGCGCTGAGCGCGCTCTCGACGGTGAGGTCCCTGTCGCCGAGCAGCACCGTCCCCTCCGAGAGCTCGCCGCTGAGATCCGTCTGTCCCGCGGCGACCTTGCGCCGCAGCTCCTCCTGGAACGACGCGACGCGGTCGACCCACGCCTCGATCCGGAAGCTCCAGAGACCCGGCCGGTCGACGTCGAACGAGCCGCGCCAGACGTCGTTCCCGAGCGGCTCGAGCGGCGACTCGGCCCAGCGGGTCGAGCCGGGGCCGCGATGGCGGACCGCCGCGCCGAGCGTCTCGTGGCCGTCCCGGAAGATCCGGGCGGTCACCTCGACCCGGTCGCCGACGGTGCGCTTGACGGGATAGCGGCCGCAGTCGACCTGCGGCTCGACCTCCTGGACCTGGATCCGCGGTGGGCTCGTCTTCGGGATCGACACGGCGGAAGTCTCACTGATGCGGAAGGATCAAAACGTGGACCTCCCCCGTTCGTCCGGCATCCTCCTCCACCCGACGTCGCTGCCCTCGGGGAAGCTCGACGGCGAGGCGTACCGCTTCGTCGACTGGCTCGCGGCGGCCGGCCAGTCGTGGTGGCAAGTGCTGCCACTCGGGCCGCCCGACGAGTTCCGCTCGCCGTACAGGTCGCCGTCGGCCTTCGCCGCCTCCGCGCAGCTGCTCGCGAAGCCGGGGGCGCGCGTCACGGGCGGCGAGGTCGAGGACTTCGTCGCGAGCCATCCGTACTGGACGGGCTCCTGGGCGAGCTTCGCCGGCGCCGGGGCCGTCGCCGACCAGGTGCGCTTCGAGCGGGAGTGGGGAGCGCTGCGGGAGTACGCGGCGGCGCGCGGGATCCGGCTGATCGGGGACCTGCCGATCTACGTCTCCGACGAGGGTGCCGATCTCGCCGGGTGGCCCGAGCTGTTCGAGCACGGTGAAGTGGCCGGAGCGCCGCCCGACGCGCTCAACGCGAGCGGCCAGCGCTGGGGCAACCCGCTCTACGACTGGCCCGCCCACCGCGCAACGGGCTACCGGTGGTGGCGCGAGCGCTTCCGGCGCACGTTCGAGCTCGTCGACGTCTGCCGGATCGACCACTTCCGCGGCTTCGTCTCCTACTGGGCGATCCCGTCGCGGAACGCGACGGCGAGGAGGGGACGGTGGCGGCCCGGCCCTGGCGCCGAACTGTTCCACGCGGTCGCGCACGAGTTCGGTGACCTGCCGGTGATCGCGGAGGATCTCGGCCACATCACGCAGCCCGTCTACCGGCTGCGCGACGAGCTCGGCCTGCCCGGCATGGTCGTCCTGCTGTGGGCCTTCCGCGCGGCCCGGCGGAACCCGCACCGGCTCGAGAATCACCGCCGCAACTCGGTCGCCTACACGAGCACCCACGACACCGACACCGCGGTCGGCTGGTTCTCCGCTCTACGCCCGCGGCAGCGCGCCGCTACCGGCCTCGATCCCGCTGAGCCGAACTGGGGCCTGATCGAGCTCGTGTACGCGTCGCGCGCCTCCCTCGCGATCGTTCCCGCGCAGGACGTCCTCGGCCTCGGCAGTGACGCGCGGATGAACCGGCCGGGGAGGACGGACGGCAACTGGAGGTGGCGGCTCGAGCACGGCGCGCTGACGCCGGCACTGGCGGGACGGCTGCGCCGCCTAGCCGAGCAGCACGGCCGCGTCTAGCGGGTCCGGAGCCGCCAGAGCGGCCGCACGAGCGGATCGCTGACGCGTTCCACCTGCGAGACGACCCAGGAGACGAAGCGAGGAAGGAGTCGCACGACGATCCCGGCCGCGATCAGCCCGACCAGGACGCCCACGGCGACGTCGCTCGGGTAGTGCGCTCCGATGAAGAGACGTCCGATCCCGATGATCGCCGCGATCACGACGAAGATCGCACCGGCGATCGGATCGAAGGCGAGAACCGCGAACGCGATCGCGAAGGAGACGGTCGTGTGGTCGCTCGGGAAGGTCGCATCGGTCGAGGTGGACCAGGGATGGCTGATGTGGTGCGACTCGTACGGCCGCGGGCGGTCCCACGCGTGGTGGATGACGAACGCGATCGCATAGCCGAGCGCGGCGGAGGCGAACCCGCTCCCGCACGCGAGCTTCCACTTGCGGTCGCCGCCGGGGCGGCTGAAGAACCAGAGCGCCGCGGTGATCACGACCATCACGGGGATGCTCGCCTTCTCGATGTCGCTGAAGAGCGTCCCGACCCAGTGGTGGTGGAGGGAGACGTCGTAGATCGCCTTGTAGATGCGCCAGTCCACGATCAGCGAGCCCTAGCCGACCGGGTGTGAGGCATCGGTGAACTCGCGGAACTCGGCCGTGAGCAGGTAGGCCGTCTGCTCGCCGATGTCGACGGCGCGGTCCCCGATCCGCTCGATCGTCCGCGCGACGACGACCATGCGGAGGCCCCACTCGCGGAACTCCGCTTCGGCCATCACGTCCACGAGGCGCTCGACGAAGCGGCGGTTCGCGCGGTCGATCAGCTCATCGAGCTCGACGAGGCTCTCGGCCCCGGCGAGGTCGCGGTTGCCGAACGAGTCGAGCGCCACGCGCAGCATCTCCTCGGCGCGGTCGCCCATCTCCGTCAGCACCTCGACGAGCGCGGGATCCGGCTCGACGTCGGAGACGAGCTGCGACAGCTTGGCGATCGTCACGCAGCCGTCCGCACTTCGCTCGAGCAGGAGATTGACGTGGAGCATCGCGAGGAGGAGCCGCAGGTCACGGGCGACGGGGGTCTGCAGGGCGAGGAGAGCCTGGATCTGATGCTCGATGGCGAGGAAGTGGCGGTCGACCTCGTCGTCGAACGCGATCACCTCGCCGGCGAGCTCCTCGTCCCGCTCCTCGAGCGCCCGCATCGCGCCACGGACGGCGCTGAGGACGCGCTGCCCCATCTCCTGGAGCTGGGCCTCGACCTGCTCGAGGGCAGCCTCGATCGACATCGCGAGCCAGGGTACTAGCTGGCCTCCCCCGGCGCGCCAGCGCCTTTCACCACTTCGTCTCCACCTCGCAACAGCGACGTTGCCCACCTGCCTCGGGGCGCGCCGTACGTTGGCCGCGAACCCTGAGGAGGAGGAATAACCAGATGCCGAAGAACGGCATGCTCACTCGCATCACCCTTGCCCTCGCCGCTGCGGCGCTGCTCGGAGCCATCGCGGTCACGACCGCCGGCGCCGCGGGCAAACGGTCGGCCTCGACCCTGAAGGGCGCAGGCTCGTCGCTGGTCGCGCCGGCCGTCGCCACGTGGGGGGAGATGTACAGCGCCGACTCGATCCAGTACTCGCCGATCGGCTCCGGCGGTGGCATCCAGTCGATCAGTAACCGCACTGTCGACTTCGGCGCCAGCGACGCCCCGCTGACGAAGAGTCAGGGCGCGGACTGCAACGGCTGCGTCCAGATCCCGTGGGCGCTGACCGCGACGATCCCGGTCTACAACATCCCCGGCGTCGCCGACCACCAGCTCAAGCTCACCGGGACGGTCTTGGCGAACATCTTCCTGGGCAACATCAAGCACTGGAACGACCCGGCGATCAAGGCGCTGAACAAGGGCCTCAACCTGCCGAACAAGTCGATCACGGTTGTCCACCGCAGCGACGGGTCGGGCGACACCTACGTGTTCACCAACTACCTCTCGAAGGTGAACAAGGCCTGGAAGTCGAAGGTCGGCAGCTCGACCACCGTGAGCTGGCCGGCAGGTATCGGAGGCAAGGGCAACGCCGGTGTCGCGGCTGCCGTCAAGGCGAACTCCGGCGCGATCGGCTACGTCTCCGACTTCTACGCGATCCAGAACCACATCGCGAAGGCGCGGGTGAAGAACGCGGCGGGCCAGTACGTCCTGCCGAAGATCAGCTCGATCGAGGCGGCCGCGCAGCTGGTCAAGAGCGAGAAGATCCCGGCCAACAACAAGATCTCGCTCACCAACCCACCGAAGTCGCAGAAGTACCGGAACGCCTGGCCGCTCTCGACCTTCACCTACGTGATCGTTCCGCAGAAGACCTCGAAGGCTGCCGAGCTCAAGGCATTCATCAAGTTCGCGCTGGGCTCGAGCGCGCAGAACGCGATCAAGAAGCTCGTCTTCGCCCCGATGCCCGCCGCGGTGGTGAAGGCCGCGAACAAGACGCTGAAGTCGATCCACTCGTAGAAGAGAGGCGCGTCGCATCGTGAGCACGCTCGACGCGACCGGTACCGCCGCCCGCCGCCCCTTCTCGGGGCGGCGGGTGCGTCCCGGAGACATCGTTCTGCAGGGCGTCGCCGGGCTCGCTGCGCTCGGCGCCGTCGTCCTGCTCGGCCTGATCGCGTACAAGGTCGTAGACGGCGCGCGTCTCTCGCTCTCGACGTTCGGACTCGGGTTCCTGACCCACGTCGGCTGGGACACCGTCCACAACTCCATGGGGGCCGCGAGCTTCCTGTTCGGCACCGCGGTCACCTCCCTCGGCGCGCTGCTCCTCGCGACTCCGCTCGCGCTCGGGATCGCGCTCTTCCTCACCGAGCTCGCCCCGGGGTGGATTCGCGGGCCCGTGACGGCGCTCGTCGAGACGCTCGCCGCGATCCCCAGCGTCGTGATCGGCCTGTGGGGGATCATCGTCCTCGGCCCGCTGCTGCGCGACCACGTCATGCCGGCGCTCCACTCCGGGCTCGGCTTCATCCCGCTCTTCGGCACACCGACCACCGGCTCGAGCATCTTCACCGCGATCGTCGTGCTGACGATCATGATCCTGCCGATCGTCTCGAGCATCTCCCGCGAGCTCTTCCTCGGCGTGCCCACCGAGCTGAAGGAGGCGGCCCTCGGGCTCGGCACCACGCGGTGGGAGATGGTGCGCGGCGTCGTCTTCCCGTATGCGCGCGGCGGAGTGGCGGCGGCGATGATCCTCGGCCTCGGCCGGGCAGTCGGAGAGGCGATCGCCGTCACGCAGGTGGTCGGCGCCGGCACCGGCATCGGCTGGAATCTCTTCAACCCCGGGGACACGCTCGCGAGCAAGATCGCCGAGGACTACCAGGGGGCCCCCACGATCCTCGAGACCTCGTCGCTCTTCTACCTCGCGGTGATCCTTCTCGTGTTCTCGCTCGTCGTGAACGTCCTCGCGCAGGTCGTCGTGCGGCGGGCCGCGCGGCGCCAGGGGCTGGCGGCCCCGTGAGTGCAGCCGATCTGAGCGCGCTCCAGCGCCCGAACGACCGGCTGCGTCGGCGTCGCGTCGTGAACCGCGGGATGGAGCTCCTCGCCTGGCTTGCAGCGGCGATGGCGGTCGCGATCCTCGGGATTGTCGTCTGGTCGGTGGCGAAGCGCGGCGCAAGCCAGCTCAACCTCGACCTCCTGACCAAGACACCGGTGTCGTTCGCAATCGGGAACGTCAAGCAGGGGTTGGCGAATGCTTTCGTCGGCAGCCTCGTGATCGTGGGGCTGGCGACGGCGATGGCGCTCCCGGTGGGGATCCTCGTGGCGATCTACGTGAACGAGTTCGCGCCGAGAGCCGTCCGGAGGGGCGTGGGCCTGGCGCTCGACGTCCTCAACGGCGTCCCGGCGATCGTGATCGGGATCTTCGTCTTCGGCCTGCTCGTGGTCGCCCACGGCCAGAGCGCGTATGCCGGCGCGTTCGCGCTCGCGGTGCTGATGCTGCCGCTCGTCGCCCGCGCCACGATCGAGGTGCTGGCGCTGGTGCCGAGCTCTCTCCGCGAGGCGTCGCTCGGTCTCGGGGTGCCGCGCTGGCGGACGACGCTCGGCATCGTGCTGCCACAGACGGTCGGTGGGATCGTGACCGGGGCCGTGCTCGCCGTGGCCAGGGTCGCCGGCGAGACCGCACCGCTCCTCTTCACCTCCTCGCTCGTCGGCACTACGGTCGACTGGAATCCGGGCCACGCGCTGCAGACCATTCCCGTTGCGATCTTCGAGCTGTCGGAGTCGCCCGATCCGGCCGACCATGCACGCGCCTGGGCGGCGGCGCTCGTGCTGCTGCTGTTCATCCTCTGCACGAGCCTGAGCGCCCGCTGGCTCGCGACGCGGAGTCGCCGGAAGCTCGGGCGCGCCGCGAGGTGAAGGAGGAACCCGTGACCGTGTCGAGTACGATCGAGCGCGCCGTGCGCCTCGAGACCAAGCGCCAGCCGCTGCCGCCGCGTGAGCGGCTCGAACAGGTCTTCGACGTCCAGGACCTGACCGCGACCTACGGGTCGAAGGCGGCCCTCAAGGACGTGTCGATGGAGGTCTACAAGAACCTCGTCACCGCCGTCATCGGACCGTCCGGCTGCGGCAAGAGCACCTTCATCCGCTGCCTCAACCGGATGAACGACCTCGTCCCGGGCTTCCGGCAGACGGGGACGATCCGCTACCACGGCCAGGACATCGCGGCGAGGGACGTCGACCCGGTCGCTGTGAGGCGCACGATCGGCATGGTCTTCCAGCGGCCGAACCCCTTCCCGAAGTCGATCCACGACAACGTCGCGTGGGGTCTGAAGGTGCTCGGGATGAAGGACAACCTCGCGGAGCGGGTCGAGCGCGCGCTGACTCAGGCCGCTCTCTGGGACGAGGTCAAGGACCGGCTGAAGGCGAGCGCGCTCTCGCTCTCGGGCGGCCAGCAGCAGCGGCTCTGCATCGCGCGTGCCATCGCGGTGGAGCCGGACGTCGTGCTCATGGACGAGCCGGCGTCGGCGCTCGACCCGATCGCGACGCAGGCGATCGAGCAGCTCCTGCACGAGCTCAAGTCCGAGTACTCGTTCGTGATCGTGACGCACAACATGCAGCAGGCGGCCCGCGTCGCGGACATGACCGCGTTCTTCTCGATCTCCCGCGGAGACGAGGGACAGCGTTGGGGCGAGCTCGTCGAGTACGGCGCGACCGAGTCGATCTTCACGGCCCCGTCCGACAAGCGGACGGAGGACTACGTCACCGGCCGATTCGGCTGAGTCGGACCTGGCCTTCCTTGTAACAGACTGTTACCAGCTGCTCCGTAGTCCCCGGAGCCATGCCGGCAGCCGTGTCCGATCAGGACAATGTCTGCGCAAGTTACAGACTGTTACTTGCCTCAGTGGCGGCCTGCTACGCCCGCGGGAACCGCGCTCGGATCTCGAGGCCCCGGCCCGGGTCGCTCGCTGCCTCGATCTCTCCGCCCGCCGAGGTGACGACGTGCTTGACGATCGCAAGGCCGAGCCCGGTGCCGCGGCTCGTGCGCGCCTGGTCGCCGCGGTAGAAGCGCTCGAATAGACGCGGCAGGTCGGCCGCCTCGACGCCCTTGCCGTCGTCCGAGACCGTGAGCAGCGGCCCTTCCGCGGGCTCCGTGAGCTCGACGGTGCACGTGCTTCCCGGCCCGCCGTATCGGATCGCGTTCGCGAGCAGGTTCTCGAGCACGACCCGGAGCATCCTCGGTCGCAGCGGCAGCTCCACGCCGTCGTCCACGCGGACGTCGAGCGTCACCTGCGCGTGGCTCGCCCGCTCGGTGAGGGAGGCGACGACCTCGTCCACGATCGGCTGAGCCCGCGTGCGACCGAGGGAGACGACCTCGCGACCCGTCTCGAGCTCGCCGAGGAAGAGCACGTCGTCGATCAGCTCCCGCGCCTGCGCCACCTCCTCGCGCGCCCGCTCGACCACCTCGCCGAGGTCGGAACCGGGCAGCTCCGCCCCCTCGAGCAGCGCGAGGAGCCGCGCCAGCGGCGTGCGCAGCTCGTGTGAGACGGCCGCGGTGAAGCCGGCTCGCAGCTCCTTATAGGCGGGGAGCTCGGGCGGCGTCTCGAGGAAGACGACGAGCACCTCGGGGTGGGCTTCCGCCAGCTCCTCGTCCAGTCGCCGACCGGCCTCGACGGCGCCGAGGACGTTCGCGGCCGCACCGCTCGCCGCGACGACCCGCCGTTCGCCGTCGAGGACGACGATCGGCTCGTTACAGCTCTCCACGACGGCCCTCGCCCGTTCCGCGTTCACCACTTCTTCACCATCGAGTCACCCTTCGCCAACCCGGCCGCGCCCGATAATGAGAGCAAGCATGCCCAAGGTGCTCATCGTCGAGGACGACGAGGTGATCGCGCAGGGGATGGCACGCCATCTCGGTGCGGCCGGATTCGATCCCGTTGCCGTCGTCAACGGCACACAGGGACTGGCGCGGCTCCGCTACGAGCAGCCGGACGTCTGCGTGCTCGACCTGATGCTGCCGGGCATCGACGGCTGGAAGCTGATCGAGACCGCGCGCAACGAGGGGATCGGGACGCCGATCGTCGTCGTCTCGGCCCGCGGCACCGAGCACGACCGCGTGCACGCGCTCGAGATCGGGGCAGACGACTACCTCGTCAAGCCCTTCTCGATGAAGGAGCTCGTGGCCCGTGTGCAGGCCGCGTCCCGCCGTGCGCTCCGACGTGAGGAGACACCGCGGGGCGAGCCGATCGAGATCGAGGAGCTGCGGATCGACCCTCTCGAGGTGCAGGCATACGTCGACGACCGGAGCGCCGAGTTGACCCCCACCGAGTTCCGGCTGCTCTACCAGCTCGCCCTCGACCGGGGTCGCGTGGTCACTCGCGACGAGCTCCTGCAGAAGCTCTGGGGGAGGCGCGAGTCCCACCGCGACCGCACCGTGGACGTGTTCGTGCGCCGCCTGCGCGAGAAGGTCGACCGGCCGGCCTCCACGCACACCTTCATCCAGACGAGATACGGCGTCGGGTATCGGCTCGAGCCGGTGCGGAAGGCGCGTGACGGCGCCGCCGCCGGCTAGTCGATACACGCGTCCGAAACCACCGGTTCACCGGATCGAGGCCCACGCGGCGCGGCGCGACCCGCACGATCCCGGTGTGAAGTTCGCCGTCGTCGCCCACCGGCGCAGCGCGACGAACGAGGCGCTCGTCGCCGCAGCGCGCGACCGGGGCCTCGACTCCGAGCTGCTCGACCCGCACAGGGCGCTGACGTCCCTCGAACCGGGGGACGTCGCGCTCGCCCGGCTCGACGTGCGGGCGGAGCTCGACGGCATCGAGCGCGGCACCGGTGAGCTCGAGCGGCTCGCGGCCGGCGGCGTGGACGTGCGGAACCCTCCCGGCGCTCTCGTCGTCGCCCACGACAAGCTGCTGACCGCACGCACGCTTCGGCTCGCCGGACTGCCGCACCCGCACACGACGCTCCTCAATCCGGCCCTGCCGGCTGCAGTGCCCGAGCTGCCCCTCGTGCTCAAGCCGCGGTTCGGCAGCTGGGGACGCGACGTGGAGCTCTGCGCGAGCACGGAGGAGCTCGACGCGGCCCTCGTCCGACTGCAGCGGAAGGCGTGGTACCGGGAGCACGGCGCCCTCGCCCAGGAGCTCGTTCGGCCACGCGGCTGGGATCTCCGCCTCGTCGTCGCCGGCGGGGAGGTCGTCGGCTCCGCGTGCCGGATCGCACGGAGCGGCGAGTGGCGGACGAATGCCGCGCTCGGCGCCTACGTCGAGCCCGTCGAGCCACCACCGATCGCGCGGGCCCTTGCGCTCGCCGCGGCTCGTGCGTCGCGTGCCGACCTCGTCGGGGTCGACCTCTTGCCGACCGGGAGCGGGTTCGTCGTCCTCGAGTTGAACGGTGCCGTCGACTTCCGTCCGCTGTACGCGCCGGGTCGCGACGTCTTCGCCGACGCCGTCGCCGCGCTGCTGGGCGACGCTGCGCGCCAGCCCGCGCTTGCCGCAGCGTCAGTCTGACTCGTACGTACGCGGCCTCAGCCCCGTCTCGACCTCGCGCCGCCCGTCCTCCTCGTAGACGATGTCGACCGTCTCGTGCTTGCGGTACGTGCCGGCGATGCCGAGCCACATCGACGCCCAGCGCCAGAAGCCGAGCTGCCCTTCCTGCGCGAGCGGACGCGGGAAGACGAGCGATCGTCCCTCCACCTCGAAATCGCGACCGGCGATCTGGCGGACGCCGCTCACGTAGACCTCGAACGTGGACGGGACGTGGTCTGGCAGTTCGATCCGCGAGCGCTCGGACACGTTCATAGAATGCCCGGCGGGTGCGCCGCAAGCTGCCGTACTTCGTCCTCGCCGTGCTGGTCGCGCTCGCGACAGCCGGCGTCGCCGAAGCTGCGAACGGCGGCTTCACGCCCGTGCGGCCTGCGTCGCCGAACGCGGACCACATCCAGACGACCTATTACCTCGTCCTCGCCTTCACCGCGGCGATCTTCGTCCTCGTGGAGGGATTGCTCGTGGCCTTCGTCTGGAAGTACCGGGGCCGCGGGCGCGCGCGCGCGGTGGAAGGCGCGCAGGTGCACGGCCATACGCGACTCGAGCTGATCTGGACGGCGTTCCCGGTCGTGATCCTCGCGATCATCGCCGCCTTCGTCTTCTACAAGCTCCCCAAGATCGACTCGGCGCCCGCTGCCACCGACCCGATCCACATCACGATCGAAGGTCACCAGTACTACTGGCAGTACGACTATCCGAACGGGGCCCGCTCGATCGGCACGCTGCACGTGCCGGCCGGCGCGGTCGTCGACCTGAAGGTCGTGTCGCCCGACGTCATCCACAGCTGGTGGATCCCAGCGCTCGGCGGCAAGCTCCAGGCGATCCCGGGTCGGGTCAACCACACGTGGTTCAAGGCCGACCCCGGAATGTACGGGGGCCAGTGCGCCCAGCTCTGCGGCGTCTTCCACGCCTCGATGCGCGCGGTCGTCCAGGCGGGGTCACAGCAGTCGTACGACCACTACATCTCGACCTGGCGGGAGACGATCGGCCGCCAGATCTGGAACGGCGTCTGCGCCACCTGCCACGGGAACCTCGGCCAGGGCGGCTACGGGCCGGCGATCGCCAGCAACTCGCTCCTGGTGCAGCCGAAGGCGCTCTCCGGGATCGTCCACAACGGCTTCACGGGCGCGCAGGGCGCGATGCCCCCCGTCGGGGAGACGTGGACGAAGGCGGAGTTCGACGGCCTCACCGCCTATCTGAAGAAGCACATCTACAAGCCGGGTGGAGCGACCAGTGGCGGCTAGGCCGGAAGCCGTCTATCCCGTCGCGTGGAAGAGCGGCCGCGTCGCCAGCTGGCTCGTCACGGTCGACCACAAGCGAATCGGGATCATGTACATCGCGACGTCGCTCATGTGGTTCGTCGCCGGTGGGATCCTGGCGCTCCTCATGCGCACACAGCTCGCGACGCCGGGCGAGAAGTTCTTGACGAAGGACTCGTACAACCAGGTCATGACGATGCACGGCACGACGATGATCTTCCTCGTCATCATCCCGATCCTGGCGGGCTTCGCCAACTTCCTCGTGCCGCTGATGATCGGAGCGCGCGACATGGCGTTCCCGCGCCTCAACGCTCTTTCGTACTGGCTCTTCCTCCTCGGCGGGATCGTCCTCTGGCTGAGCTGGTTCTCCCACGGCGGCGCGGCGCACGCGGGCTGGTGGTCCTACCCGACGCTGTCGGAGAACTTCCCCTGGGCCAGCCCCGGTCACGGCCAGGACTACTGGATCCTCAGCATCCACATCCTCACGATCTCGTCGCTGCTCGGCGCGATCAACTTCATCGTCACGATCCACAACATGCGCGCGCCCGGCATGTCGTGGATGCGGATGCCGCTGTTCATCTGGGCGGTCGAGACCTACGCGATCCTGCTGCTGCTGGCGCTGCCGGCGCTCTCGGCCGCCGTGACGCTCCTGCTACTCGACCGCACGGTCGGGACGCACTTCTTCATCCCGCCGCACGGGAACATCATCCTCTACCAGCACATGTTCTGGTTCTTCGGGCACCCCGAGGTCTACATCATGGTGCTGCCCGTCTTCGGGATGATCTCCGAGATCCTGCCCGTCTTCGCGCGCAAGCCGATCTTCGGTTACAAGGCGGTCGCGTTCTCCACGATCGGCATCGCCTTCTTCTCGATGCTCGTCTGGGCGCACCACATGTTCACGACCGGGATGCCCGTCGGCCTCGACTCGTTCTTCATGATCTCGTCGATGGTGATCGCGGTGCCGACCGGAATCAAGATCTTCAACTGGCTCGCGACGACCTGGCGCGGCAACCTCATCTTCGACACGCCGATGCTGTTCGGGCTCGGCTTCATCGCGCTCTTCACGATGGGCGGTCTCTCGGGGATCTTCCTCGCGGCGTTCCCGGTCGACTGGCAGGTCAACGACTCGTACTACATCGTCGCCCACTTCCACTACGTCCTCTTCGGCGGCTCGGCCTTCGGCTTCTTCGGCGGCCTCTACTACTGGTGGCCGAAGATGTTCGGGCGGATGCTCGACGAACGCCTCGGCAAGTGGCACTTCTGGCTGCTCTTCGTCGGCTTCAACATGACGTTCCTGCCGCAGCACATGCTCGGGCTGCTCGGGATGGTGCGCCGGATCTACACGTACCACCACGGCGGGCTCTGGGAGGTGTACAACCTAATCTCGTCGATCGGCTCGGGAGTGATGGCACTGGCGATCCTCGTCTTCCTCGTCAACGTCTGGCAGACGCAGGTCCTGCGGAAAGGCATCCGGGCGGGCAACGACCCGTGGCTTGCGGACACGCTCGAGTGGTACACGACCTCGCCGCCCCCGCCGCAGAACTTCGACACCGTTCCCTACGTGACGAGCGCTCGGCCGCTGCGTGACCTGCGGCGGCGCCTCGCGGAGCAGCCGCAATGAGGACCCAGTTAGCGCCGGGCCCGTGGCTTCGCCTGTCGGCGGCGGCCGCGGCCGGTGGCACGCTGCTCGCGGTCGTCTCGGGTGCCGAGGGGCTGGGGACGGCGCACCGGCTGCTGGCGGCGCTCGTCGCGCCGCCGCTCGCGGCGCTCGTCGTGTCGGCGTGGTACGCGCACCGGCGGCTCGTGCCCGGAGCGCTCGCCGCGGCGGCGCTGTTCGCCGGAGCGGCCGCCGTCCCCTCACCGCATGCGCACTCCGGGCTCGCCGCCTTCGCGCTGGCGGCGCTCGTGCTCGTCGTCGCGGACAGCTTCCGCGGCGAGCGCGTCGCGTGGGGGAGCTGGCGCGACTACGTGACGCTGACGAAGCCGCGGATCATGTCGCTGCTCCTGGTCACGGGCTTCTGCGGGATGATCGCGGGCGCCCGGGGCTGGCCCGGCACCGGTCGCGCAGGCGCGGCGATGCTCGGCCTCGCCCTCGCCTGCGGCGGCGCCTCGGCCCTCAACCACGTGCTCGACCGCGACATCGACCCGCTGATGGGGAAGCGGACGCGCTCGCGCCCGGTCGCGTCGGGCCGCGTCCCGCCGAGCCGGGCGCTCGAGTTCGGGCTCGCGCTGTCGGCGTTCTCCTTCGTCCTGCTCGCGAGCACCGTGAACGTGCTCACGGCGGTGCTGGCTCTCGTCGGCAACCTCTTCTACGTCCTCGTCTACACCCGCTGGCTGAAGCGCTCGACCTCGCAGAACATCGTGATCGGCGGCGCCGCTGGCGCGGTCCCGCCGCTCGTCGGCTGGGCGGCTGCGACCGACCACGTCGGGCTCGCCGCGCTGCTCCTCTTCGCGATCGTCTTCGTCTGGACGCCGCCGCATTTCTGGGCCCTGGCGCTGCTGATCAAGGAGAACTACGCGAACGCCCGCGTGCCGATGCTTCCCGTCGTGCGCGGCGACCGCGCGACCGCGCGGCAGATCGTCCTCTACTCGCTCGTGCTCGTAGCCGCGACCCTGCTGCCGTGGGGCTGGGGCGGCGCCGGGCCCCTGTACGTCGTCTGCGCTCTCGGCCTGGGAGCCGTCTTCGTCTGGCTCGCCGAGCGCCTGCGGCGCGACACGACGCCGCGGCGGGCCATGCTCCTCTTCCACTACTCGCTCCTGTACCTCGCGCTGCTCTTCGCCGCGCTGGCCGTGGACGCGGTCGTCTGATGAACTCGGAGCTGGCCCGCCGCAACGTGCGCCTCGGCTGGATGCTGTTCGGCGTCTTCATCCTGCTGTTCGCCGGTACGGTCGGGATCGCGCTGCTCTACCTCCACTTCCAGTAGTGGAGGGCATCTGGCTGGCGCGTCCCGACGAGGCGGGCGCGGGCGAGCCGGTGGCGGTCAAGGACCTGCTCGACACCGCGGGCCTCGTGACGACGTACGGGTCGGCGCTGTTCGCCGAGCATGTGCCCGCTGTGAGCGCCGAGGCGGTGCAGCTGCTCGAGGCCGGCGGTTACGCCGTCGCAGGGAAGACGAACCTCCACGAGTTCGCGTACGGGATCTCGTCGCAGAACGCGCACTACGGCACGGTTCCGAATCCGGTCGCCCGTGGGCGGCTTGCGGGCGGCTCGAGCGGCGGCTCCGCGGCGGCGATCGCGGCCGGCGAGGTCGAGCTCGCGGTCGGCAGCGACTCCGCCGGCTCGATCCGGATCCCCGCCGCGTGGTGCGGTGTCGTCGGGTTCAAGCCGACGTACGGGCTCGTCTCGATCGAGGGCTGCTTCCCGCTCGCTCCGAGCTACGACGTCGTCGGCCCGATGGCGTCGTCCGTGGACGGCTGTGAGCGGTTGCTACGGACGCTCGCACCGGGATTCGAGCCGGTCGAGCTGGAGTCGCTCGAGGAGCTCGAGGTCGGAGTCGCCTGGCTCGATCACGCCGACCCGCTCGTGCGCGGGCGCGTGGCGGAGGCTGCGGCGCTCTTCCCGCGCCGGCGCGAGATCGACCTGCCGCTTGCGCCCGCCAACCGGGCCGACTTCATGCGCGAGGTCGCCGACGTCCATCGCGCCCTCTTCCCGGGCAACGAGGAGCTCTACGGCGACAACGTCCGCGCGAAGATCGAGGGGTGTCTGGCGGTGACGGACGCCGAGGCGGCCGCGGCCGAGCGCGAACGCGGCGAGTACCGAGAGCGCGTCGCAGAGGTGGTCGGTGACCTCGACCTGCTCGTGACGCCGACGGTGCCGTTCGTGGCGCCTCCCTCGGACGTCGACGAGCTCGAGATTCGCGCCGGCGCCATCTCGCTCACGTATCCGATCAGCTCGCTCGGCTGGCCTGCGCTCGCGCTGCCGTGTGGCCCTGCGGAGGACGGCCTCCCGGCCTCGGTGCAGCTCGCAGCGCCACGTGGCCAGGATGCGCTCGTGCTCGCGGTGGGACGGCTGCTGGAATCTGCCCTGACGGACCTCGTGCGGACCCGCCGTTCCTCGTAACAGGCTGTTACTTGGGCGGTGCGCGGTCTCGAAGTCGTGGTGACGGCGGTGCGAAGATCGGCCGGAGAAGCGCCTCGGGCGGCCTGACCCGAAAGGCGACCTGCACCGCCACGGTCGAGACCCGCGCCGGTGCTTGCCGGCGCAGACGGCGAGCCGTGTGCACGAGCACCCTCACTTGCTCGTAACTCGGCCTGTAGAACCCCATCGCGGCAGCCGCACGACCGACGCAGCGGTTCATCTCGGCGATCGGCACGGATCGTCGCGACTGCCGTTCGATCTCCTCGAGCAGTCGGCGCGGGATACGGGGTGCGAAGGAGAGCACGCCGCCAGCATCGCCCGATCACCGTCACGAAATCGGCACGCCTTCGTGCCGGAGGCGCGTCAGGACAACCAAGTAACAGTCTGTTACAAGGAAACGACCGATGCTCTGTCGCGCACGCTTAGGCGTGCGCGGCGAGGACTGCGGCCTCGTAGACCGGGTCCGGTGTGTAGCGCTCGAGCTCGTCGGACAGGACGTCGCTCGGCGTCGGCGGGTCGCCCGGTGGAAGCGGTACCGCCTCGCCGTCGAGCGCGACGCCCTCCAGCCGCTCGGCCGGGTCGTGCTCCAGCGCGATCTCCTCTCGTCCCAGCCGCGAGCGCAGCCAGCCGCACAGGAGCCACGCCTGGGCCGCGGTCCCGCGCACGCGTACCGTCCGCACGTCCGCGATCGCGGGCCAGAGCGTCGCAAGATGCGACCGCCAGCGCGAAGTCCGCGCCCACGCGATGTCCGAGGCGGCGCATCGTGGGAAGAGCTCCGCCAGCCTCCGGTACGGCTCCGGGAGTCCCTCCCATTCGTTCGAGTCGACGATCAGCCGGTCGGTGACGCCGACGAGCTGCTCGAGCTCTTGCGCGCCCCAGGGCGGCTCACCACGCCAACGGAGAAAGACGGGGAGGTCCGCGATGAGGAGCGGCTCGACGATGCTCCCGGGCGCCTGCGCGCGCGAGCCGCGCAGCGTCAGCTCGACCACCTCGGTCACGAGGCCGCGGTCGGTGTCCGGCACCTCCCAGCGCTCGACCTCCGCCCGCGCGTCGATCCGGTTGTCGTCCGCCTCCGGCTCCGGGAAGAGGAGGATCGTCCGCGACGGGTGCCGCTCGGCCATCCCTTCGAGCGCCGCGCGTGCCGGCTCGATCCACGCAGGCGGCACCCATGCCAGGTGCGTCATCACCGAGGTCCGCATGCTCGAGCCCTCGGCCGTCGCATCCGCCCGCAGCCGCGCCAGGGCCGTGTCGACCTCGGCGAGGCAGACGTCCTCGCCGAACCACGACAGCTCGTTCAGGGCCGTCGCCACGACCGGCCGTCCCGGTGCAGGAGCTCGTCGGCGCTCGGCGGCCCCCACGAGCCGGCGGGATAGTTCGGGAACGCCGGCCGGTCTCGCTGCCATGCGGCGACGATCGAGTCGACGAGCAGCCACTGCTCCTCGACCTCGTCCGCGCGCGTAAAGAGCGTCGAGTCGCCGAGCATCGTGTCGAGGATGAGGCGCTCGTACGCCTCCGGCATCCCGGTGCGGAAGGCGCCGCCGTAGAGGAAGTCCATGTGGACGGTGCGGATCGTCATCCCCTGGCCCGGGACCTTCGCGCCGATCGCGAGCGAGACGCCCTCGTCCGGCTGGACGTGGACGACGAGCACGTTCGGCCGCAAGCCCTCCGCTGCGGACTCCTCGAACGGCGGGTGCGGCGCCTCCTTGAACTGGATCGCGATCGTCGTCTCGTGGCGCGCGAGGCGCTTGCCCATCCGCACGTAGAACGGGGTGTCCGCCCAGCGCCAGTTGTCCACGTAGAGCTTCGCTGCGACGTACGTGTCCGTCGTCGAGTCGGGCTTGACGCCCTCCTCCTCGCGGTACGCCACGACCTCCTCACCCTCGACGAAGCCGCGACCGTACTGGCCCCGCACGACCGACTTCGGCCCCGGCGTGTGCAGCGCCTTCAGCACCTTGACCTTCTCGTTGTGCACCGCGTCGGAGGTGAAGTCGATCGGCGGCTCCATCGCGGTGAGCGCGAGCAGCTGCAGGAGGTGGTTCTGGAAGATGTCGCGGATCGCCCCCGCGTGCTCGTAATAGCCGGCACGCGCCTCGATCCCGATCGACTCGGCGACGGTGATCTGGACGTGGTCGACGAACTGGCGGTTCCAGATCGGCTCGAAGATGCCGTTCGCGAACCGGAGCGCGAGCATGTTCTGGACCGTCTCCTTGCCGAGGTAGTGGTCGATCCGGAAGATCTCCTCCTCGCGGAAGTACTCCATCAGCGTCGCGGTCAGCTTCTTCGCCGACTCGAGGTCGTGGCCGAACGGCTTCTCGACGACGAGCCGCGTCCAGCCGCGGTCGTCGCGCCGCTTGCCGAGCGCCTCGACGATGGTCGGGAACGCCGGCGGCGGAACCGCGAGATAGAAGACGCGGTTCCCTCCGAGCTCGTGCTCCTCGTCGAGGCGGCCGAGCAGGTCGTGCACCTTGTCCTCGCCGCCGGTGTCGGAGAAGTCGGTGGCGACGTAGTGGAGCTGAGCGGCGAGCTCGTCCCAGACGTCCTGCCGGAACGGGTCGCGCGCATGCTGCTTCACGGCCGTCTCCATCTCCTGCCGGAACGAGTCGTCCTCGCCGTCGGTGCGCGCGACGCCGACGATCGCGAAGCGCGGCGGCAACAGGCGACGGACGGCGAGCGCGTAGAGCGCCGGCATGAGCTTCTTGTGCGTCAGGTCGCCGGACGCGCCGAAGATGACGAGCGCGCAGGGATCGGGAGTCCGGCGCAGCGCGAGCCCGTCGGCGAGGGGGTTCGCCTGCTCCTTCTGCGCGGGTTGCTCCGCCGTCTCGGTCACTGTTCCGGGCTCTTCTCCAGATGGCCGCCGAAGCCCTTCCGCATCGCGGAGAGGACGCGGTTGCCCCAGTCGGCCTCACCGCGCGAGGCGAAGCGGTCGAACAGGGACGCCGCCAGCACAGGCGTCGGCACTCCTTCCTCGACGGCCGCCTGGATCGTCCACCGGCCCTCGCCGGAGTCGCTCACACGGCCCGCGTACTCGTCGAGCTCCGGGGTCTCGTGCAGCGCCTGTGCCGTCAGGTCGAGCAGCCACGAGGCGATGACGGAGCCGCGGCGCCAGAGCTCCGTGATCGCGGCCACGTCGAGCTCGTACTTGTAGAGATCGGGGTCGCGCAGCGGCGTCGTCTCCGCGTCCGTCTCCTGCGCATGCAGCCCGATGTTCGCGTGCTTGAGGACGTTCAGGCCCTCCGCGTACGCCTGCATCAGGCCGTACTCGATGCCGTTGTGGACCATCTTCACGAAGTGCCCCGCGCCGGGCGGGCCGCAGTGGAGCCAGCCCTGCTCCTCCGGCGCCGCGTCCCCCTCGCGGCCCGGCGTGCGGACGGCGGTGTCGACTCCGGGCGCCAGCGCCTCGAGCACGGGCGTCAGGCGGCCGACGGCCTCGTCGTCCCCGCCGACCATCAGGCAGTAGCCGCGCTCGCGGCCCCAGACACCTCCGCTGACGCCGACGTCGACGTAGTGGATGCTCCTCTCGGTGAGCTCGCGCGAGCGGCGGAGATCGTCGACGTAGTACGAGTTGCCGCCGTCGATGATCGTGTCGCCCGCGGCGAGGTGCGGCGCCAGCTCGCCCACGATGGAGTCGACGATCCCGGCCGGGACCATCAGCCAGACCGACCGCGGCGTCTCGAGTCGCTGGACGAGCTCCTCGAGCGAAGACGCCGTGCGCGACTCGACGTTCGGGTCGAACGTCTGCAGGTCGTGACCGGCCGCGCGCAGGCGCTCCGTCATGTTCGCGCCCATCCGGCCGAGGCCGACCATCCCGAGCTGCACTACAAATCCTCCAATCTGACTCTTGCCACGCGGCGGCCGCGCTCCTTCAGCGTCTCGAGGTCTCCCGCCGCCTGGGCCCGGATCAGTCGCCGGAACCCGAACGGCTTGCCGGGGATCGGGAGCTCGTCGCCCTGATCGTCGACGACCTGGAGGAAGAGGCCCGTGTTCGGGCCGCCCTTGTGCAGCTGCCCGGTCGAGTGCTGGTAGCGCGGGCCGTAGCCGTGCGTCACGACGCAGCTCGTCTGCCGGCGCAAACGATCGACGAGCGGGCCGAGGTCGACCGACGGGTCGACGAACGCCTGCACACAGACGTAGTCCCCCTCCTGCGCCTGCGCGAGCAGCTCTTCGACCGATCCCTCAGGTTCGAGCTCGGGCTCCTTCCCGGTCGCGAGCACCTCGTTCGTCTTGTCCTTCGCCGCCTGCACGTCGGGCTGGTCGAAGGGGTTGATCTCGAGGTACGCGCCCGCGACCGCGATCGCGAACTCCCAGCGAAAGAACTCCGCCCCGAGTGCATAGGGATCGGGTAACTCGGGCGTCGACTCCTGCCGGTCGGTACCTTCCGCCGACTCCCCCGGAGCGGGGACGAGCCCCTTGCCGTGCTTGCCCGTGGACTCGGCGATGAGCTGCTCGGCCCAGAGGCCGAAGCCTCCCGCGCTGTCGGCGATGCAGATCTTGTCGCGCCCCTCCTGCCAGCCCGCGCCGAATCGGCTGCCGAGCTCGTAGCCGGGATTGCCGTCGCCGGAGCGACAGGCCTCGCGCATTTCCTGCGCGCGCCCGAGCAGGCGCGACGCGTCGACGCCCATCAGCACCGCCGGCACGATCCCGAAGGGCGAGAGCGCCGAGTAGCGGCCGCCGATCGACGGCTCGCCCGTGAAGACGTGGCGGAAGCCGCGCTCGCGGGCGAGATGCTCGAGCTCGGAGCCTGGGTCCGTGATCGCGACGAATGCCTCGCCGCGCTTGCCGGTCTTCTCCCAGAAGTAGTCGGTGTGGGAGCGGGTCTCGAGCGTCGACCCCGACTTGGAGGACGAGACGAAGAGCGTCCGCTCGAGATCGAGCCTCGCCTCGAGCGCGCGGATCGCCCGGGGATGCGTCGTGTCGAGGACGTGGAACCGGGCGACGCCGAACGTGCGCCGCAGCACCTCGGGCGCGAGGGAGGATCCACCCATCCCGCACAGGACGATGTCGTCGACCTCCTCGTGCAGCGACTCCGCGAGCCGGCGCACGTCGCCGAGCCGGTCCTGGATGTGCAGCGGCTCGTCGAGCCAGCCGAGCCACTGCGCCTCGTCGCCGCCGGTCCAGACGGCCGGGTCACGCTCCCAGATCCCCTCGATGAGCGTGTCCCGGTTCACCGACTTACGCGGCCACGGCCTCGCGCTTCGCCCGCACCCCGTCGAGGAGCTCGCTGAACGAGTCGGAGAACTTCTTCACGCCCTCCTTCTCGAGCGTCAGGACGACGTCGTCGTAGTCGACCCCGACCGCGGCGAGCTGCTCGAACAGCCGGTGGGCCTCGTCCACCGCCTCGAGCACCGTGTCGCCACGCACCTCACCGTGATCCTGGAAGGCCTGGATCGTCTCCTCCGGCATCGTGTTCACCGTGTGCGGGCCGATCAGCTCCTCGACGTAGAGGACGTCCCGGTACTCGGGATTCTTGGTCGACGTGGAGGCCCACAGGCACCGCTGAGGCAGCGCACCCCTGGCCTCGAGCGCCTCCCAGCGTGGGCCCGAGAACGCCTTCTGGTAGCGCTCGTACGCGAGCTTCGCATTCGCAATCGCGAGCTTGCCGCGGAGCGCGAGCGCCTCCTCCGTGCCGATCGCCTCGAGTCGCTTGTCCGCCTCGGTGTCGACGCGCGAGACGAAGAAGCTCGCCACCGAGCGCACCTTGGCGGGGTCGCCGCCGTCGGCGACGAGCCGCTCGAGCCCACGGAGGTACGCCTCCATCCCCTCGCCGTGCCGCTGCAACGAGAAGAGGAGCGTGATGTTGATGCTGCGTCCGCCGGCGATGCAGTCCTCGATCGCCTGCAGGCCCGGCTCCGTTCCCGGGATCTTCACGTAGAGGTTCGGCCGGTCGATCCACTCGTGCAGTCGGATCGCCTCGTCGTAGGTCGCCTTCGTGTCGTACGCGAGGTTCGGGTCGACCTCGATCGAGACGTAGCCGTCCTCGGCGTTCGATTCGTGTACGGGCTCGAGCAGGTCGAGCGCCGCCTCGACGTCGTGTACGGCGAGGTGGAGGAAGATCTCCTTCGCGTCCTGCTCGTGCTCGAGCAGCTCCTTCAGCTGCTCGTCGTAGGCGCTGCCCTGCGAGATCGCCTTCTGGAAGATCGTCGGGTTCGAGGTCACGCCGACGACGGCGTCCTCTTTCATCATCCGCTTCAGCTCGCCGGTCTCGAGCAGGTCGCGCGAGAGGTAGTCGATCCAGACCGACTGGCCGCGCGCACTGAGTTGGTGGAGTCTCGATTCAGCCATTCCTCATCCCTTCTTCCATTCGTCGCACCTTCTCCAGTCTGGCGACGTAACGCTCTCCTCCGTCGAACCGAGCCGCGAGAAACGCACGTACGAGATCCGCGGCCAGGCTCGGTCCCACGACCTCCGAGCCGAGGCAGAGGACGTTCATGTCGTCGTGCTCGACGCCCTGGTGCGCGGAATAGACGTCGTGACAGATGGCTGCCCGGATCCCCGCGATCTTGCACGCGGCGACCGAGGCGCCCACGCCCGAGCCGCAGACGAGCACGCCGCGCTCCGCCTCACCGTCCTTGATGGCGGCCCCGAGCTCGGCCGCCTTGTCCGGGTAGTCGATCCTGACGGCATCCGTGTCGGTGCCGAGATCGACGATCTCGTGGCCCTCGCCGCGCAGCGTCTCGAGGATCTCCTCGCGGAGGCGCGTGCCTCTGTGGTCGAACGCGACCGCGACCTTCACGTGAGGGACCGTACATAGAATCGACTTCAGTTTCCCCAACCGGCGAAGGGAGAGGTCGAAGGCATGAACGACGTCGAGCTCTGGCGCGAGCTGGGACAGCAGCTCCGGGTCGATTCGATTCGCCCGGCCGCGAAGGCGGGCTCCGGCCATCCGACCTCGGGTATGTCCGCGGCCGACCTGATGGCCGTGCTCATGGCGAAGTACCTGCGCTACGACTTCGACAAGCCGGACGACCCGCACAACGACCGGCTCGTCTTCTCGAAGGGCCACGCTTCGACGCTCCTCTACGCGATGTACCGCGCAGCCGGCGCGATCTCCGAGGACGAGCTGCTGACCTACCGGCAGTTCGACTCGATCTTCGAGGGCCACCCGACGCCGCGGATCCCGTGGGTCGACGTCGCGACCGGCTCGCTCGGTCAAGGCCTTCCGTACGCGGTGGGGATGGCGCTGGCCGGCAAGCGCCTCGACCTGCTCCCGTTCCGCGTCTGGACGCTCTGCGGCGACAGCGAGATCGCCGAGGGCTCGCAGTGGGAGGCACTCGAGCACGCAGCCTTCTACGAGCTCGACAACCTCGTCGCGATCATCGACGTGAACCGGCTCGGCCAGCGGGGCGCGACGATGCACGGCTGGGATCTCGAGTCCTATTCGGGGCGCGCGCGAGCCTTCGGCTGCCACACGATCGAGATCGACGGCCACGACGTCGAGGCGATCGACCGCGCCTACGCGGAGGCGATCGACGTCGCCGGGCAGCCCGTCGTGATCGTCGCCAAGACGATCAAGGGCAAGGGCGACCCCGACGTCGAGGACAAGAACGGCTTCCACGGCAAGGCGCTCGACCACTCCGACGAGGTGATCGCGACGCTCGGCGGCGAGCGCAATCTCACCGTCGAGGTGGCGAAGCCCGAGACGGGCGGCTCACGGCACGAGTTCCCCAGCGGCACGCTAGAGCTGCCGCGTTACGAGCTCGGGGACGAGGTGGCCACGCGCAAGGCGTACGGCGACGCGCTCGCGGCGCTCGGCAAGGCGCGCGGCGACGTCGTCGCGCTCGACGGCGAGGTCTCGAACTCGACCTACGCCGAGGAGTTCCGCAACGAGCTTCCCGACCGCTACTTCGAGATGTACATCGCCGAGCAGCAGATGGTCGCGACCGCGGTCGGGATGCAGGTGCTCGGCTGGCGCCCGTTCGCGTCGACCTTCGCCGCGTTCCTCTCACGCGCGTACGACTTCATCCGCATGTCCGCGATCAGCCGCGCGAGCTACTGCCTCTGCGGCTCGCACGCCGGCATCTCGATCGGCGAGGACGGGCCGTCGCAGATGGCGCTCGAGGACATCGCCGCCCTGCGTGCCGTCCACGGCTCGACCGTGCTGCACCCGTGCGACGCGAACCAGACCGCGAGGCTCGTGGCGAGGATGGCGGATCTCGAAGGCATCTCGTACCTGCGGACGCTGCGGCCCGCGACTCCCGTCGTCTACGGGCCCGACGAGGACTTCGAGATCGGCGGCTCGCGGACGCTGCGCGAGGGCGGCGACGTCGCGCTCGTCGGCGCCGGCATCACGGTGCACGAGGCGCTCGAGGCGGCCGACGCGCTGGCGGAGGAGGGGATCGAGGCGCGCGTCATCGACCTCTACTCGATCAAGCCGCTCGACACCGAGACCCTGCGGTCGCTGACGTGCCCGATCGTCACGGTCGAGGACCACTGGCCGGAGGGCGGGCTCGGCGAGGCCGTGCTTTCTGCGCTCGCGGAGTCCGACGAGCGCCCGCCCGTCGTCCAGCTCGCGGTGCGTGGGATGCCCCATTCGGGGAAGCCGGCAGAGCTGCTCGCCGAAGCCGGGATCGACGCCGACGGCATCGCGGCCGCCGCGCGCAGCCTCGCGCGGGCTCACGCCGGCGCGTCGTAGAGCAATTCGTAGAGGCGCTGCTGCTCGTCCCGTGCCGTGCGGTACGCCTCGGCGCGGTCCACGCGCGGGTGGACGACGCCGGCGGTCGGAGCTTCGGCGGGCTCGCGGCCCTGGCGCTCGAGCGCGAACACCGCGGCTCCTCGCAGTGACGCCTCCGGCACGGCCGAGACCTTGACGGGCCGCGCGAGCGCGTCGGCCATGATCTGGATCCAGTCCGGATCGTGGAGAAGCCCGCCGCCCGTTGCGACGACCTCGCGCAGCCCGGGCAGCAGGTCGGCGATCGCGGCGAAGCGGAAGGCGACGCCCTCGTAGGCCGCCTGCCGCAGGTCG
>DASSVO010000060.1:0-45503 GCA_035706005.1 Gaiellaceae bacterium | reverse complement strand
TTCGTAGCTCCCGAAGCTGGCGCTTCGCTCGCTGGGAGAACGAACTACGCGGGCCGGGAAGCGCGGTTCCCGGCCCGCTCCGTGCTGGTTCCTGTTTGTCGATCCCTGGGCGTGCGTCCGCTGTGGTGCGCTCGCGCGCGGCAGAGGCCGGCGCGAGCGCGGTCCGGCCTGCGGCTAAGCCCGCTGCGCGAGGCTTAGCCTCCGGCCCTTCGCCGCACGTTGGGTGAAACGTCTCGAACCTCTACGCCGCCGCGGAGTAGCGGGCGGACGCGCGTAGCCCGTCCGCTCGCGACGGAACAAGCGTTCGAACTCCACCAGCCCAATGTGCCCTCAGCACGGAGCAAACGGGAGACCGCGTTCTCCCGTTTGTGGAGTTCTTTCGAACCCGCCGAAGAGCACAGCTCTTCGCCCGGCTCCTCAGAAGCCGTAGCGCTCCTCAGCCCAGGGGTTGGCGTCGTTGTGGTAGCCGTACCGCTCCCAGAAGCCGGGCCGGTCGGCGGCGGCCAGCTCGATCCCGTTCAGCCACTTCGCGCTCTTCCAGAAGTACCGGGACGGGACGACGAGGCGCACCGGGCCGCCGTGCTCGGCGGGCACGGGCTCGCCGTCCGCCTCGTAGGCCACGAGCGCGTTCTCCTCCTCGAGCGCGGCGAGCGGCAGATTGGCGGTGTAGCCGGCCTCGGCGTGCGCGATTGCGAAGTGCGCCGACGGCTTCGGCCGGCAGAGCTTCGCGAGCTCCCGCCAGTGGACACCGCGGAAGCCTGCGTCGAAGCGGCTCCAGCGCGTGACGCAGTGGATGTCGGTAGTGATCTCCGTCGCCGGCAGTGCTCGCAGCTGCTCGTAGTCGAGCACGACCTCCTCCTCGACCTCGCCGAAGATCCGGAGCCGCCAGGTCGCCGGGTCGACCTGCGCCACGTCGCCCGCGTGGAGGACAGGCCACTTCTCGGTCAGGTACTGGCCCGGCGGCAGGCGCGCCGGGTCGTAACCCGCCTCGCGCACCTTCTCCTCGGCTTTCGAGCGGAAGAGCGGCATCGCCGGGCACACTAGACGGCATGGACGTGGCTGCGAGAGAGCGGGAGTTCGTTCGCGTCGCCGGCCCCGACGCGGCCGACTACCTGCAGCGGATGGTCTCGAACGACGTCGAGACGCTGGCGCCGGGCGAGGCGTGCCCGGCGCTCCTCCTGACTGCGAAGGCCCGCGTCATCGCGCCGCTCGTCGTCCTGCGGCGCGGAGACGAAGACTTTCTTTTGCTGACCGAGCCGGGGCTGGGTGAGGTCATGCGTGCGCACCTGACGCGGATGCGCCTGCGCGCGCGCTGCGAGATCGAGCCGGAAGAGCACGAGTCGGTCCTGCTCCTCGGCGGTGCGGACGGTTTCGCGACGGACTGGCCCGGCGCCCGCGAAGCGCTCGACGCGGGGCTGGCCCCGACGCTCTCCGAGGAGGAGCTCGAGCTGCGACGGATCGAGGCCGGCGTGCCGCGCTGGGAGCACGAGATCGACGACCGGGTCCTGCCGGCGGAGGCGGGTCTCGACGGGACGCACATCTCGTTCTCGAAGGGCTGCTACCCGGGACAGGAGCCGGTGGCGCGTCTCCACTTCCGCGGCCATCCCAACCGCGGGCTGCGCGTCGTCGAGCTCGACGAGGTGCCGGAGCACGACGCGCCGCTGCTGCACGACGGGCGAGAGGTCGGCCGCGTCACGAGCGCCGCGCGCCGCGGGGACGGCACCGTCGTCGCGCTGGCGTACGTGCGTAGGGAGGTGCCGGATGACGCGCCGCTCGCGCTCGCGGCTCGAACCGGCTGAGTGGTATTCGATCCGCCCGGTTCGGAGCCTCAAGCCGGCGACGTACACGTGCCCGCTCTGCGGCTACCGCCTCCACGCGATGAGCGACCACGTCCTCGTCGCGCCGGAGGGCGACACGAGCCGCCGGCGCCACGCCCATCTCGAGTGCGTCGCGGCGGCGGATCTGCCGGGACGC
This sequence comes from Gaiellaceae bacterium, assembly GCA_035706005.1. GTDB lineage: Bacteria > Actinomycetota > Thermoleophilia > Gaiellales > Gaiellaceae > Palsa-739. The sequence continues at coordinate 43,529 of DASSVO010000060.1, read as the reverse complement.
CCGGCGCAGCCGGGACTGCTCTCGCGGCTCCTGGGCCGCGGCTAGCGCCTCGCTACACTGACCGTCCTGAGCGCCCGTAGCTCAGGGGATAGAGCGCTGCCCTGCGGAGGCAGAGGTCGCATGTTCGAATCATGCCGGGCGCACTTTTCCGTGCAATCGCCCTAGAGCGAGCGGTACGAGACCGTCTCGCGCTGCCCGGTCTCGCCGGAGCGGACGATCGCGTCGCACACCTCCGACGCGCGATAGCCGTCCTCGAAGTCGGCGCCGTACGGCGCGACCTCGTGCTCGCCGGCGATCGCCCCGAGGAGGTGGTGCAGCTCGTGGACGAACGTGTCGCCCCAGCCGACGATGTGGCCCGGCGGCCACCAGTGCTCCCAGAACGGGTGGTCGGCTTCGGAGACGAGCACCGTTTTGAAGCCGCGCGCTCGATCGCCATCGGCGCGGAAGACCTGGAGCTCGTTCAGCCGCTCCATGTCGAAGGCGAGCGAGCCCTTCGTGCCGTTGATCTCCCACTGGAACGCGTTGCGGTGCCCGTGCGCGAAGCGCGTCGCCTCGAGCGTGCCGACCGACCCGTTCGCGAACCCGACCGCGGCCTCGACCGCGTCGTCGACCTTGCGTCCCGGGAGGAAGGTGTGCGCGAAGCCGGCCACGGTCTCGATCTCGCCGTTGAGGAAGCGCGCGAGATCGACGACGTGCGTCATCAGGTCGCCGAGCGCCCCCGAGCCGGCAGCGTCCACGTCGAAGCGCCACGTGTCGAGGGAGGGATCGTCGCCCCAGTCCTGCAGGTAGCGGCCGCGGAAGTGGCGCACCTCGCCGAGCTCACCCGCGTCCACCATCTCTCGCGCGAGCCGGACCGCTGGGGCGAACCGGTAGTTGAAGGCGCACATGTGCTCGACGCCGGTCGCGGCGACGGCCTGCCAGATCTCGAAGCTCTCGTCGGCATCGCGGCCGAGCGGCTTCTCGCAGACGACGTGCTTACCCGCCCGGGCCGCCGCGATCGTCGGCTCGGCGTGCAACGAGTTGGGGCCGCCGTTGTCGAACAGGCCGATCCGCTCGTCGGCGACCAGATCCCGCCAGTCGGTCGTCGCGTACTCCCAGCCGTAACGGCGCGCAGCTTCGGCGACGGCCTCCTCGTCACGGCCGGCGATGCCGATCAGCTCGGGCTCGAGCGGAGGCGGCCAGGTGATGTAGGAGATCTTGCGGAACGCGTTCGAATGGGCCTTGCCCATGAACGCGTAACCGAGCATTCCGACGCCGATCCCCGCCACGGTGCGAGATAGTAGGCACATGGGTTCGCCGGTGAACTGGGGCATCGTCTCCACGGCCGACATCAACCGGAAGGTGATCCCCGGCGCGCACGCGTCGGACAAGGTCGAGCTCGTCGCCGTCGCCAGCCGCGACCAGGCCCGAGCCGACGCCTACGCGAGAGAGTGGGAGATCCCTCGCGCGTACGGCTCGTACGAGGAGCTGCTCGCTGACCCAGAGGTGGATGCGGTCTACATCTCGCTGCCGAACACGCTGCACGCCGAGTGGTCGATCAAGGCGGTCGAGGCGGGCAAGCACGTGCTCTGCGAGAAGCCGTTCACGCGCCATCCGGAGGAGGTGGCGGCGTCGTTCGACGCCGCCGAGCGAAACGATCGCCTCCTCAGCGAGGCGTTCATGTACCGCCACAACCCGCAGACCGCGAAGCTCGTGGAGCTCGTACACGGTGGCGCGGTCGGCGAGCTGAGGCTGATCCGGTCCGCCTTCTCGTACGGCCTCTACGACGAGGAGAACATCCGCCTGCGCACCGACGTCGAGGGCGGGTCCCTGATGGACGTGGGCTGTTACAACGTCTCAGGCTCACGGCTGCTCGGGGGCGAGCCGGAGCGGGTCTGGGGCGAGGCGTGGTACGGGCCTTCGGGAACCGACTGGGTCTTCGCGGGCACGCTGCGCTTCCCGGGCGACGTGATCGCCACCTTCGACTGCGGCACCGCGCTCGTCGAGCGCGACGAGCTGGAGGTGATCGGCAGCGAGGGCTCGCTCTTCCTCGACGATCCCTGGCACTGCTACGAGCCGGTCATCGAGCTGCGCCGCGACGGGGGCGTCGAGCGGATCGAGCTCGATCCGGTCGATTCGTACCGGCTCGAGCTCGAGAACCTGAGCGACGCGATCCGCGGCGAGGCGGAGCTCCTGCTCGGGCGGGAGGACGCCGTCGCGCAGGCGACGGCGCTCGAGGCGCTGCACCGCTCGGCCACGACCGGCACCGCAGTCTCCGTCTAGGCCGCATTTTCAATCGTTCCCCGGCGCTCTAGCATGGGGCGGGCGAATGAGCGCGCATGCCGCACCGGCGCCTTCGGGCCCGACCTTCACCATCCGCGGCACGCCGTACCCGGTGCTGCTTCCGACGCTCCGCGATCCGCGGCTTCACCTCGCCGCGACGATCATCTCGCTGCAGGTGATCGGGCAGATCGGCTTTCACTTCGAAGTGTCGATCGCGCAGATCCTGCTCGCCATCGGCACCTGTGCCGTGCTCGAGGTCGCGATCGCGATGCGGGCGCAGCGCGTCATCCTCTGGCCGGCGAGCGCGATGCTCACGGGCAACGGAGTGGCGTTCGTCCTGCGTGTCCCCGGGACGGCCCACGGCGACTGGTGGAGCCTCCGCGGCTGGTGGATCTTCGTGGGCACCGCCGCGATCTCGCTGCTCTCCAAGCACGTCGTCCGCTGGCGCGGCGAGCACATCTTCAATCCATCGAACATCGGCCTCGTCGTCTGCTTCCTCGCGCTCGGCCGGAACCGCGCTGCACCCCTCGACTTCTGGTGGGGCCCGACCTCGGTCTGGCTCGCCCTCGCCCTCGCGGTCATCGTCCTCGGCGGCTTCGCCATTCTCTGGCGGCTGAAGCTGCTGCGGGTGGCGATCGGCTTCTGGGTTTCGTTCGCCGCGGCGATCGGCGTGCTCGCGCTCGCCGGGCACACGATGACCGCGCGCTGGCACCTCGGCCCGATCTCGGGCTTCCATCTGTGGTGGGTGCTCGTCACCTCGCCCGAGGTGCTCGTGTTCCTCTTCTTCATGATCACCGACCCGAAGACGGCGCCGCGCTCCCCGACCGGCCGGCTCGCCTACGCGGTTTCCCTCGGGCTGCTCGCCGGCGTGCTGATCGCGCCGACGACCTCGGAGTTCGCCGCCAAGGTCGCGCTCCTCGCGGCTCTCGCCCTCGTCTGTCTTGCACTGCCGCTGCTGCGCCTCGTCCCGGTGCCGCTCGACCGCCGGGTCGTCCTCGGTGTCGCGTCGGCGACGGTCGCCGTGGCGGCGGCGGCGATCGTGATCGGCAACGCCCCCGCCGTCGCGAATGCCTCGCGGGCGGTGCCCGCGGGAGCTCTGCCACCGATCACGATCCTTCCCGGCCAGGGCGTCCAAACGAAGCTCGACCTCCACACGGCTCAGCTGATTGCGCACGACCTGGTCACCCTGAAGCCGTCCGCAGGCGCCGGCCCGCTTCGGATCCGGCTTGTCCAGGGTGTGGAACAGGGCCCGCCGACGGCGACGGCGCAGCTGGCCGGGCTCACGTACCACCTCCACCAGACCGCGGACGGGCACTGGGCGCTTCCCTCGGCGACGCAGTCGCGCCGGGTCGAGAAGGCGCCCGTCAGCACGGTCTTGCGCGGGATCCGGCTCACCGACGTCGCGCCGGCGGTCGGCCTCGACTTCCGCCAGGGCTCGTTCCGCTACGGCGTCTCGAACGAGTACACGGCGATGATGGGCGGCGGGGTCTGCTGGCTCGACTACAACGGCGACGGCTGGGAGGACCTGTTCGCGGTCAACTCGTACGCGAGCGCCGATGCCGCGCGGTGGGAGGCGCACGGCGGGCTCCCGCGCACGCAACTGTTCGAGAACGTCCACGGGCACTTCCGCAACGTCACGGCGAGCGCGCATGCCGGGCTCCAGGTGCAGGGTGACGGCTGCGTCGCGGCGGATCTGAACGGCGACGGCCGCCCGGATCTGATCGTGACGTCGGCGAACGGGATCAAGCTCCTCTGGAACGACGGCAGAGGCACGTTCAGCGAGGGTGCGCAAGCCGCCGGGATGACCGCGTCCGGCTGGTACACGGGCGCCGCCGTCGCGGATGTGAACGGCGACGGTCGTCCGGACGTCTTCGTCGCCGGCTACGCACGCCCGTACGACTCGGTGCCGAACTCCCTCGCCGGCTTCCCGACGAACCTCGTCGGCGTGCGCGACCTGCTCTACCTGAACGAGGGGAACGGTCTGAACGGGCACGCGCGGTTCCGCGAGGTCGGGGTCCAGGCGGGGCTCGAGGCGACAGGCTTCTCGCACGGTCTCGGCGCGACCTTTCTCGACGTCAACGGCGACGGGCGGCCCGACCTCTACGTGGCGAACGACGAGGATCCGAATCAGCTCTACGTCGACGTCCCGTGGCCGGGCGGTGCGAAGGCCGATCCCGCAGGCCTCGGCTTCCGGTTCGAGAACCGCGCCACGGCTTCGGGGGTGGCAGATCCGTACGCGGGGATGGGGATCGCGGTCAACGGGGCCGATGACCCGCTCGAGCTCTTCGTGACCAACTCGCGCCACGAGCCGTCGGCCGCGTTCTCCAGGATCGTCGCGTCCTCGTTCTCGAACGCCCGAGGCGACTTCGACCCGTCGCTCGGCACCGGCTTCGCCGGCTGGGGCGACTCCTTCGTCGACCTGGGGAACTCGGGCAGACCCGATCTCGTGGTCGCCACCGGCGGCATCCCGGTCACCAACCTGAAGAAGGATGCCGGGCAGCTGAGGGTGGTCGCCCCGGTTTCGGACCAGCCCGATGCGTCCAACGGCCTCGCTTCGGGAGTCGTGCCCGGTGGGCTGCGCGTGAACGGACGCGGTCTCGCGGCGGCCGACACCGACAACGACGGCCGGATGGAGATCGCGGTCAACTCGATCGGCGGCAAGCTCCTCCTGTTGAAGCCGACCGGCCCGACAGGTCACTGGCTCGACGTGAGGCTCTCGCGGTTCAGCCCCGGGGCGGTGGTGACGGTCGCTCCTGCGGGCGGCGAGCCCGCGCTCTCGCAGGAGGTTCGCGCGGGCGGCAGCTACCTGTCCTCCGAGGATCCGCGGGTCCACTTCGGGCTCGGCGCCGCGACGAGTGTCGCGCGCCTGAGTGTGCGCTATCCATGGGGCGCGCAGAGCGTCCTTCGCAACGTCCGCGCCGATCGGGTCGTCGACGTCACGGTGCCGCCGCACAGGACTCCGCAGGCCCCGGCGGCTGCCTGGTACAGGCTCCGGGCCTGCACGCCGGAGACGGACGGCCGCTCGATTGCGACCGTCTGGGCCGAGACGGCGGTCGACGCGCTCCGCTCCGGCGCCGCGAGCGAGCCGGTCGAGGCCCGCGACCTCTTCGACCTCGCGACGGCGATGTGGGACGCCTGGGCAAAGGCGCCCGCCGTCCGCTCGGCCCAGAATGCGGCGATCAGTTACGCGGCCTACCGGCTGCTCCTCTGGCAGGCGTCCTTCGACCCGAACCTCAGTCGCACCTTCGGTCTGCTGACGAGAGAGCTACGCGCGCTCTGCTATTCGCCCGACTTCACCACCAGTCGCGGAACCTCGCCGGCAGCGCTGGGAAACCGGATCGCCGCGGCCGCGATCGCCGCCGGCCGGCACGACGGATCGAACGAGTCGCTGCACTACGCCGACCCGACCTTCACGTCGCGCAACCACCCGCTGATCGTCCCCGCAGCCGGCTCCACGGTCGAGGACCCGACGTTCTGGCAGCCGCTGGCGCTCGGGACGAAGCAGTCGCACGGTCTGACCGCGGTTCCGGCGGACGTGCAGGCCTTCGTGGGCGCCGAGTGGGGGCACGTTCGCAGCTTCGCGCTCCCGCGCTCGCGCCGCGGCCTGCCGATCGACCCCGGCGCGCCGCCGCTCGGGTATCCGTCGAATCTCCCGTACAAGCGGGCCGCGGTCGCCGTCCTGCGGGCGACGTCAATGAAGGGAGCAGTGCCGCAGCTCTGGTCGCCGCTCCGCTGGACCTCGCTCGCCGCAAAGGAGGCCTCGGGAGACCTCGCCGCGGACGTTCGGCTCTACCTCGGTCTCGGCGGCGCACTCAACGACGCCGCTGTCGCGACGTGGGGAGCGAAGCGCAGGTATCTGGCGCCTAGGCCGATCTCGATGATCCGGTTCGCGGCCTTCCAGGGCCAGTCGAGTGACGTGAACGCGGCGAGCTACAACAACGACGGCCTGCCGCTCGTCCCGGGCCTGGTCGAGCTTCGCGGCGGGAAGGTCGAAGTGCTCTCGCGCGGCCGCTGGGTCGACGGAGCCGCGTGGTCGCCGCCCGTCGCCACGCCGCCGTCGCCCGGAGGCGTCGCCGAGGGAAGCGCATTTGCGTACGCGGCAGGCCGGGTCTTGACCGCGCTCACGGGGCGCTCGTACGCGAGCCAGGTGCGGCAGGCGAGTGTGGCGCCGGTCGCCGGCGGGATCGACGTTCCGTCGGACGTGACGGCAGGACGCAAGCTCGGCGCGCGAGTCGCGGCGCTCGTCCTGCGCAAGCTCCGTCGCTACCGCTAGCGGCCCGAGCGCTTCTGCAGGCGGACCGCGAACGTGTCGAGCGTCACCGCCCCGAGCAGCACGAGCCCGGTCACGACGTAGATCCAGCCGTTCGAGATGTTCAGCGTGTTGAGGCCGTTCTGCAGCGTTCCGATCAGCATTGCGCCGAGCAGGGCGCCGCGCACCTCGCCGCGCCCGCCGAACAGGCTTACCCCGCCGATCACCGCGGAGGCGATCGCGTTCAGAAGCAGGTTGCCCGGCGGGAAGGTCAGTGCCACCGAGTTGACCTGCGATGCGAACATGACCCCCCCGATGCCTGCGGTCGCGCCCGAGATCATGAAGACGAGGATGCGGATCCGCGAGACGCTGATGCCGGCGCGTCGCGCAGCTTCGGCGTTGCCACCGACGGCGTACACGTGGCGCCCGAACGTCGTCCACTTCGCGAGGAACGTCAGCAGCACGAAGAAGAGCACGACGATCACGCCTGCGAGCGGCAAGCCCTCCGGCGAGAGAATGATCTTGCCGTGGTTCGCGATCGCCACCGCGCCGAACGCAACGATCGCTATGCCGACGGCCTTGGCCGCGACGAACCACCAGTTCTGCTGGGCGATCTGCGTCCCGCGGGCGACGATTCTCCTGTAGAGGACGCTGATCGGATAGAGCGCGGTGAAGACGGCCGCGATCACCCAGCCGAGCGCGGGCGAGAAGATGTACAGGTCGGTGTAGTTGATCCAGCGGTCCTGGATGATGATCGTGCCGCGCTGCTGCAGCACGTTGAGGATCACGCCCTGCCAGATCAGGAATCCGCCCAGCGTGACGACGAACGACGGCACGCCGACGATCGCGACGATCGAGCCCTGGACGAGCCCGATGCCCGCGCAGGCGGCCACGGCGATCAGCATCGCCAGGATGCCGTTGAGCTGGTGTCCGCTCCCGGGTAGCTGGAGCTCGGCGACCACGAGCGCGCCGATGCCGGCGACGTACCCGATCGACAGGTCGATCTCACCGAGGAGCAGCACGAACACGACGCCGAAGGCGAGCATCGCGGTGCCTGCCGATTCCGTGATCAGGTTGACGAAGTTGACGGCGGTGAAGAAGTTCGTCGCCGTGAACGCGAAGATGATGACGACCGCGATCTGGCCGACGATGATCGGCGCCGGGCCGAGGTTGCCGGTCCTGAGGTTGAGCCACGCCCGGTCCCACAGACCCGCGAAGCCGCTCCGTACCTCCTCTTCTTCGAGCTTCGGCGCGCGATCCGGGCCGACGACTTCCGCCGTGGTCATGCTCCGGCTCCTGCGGCGGTAGACGGGATCCCGGAGACCTTCGTGGGCATGCCGGCGGTGATCGCCTCGACCACGGCCTGCTGCGTCGTCTTGAGGCGCTCGAACACACCGACGTTCCGGCCGAGCCGGAGGACGGTGATCCGGTCTGCCGTCTCGAAGACATCGTGGAGGTTGTGGGAGATGAGGATCACGCCCAGGCCCTGTTGGCCGAGACGGCGAACGAGCTCGAGCACCTGCTCGGTCTGCGCGACGCCGAGAGCGGCGGTCGGCTCGTCGAGCACGACGAGCTTCGAGTTCCACATGACGGCGCGCGCGACGGCGACCGACTGGCGCTGCCCGCCCGAGAGCGTCGCCACCGTCTGGCGAACCGACTTGATCGTCGTGACCGCCAGAGACTTGAGCGTCTCGGACGTGTGCTGCTCCATGGGAGCCTCGGAGAGGATCTGCGCACGGCTGATCTCGCGCCCCAGGTACATGTTCTGGACGACGTCGAGGTTGTCGCAGAGTGCGAGATCCTGGTAGACGACCTCGATCCCGAGGCGGGCCGCACCCTTCGGCCCGTGGATGCTCACCTCCTGCCCTTCGAACAGGATCCGACCGCTGTCGGCGGAGTGGGTGCCCGCAATGCATTTGACGAGCGTCGACTTGCCGGCGCCGTTGTCGCCGACGAGCGCCATCACCTCACCGGCGTGGACCTCGAAGTCGACGTCGTTCAGCGCCTGCACCGAGCCGAACGCCTTGCTCATGCCCTGCAGCTGGAGAAGTGGTGTGTCGCTCATCGATGACTGCTCCTGGGCGGGAAGAGCGCGGTGGAGGCGCCCGGTCTGGACGCCTCCACCGTCTCACAGTGAACGAGCTACTTGCAGAACTTCTTGTACTGACCGATGCACACCTGGCTGCGCGACAGCCAGTGCTGCGTGAAGAGCTGCTTGTAGTTCTTCTTCGTGATCCACGTCACCGGAAGGGTGAGCGTCGGTTCCTTCTTCGTTCCGTTCTTCCGGAAGCCGTTCGACTTCGGCGTCTTCCCGTGCAGGAGCGCGATCGCCGCAGCTGCCGCGGCATTCGCCTCGAGCGACACCTTCTTGTAGACCGTGCCCGACTGCCAACCCGCGAGGATGTACTGGACACCCTGGGCAGTCGTGTCCTGACCGGACAGCGGGATCGGCTTGAGGTGCTTGGCCTTCAGGTCGGCGACCACGGCGCCGGCGATGTTGTCGTTCGCCGCGATGACGCCCTGGATCTTGTTGTTCGTCTGGACGAGCATCTGGTTGAAGATGGTCGCCGCGTTGTTCGCGTCCCAGTCGGGCACGAACTTCTGCGGGCCCTTCTTCAGGGCGTGCTTCTTGAAGAGCGGGTTGAGGATTGCGTCGTTGCCGCTCTTGAACCAGAACGCGTTCTGGTCGGTCTGACCGCCCCAGAGCTCGGCGACGGTGCTCGACTTCTTGTACGTGTGCTTCGCCTTCATCGCGGCGATGATCCCGTTCGCCTGCGCCTCGCCGACTGCCTTGCCGTCGAACGTGACGTAGTTCGAGGCGGTGCCGCCGATGACCTGGCGGTCGTAATCGATCGCCTTACCGCCCTTGTCCGTGAAGAGCTTCTCGATCGACGACGCCGAGCCGTTGTCGAGCGACGTCTCGATCACGACCTTGGCGCCCGCAGCGAGGCACGCCTGCGCCTGCGCCTTCTGCTTCAGCGGGTCGTTGAGCGCGTTGTTGATCGACGCCGAGACGCCGGCCTTGGAGAACGCCTTCGCCAGGAGCGGTTTGTCGAACTGCACCCAGCGGACGGACGACTTCGTGTCCGGCAGCAGGACGCAGACCTGAACACTGGCCGACTTCTTGGCTGTGCTCGCAACCGCTCCCGCGGAGATTGCCAGTGCGGCGATCCCGGCCATGAGCACGAGGATCAAACCCTTCTTCCCGAACCTCTTCACGCTGTTGCCCTCCTTGTGCGTTCCTTTGGATGTGCCGGCTCCTTCACACGCACGAGAAGCCCCTCGTCCACCCGTGTCCAGCTCCGGTCGATCGGCGCGCCAGATACTACTCCCCTGCTGGAATCGCGCCAAGGCGGGCGATGAGCGAGCGAGAGGATAGGGTCGGCGCATGAAGACGAGTCTCGGGATCTGGGCGTTCGGCGGAATGGCGACGAGGTTCAACCCGGGCGGGTACAAGCCGGAGCTCGCAGGCGTCTCGACCGTCGAGAAGGTGCGCACGGCGGTCGAAGGTCTCGGCGACCTGATCGACGACTACGAGTTCCACTATCCGCAGGAGCTCTCGCGCGACAACCTCGAGGCGGTCCGGGACGCGCTCGACGGCCACGGCGTCTACTGCATAGCGAGCGGTCTCCATCTCGACCCGCGCTTCGGCAAGGGAGGCTTCTGCTCGCCGGACGACGCGACCCGGGCGGAGGCGCTACGGCTGACGAAGGAGGCGATCGACCTCGCGGGTGACGTCGGCGCGCAGATGATCATCTGGCCCGGGATCGAGGGCTACAACTACCCCTTCCAGACCCCGTACGCCGAGTCGTGGGCGCGCTTCGTGGACGGTGTCGCCGAGGCCGCCGGCCACGCGGCCGACCGGGGCGTCACGGTTTTCCTCGAGCACAAGAACTCCGAGCCGGCCATGAAGATCCTCATGCGCAACGTCGGCATGACGCTGCACGTGATCCACACCCTCCGCGCCCGCGGGATCACGAACGTCAAGGTCAACATGGACTGGCAGCACCTGATCATGAACGGCGAAAACCTCGCCGAGTACGCGGCGCTCCTGGCCGCCGAGGGGCTGCTCGGCCATCAGCACGCGAACTCCGGCTGGGGCACCTTCGACGACGACAACATGGTCGGGGCGACGGCCTTCATGGAGACGCTCGAGTTGGCGCTCGAGCTGCGCCGCGCCGGCTACGGCGAGAACGGCGAGCGGCTCGGCTTCGACCTCTACCCCTACACCGAGGACGCGGTCGGCGCCGTGAAGCGCTCGGTGCTGCAGTGGCGCTTCATCGACGGGGTCGCCGCGAGGATCGACGAGGCGGAGCTGCGGCGAGCGCAACAGGCGAAGGACGCCGTCCGCGCCTACGAGCTCGTATACGCCGCGCTCGGCGCATAGTGGCCGCGCTCGTCGGCCTCGACGTCGGGACCTCGGCGGTCAAGGGCGTCGCGATCGACGAGGAGGGACACGTGCTCGGAACGGCGAGCGCCGAGTACCCGCTCTCGCGTCCGCAGCCGGGATGGTCCGAGCAGGAGCCCGAGGACTGGTGGCGCGCGGCGGAAGACGTTCTCGGCCGGTTGCCCGAGGGGCCGGTCGGGCTGTCGGGCCAGATGCACGGGCTCGTCGTCCTCGACGCGGAGCAGCGCGTGCTGCGGCCCGCGATCCTCTGGAACGACCAGCGGACGGCCGCGGAGTGCGCGGGGATCGAGGAGCGCGTCGGCTTCGCCCGGCTCGTCGAGTTGACCGGGAACCGCGCGCTGACCGGCTTCACGGCGCCGAAGCTGCTCTGGCTGCGCCGCCACGAGCGCGAGGTGTACGGCCTGATCAGACACGTGCTGCTGCCGAAGGACTACGTTCGGCTCCGCCTCACCGGGGAGCTCGCCGCCGACGTTGCGGATGCCTCGGGAACGCTCCTCTTCGACGTCCGTCGGCGGGGCTGGTCGGAGGAGGTCTGCTCGGTGCTCGAGATCCCGCTCGACTGGCTCCCGCCGGCCCACGAGTCGACGGAGATCGCCGGCGCCGGCGATCAGGCGGCAGCCGCGCTCGGCGTCGGGATCGCGCGCCCGGGACCGGTGTCGGTCGTCCTCGGCACGTCCGGCGTCGTCTTTTCGGCGCTCCCCGCCTACGAGCACGACGGCGAAGGACGGCTGCATGCCTTCTGCCACGCCGTCCCCGAGACCTGGCACGCGATGGGCGTGATGCTGAGCGCTGCTGGCTCGGCTGCCTGGCTCCGCGGCGTCCTCGCCGCCGACCTCAGCGGCTTCGAAGCCGAGGCCGTGCAGTGGCCGCCCGGGAGCGAGGGTCTGCTCTTCGCTCCTTATCTCGCCGGCGAGCGGACGCCCCACCCTGACCCCGACGCGCGCGGCGCGTTCGTCGGGCTCTCCGTCCGCCACGACCGCGGCGCTCTCTGGCGGGCGATGCTGGAAGGCGTCGCCTTCGGGCTCCGCGACTCGCTCGAGCTGCTCCGCGAGCTCGGCGCCCGGCCGGAGAGCGGCCGGGTCTCGGGCGGCGGCGCGCGGAGCGAGCTCTGGCTCCGGATCCTCGCCTCGGTGCTCGGCCTGCCGCTCGAGACGACCGAGTCGGAGGAGGGATCCGCGTTCGGCGCCGCTCTCCTCGCCGGCGTCCGCGCAGGCGTGTTCTCCGACGCCGACGAGGCGGTCGCCCGCTGCGTCCGGCCACGGCGCCGGATCGAGCCCGAGTGGGACTACGACGACGACTACCGGCGCTTCCGCCGGCTTTACCCGACCCTCAGACCCCTGGAGGAGCCTTGACCGACCTGACTGGCAAGACGGCAGTGATCACGGGCGCGAGCCGCGGCATCGGCGCGGCGGTCGCGCGAATGCTCCACGACCGCGGCGGCAACCTCGGCCTCGCGTCCCGCAGCGGCGACGACCTCGGGCTCGAGCGGGTCGTCGCGCGGCCGTGCGACGTCCGCGACCTCGATGCCCTCGTCGAGCTCTGCGAAGCGACCGCCGACCGCTTCGGCGGCATCGACGTCGTCGTCGCGAACGCCGGCGTCGGCGCCTACGGCCCGTTCCTCGACCTCTCGCGCGAGCACCTCGACGAGATGCTCGACGTCAACCTCAAGGGCACCGTCTACGTCATCCGCGCGGCACTGCCGCACATGCTCGGACGCGAGGCCGACGTCGTCACGCTGGCCTCGGAGGCGGGACGGCGGGGCCTTCCGTACGAGGCGGTCTACTGCGCGTCGAAGTTCGGCCAGGTGGGCTTCACGCGCGCGCTCGACCACGAGCTCCGCGAACAGGGGATCCGCTGCACGAACGTCTGTCCAGGCGGCGTCGCGACCGACTTCGCGCTCGAGGCGGGACGTGGGCGGACGCACGACGCGCTCGCCGGGATGATGAGCGCCGAGGACGTCGCCGAGGTGGTCGTGTTCGCGCTCGAGCGACCTCGCCACCTCCGGATCCTCGAGACGGCCCTGCGTCCCGTGACCGAAGACTCCTGGGGATGAGGGCTAGCGCCGCCGCATCGCGGCGAACGAGTAGCCGCCCTCGAGCATCGCAGGCGCCCGTGCCGCCAGCCGGTCTGAGCTCGGGACGTCCCAGCCGAGGGAGTCGGCGAGCCGCGTGATCATGTTGAAGAAGGCGCAGACCGTGGCCGCGTCGCGGAGCGCCTCCCGCGAGACCCCCGCCGCGTAGGCGGTCTCCGCGTCGGCCTCCGTCAGCTCGTCGGGGCGCAGCGTCAGCACCTCGATGAAGGCGAGAGCGGCACGCAGCTCGGGCCGCAGCGGCGCCGTCCGCCAGTCGGCGGCGACCGCGTTCCAGACCTCCTCGCCGAGCGCATACGACGCGACCGCGCCGTGGGAGCCCGCTCAGAAGGGGCACTGCCGGAGCAGCGAGGTGAAGCCCGCGAACAGCTCTCGCTCGCCGGGGGTCCACTCGGACGGCCCGCGCATCGCGACGTCGAGCGCCTCGGAGAACGGCTCACCGAAAAGCTCGGGCCGGTAGAGGAGTGTCTTGATGACGCCGAGCGGCTCGGCGCCCGTGGCCTCCCGGATCGCCGCGAGCATCGCGGCCTCCGGCGGCGCATGGCCTTGGTCGACGACCGTGAGCCTCATCCGATCACCTCGTCGGCGCGGTCGAGCCTCCGCAGGCCCTCGGCGATCGCGACCGCCACGGTCTGCTCGAAGATCTCGTCGTCGGAGAACCCTGCCTCCTTCAGCGACTCGACGTCGCGGTCGACGACCGCGTACGCCCGTTCACGCACCTTCTCCAGATACGCATCCATCTCGCCGGGAGCCGGTGGGCTCGTGGCGACGACGTTCCTCAGCTCTGCCATCGGGTCGGCCACGCCGAGATGGTACGGCTTCCGCGCCGGTGCTCCAGAATCCTGTCGTGCCGCTCTACCTCACGGAGCAGGAAGTCGCGGAGCTGCTCTCGCCGGCGGACGCAGTCGAGGCGATCGAAGCGTGCTTCGGCCGGATGGCGTCGGGCGCCGTCGAGAACCGGCCGCGCTACCGGCTGGGGCTCGAAGGCGGCGCGCTGGCGGTCATGGCAGCCGCCGACCTCGAGCTCGGCTACGCGGGCGCCAAGGTCTACGCAGGCTTCCGCGACGGCGCGCGCTTCGCCGTCCTCCTCTTCCGCGCCGACTCGCCGGAGCTCGTCGCAGTGCTCGAGGCCGACAAGCTCGGGCAGCTGCGCACCGGCGCGGCGAGCGGCGTCGCCGCGAAGCACCTGGCGAAGAGCGGGGCGCGGAGCCTCGGCGTGATCGGCTGCGGCTGGCAGGCCGGGTCGCAGCTCGCCTGCATCCGAGCAGCGCTGCCGGAGCTCGAGCAGGTCGTCGCGTACTGCCGGACGGAGGAGCGGCTGCGCGCGTTCTGCGAGGAGCACGGCGCGGAGCCGGGGGAGAGCCACCAGGATCCCGCCTCCTGCGACGTCGTCGTCACGGCGACCACCTCGCCCGATCCCGTCCTGCGCGGGGAGTGGCTCCGAGCCGGCGCGCTCGTCTGTGCGGTCGGTGCGAACGACGGCCGGCGCCGCGAGCTCGACAACGTCGTGCTCGAGCGCGCCGCCTTCGTCTGCTGCGACTCCGTCGAGGATGCACGGCTCGAGTCCGCCGATCTGATCGAGCCGGTCGACTCCGGCGTCCTCGACTGGCTCGAGGTGCACGAGCTGCAGGAGGTCGTGGCAAGCGAGGTGGCCGGCCGCCAGTCAGACGATGACATCGTCGTCTTCAAGTCCAACGGGCTCGCGGCCTGGGACGTCGCCGTCGCCGCGGCTGTGGTGGAGCGAGCGCGTGCGGCGGGGGCCGGGCGCGAGGTGCAATAGTCCGGGCGTGAAGGCGTCCACCGACCGCGGTCGGTTCGCGGAGCGAGTGCTCCACGGCGTCGACTCGAACGGCGACACCGAGACGGTCGTCATCTGGATCGAGCGGAAGGAAGGCGGCGTCTGGGCGGTGGGCCGCGCCGTCAATCCGGAGCACCGCGCGTCGAAGCAGCCGCGACCGGAGGACTACGTCTTCGAGGGCTACGAGCTCGGGGACGCGCTGCAGGAGGCGAACGAGACGCTCGAGGACGATTTCACCGTCTCGGAGCGGGACGGCCACGACGAGCGCGTCCGGCCGTTCACGCGTGAGGAGCTGCTCAAGCCGCTCGAGCGGTGGTTGTTCGGGCACACGTGACGCTCGGCTTCGGCTTCACGCCCTGCCCGAACGACGCGTTCGCGTTCCACGCGCTCGTGCACGGGCTCGTGCCTGCGCCGTTCGAGGTCGAGCCGGTCCTGCTCGACATCGAGGAGCTGAACAGGCGAGCGGCGGACGCCGAGCTCCAGCTCACCAAGCTCAGCTTCGGCGCTGCGGCTGCGGCCGGCGATCGGTATCGCCTGCTTCGGAGCGGCGCGGCCCTCGGCCGAGGAGTCGGTCCGCTCGTCGTGGCCCGTGGAGGCGCTTCCCTCGAGGAGGCGGCTGCCGGGCGGATCGCCGTGCCGGGCCGGGAGACGACCGCCTTCCTGCTCCTCCGGCTCGCGGTGCCGGCGCTCGGCGAGGTGGTGGAGCTGCGCTACGACCGGATCCTCTACGCGGTCGTCGCCGGCGAGGTGGACGCCGGCCTGATCATCCACGAGAGCCGCTTCACGTATCGCGAGCACGGCCTCGTGTCGGTGGCCGACCTCGGTGAGTGGTGGGAGGGCGAGGCGGGCCTGCCCGTTCCACTGGCAGGGATCTTCGCGCGAAGCGATCTCGAGCCGGACGTGGTGGAAGGGGCTGAGGCCGCGATCCGCGCCTCGGTCGAGTACGCGTTCGCGCATCCGGAGGCGAGCCGCGACTACGTCCGCTCGCTCGCGCACGAGCTCTCCGACGAGGTCTGCGCGGCGCACATCGCCCTCTACGTGAACGAGCACAGCGTCGACATCGGGGACGAGGGCCTCGCCGCGATCGACCGCCTGCTCGGTCGCGCCGCGGCTGCTGCCTAGACTCAGCTCGATGGGCCGGGCCGTCGTCCTCTCCGCCGTGCGCACGCCGATCGGCCGCTACGGCGGGGCGCTCTCCGGTGTGCGGCCGGACGACCTCGCAGCGTTGGCGATCCGCGAGGCGGTCTCCCGCGCCGGCGTGCCGGTGGAGCAGATCGAGGACGTCTGGCTCGGCGCCGCCAACCAGGCGGGTGAGGACAATCGCAACGTCGCGCGGATGGCGGCGCTGCTCGCCGGGTTGCCCGAGTCCGTCGCCGGCGTCACGGTCAACCGCCTCTGCGCCTCGGGGCTCGCTGCCGTCGTCGGCGCCTGCCACGCCGTCGTCGCGGGCGACGGCGATCTCTTCGTCGCGGGTGGAGAGGAGTCGATGAGCCGGGCGCCGTTCGTCACGCCGAAAGCCGAGAAGCCGTTCGAGCGCAGCGACCGTCCGCTCTACGACACGACGCTCGGCTGGCGGTTCACGAATCCGAAGCTCCTCGAGCTGTTTCCGCCCGAGTCGATGGGCGAGACCGGCGAGAACGTCGCCGAGCGCTGGGACGCGTCGCGGGAGGATCAGGACGCGTTCGCGCTCGAGTCGCAGCGACGCTGGGCCGCCGCCGACGAGGCGGGCCGCTTCGCCGACGAGCTCGTCCCCGTCGGCGACGTCACGCGCGACGAGCACCCGCGCCCGGACACGAGCGCGGAGAAGCTGGCCGCGCTGAAGCCGGCATTCCGCGAGGGCGGCACCGTCACGGCCGGCAACTCGTCCGGGATCAACGACGGGGCGGCCGCGCTCGTGATCGCATCGGAGGAGAAGGCACAGGAGCTCGGCGCGGAGCCGCTTGGCGCATTCGTCGGGAGCGCCGTCGCGGGCGTCGACCCGCGAGTCATGGGCATCGGCCCCATCCCGGCGGTGCGCAAGCTGCTCGGCCGGACCGGCGTCGACCTGGAGCAGATCGACCTCGTCGAGTTGAACGAGGCGTTCGCCTCGCAGAGTCTCGTCGTGATCCGCGAGCTCGGCCTGGACCCAGAGAAGGTGAACGTCAACGGTGGAGCGATCGCGTTGGGCCACCCGCTCGGGATGAGCGGCGCCCGCCTCGTCGTCTCACTCCTCCACGAGCTCCGCCGCCGCGACGGCCACTACGGCCTCGCGACCCTCTGCGTCGGAGTGGGACAAGGACAAGCAGCGCTCTTCGAGCGCTGAACGAACTGTCTGCGCCGGCCCTGTCCCCGTGCCAGGCACGGGGACATGGCCGGAAAGGCGAGGTAGTGGGTCCAGGTGGGCTTCGCTGCGGGAGCTAGCCGACGGGCGGGCGGATGTAGATCACGCCCTCGTGCTGGGTCGGGACAAAGGGAGCGCCGACGCTGAGGATCACGCCCTCGACCTGGTGGAAGAGCGCCCCGTCGGCCTCTCCGACCGGGACGACGATGCCGATCTCGTCCTCGGGCCGGGCGTCGAGGCCCTCGTCCCGCAGCGCCTCGAGCAGCCGGTTGCGGTCGGGGATGCGGGCGGCTTCGACGCGGACTGTGCTCGGCATCTCTCGTCTCCTCTCGTCGAGTTTCGGATCCGAAATCTACCGCATCGGCCGGCGCCGCAAACGCGACGGCGCACGCGCTAAGTTCCGCCTGTGGCGGTAACTGCCGGTCAGGAGCACGGGCTGTTCATCGGCGGCGAGGTCGTGGAGCCCGCGTCGGGCGAGCTACGCGACCTGCACGAGCCGGCGACCGGAGAGCCGCTGGCCCGCGCGGCCATGGCCGGCGAGGCCGACGTCGATCGCGCCGTCGAGGCCGCCCGCGCCGCGCTCGACGGCCCGTGGGGCAAGACGCCGCCGAACGAGCGCGCCCGCCTCCTACACGCGCTCGCCGACGCGATCCTGGCGAACCGGAAGGAGCTCGCGGAGCTCGAGGCGCGCAACGTCGGCAAGGCGATCTCCTCCGTCAAGGCCGAGCTGATCGGCGCGGTCGAGAACTTCCGCTACTTCGCCTCGGTCGTCGGCTCGATCGCCGGCCGCTCGAATCCCCTCGGCGGCTCGCTCCTCAGCTACACGCTGAAGGAGCCTGTCGGCGTCTGCGGGCAGATCGTCCCGTGGAACTACCCGCTTCTCATGTCCGTCTGGAAGCTCTCGCCGGCGCTCGCCGCAGGGTGTGCCGTCGTCCTCAAGCCGGACCCGCAGACGCCGCTGAGCGTGCTGCGGATCGCGGAGCTCGCAGCCGAGGTCGGCTTCCCGGCGGGAGCGATCAACATCGTGCCCGGCGACGGCCCGACAACCGGCGCCTATCTCGTCAAGCATCCGGGAGTCGACAAGGTCGCCTTCACCGGCTCGACGAAGACAGGGAGCGAGATCATGCGGCTCTGCTCCGAGCCGATCAAGCGGCTGTCGCTCGAGCTCGGCGGCAAGAGCCCGAACCTCGTCTTCGCCGACGCGAACCTCGAGGACGCGATCCCGAGCTCGGTCTGGTCGATCTTCTACGCCGCGGGCCAGAGCTGCGAGGCGCGCTCGCGGGTACTGGTGGAGGCCTCGATCTACGACGACTTCGTCTCGCGCTTCGCGGAGGCCGCGAAGCAGCTCAAGGTCGGGGACCCGCTCGACGCCGAGACGCAGGTCGGCTCCCTCATCTCGCCGGCGCACCGCGACCGCGTGCACGGCTACGTCGACAAGGGACGCGAGGAGGGGGCGGATGTCGTGCTCGGCGGCGAGGCCGACGGCGGCGCGGGCGCCTTCTACCTCCCGACCGTGCTCGCGGGGGTCGAAAGCTCGATGACGGTCGCCCAGGAGGAGATCTTCGGCCCGGTCGTGACCGCGATCCCGTTCGAGGACGAGAAAGACGCGATCCGGATCGCCAACGACGTGAGGTACGGCCTGTTCGCCACTGTCTGGACGGGCGACCCGGCGCGCGGGCACCGCGTAGCGCGCGCGATCAAGTCGGGGATGGTCGGGATCAACATGCCGTTCAGCGCCTTCCCGGGGATCCCGTTCGGCGGCTACAAGCAGTCGGGCTTCGGCCGCGAGCTCTCGATCGACACGCTCGACCTCTACCTCGAGACGAAGGGCGTCCTCTTCTCCACGAGCCCGAAGCCGTTCAACCCGTTCGGCCTGTAGCGGGCTCCGCGCTTGACAAGCTTGTGAGTCATCACTAACATTCCTCGTGTGGGGATGGCATCTACGAGATCAACGGCCGCGGCACGGCGGGACGACGTCCTCGACGCCGCCTTGATCGAGTTCGCGGAGCGCGGCTTCGAAGGCGCCTCGACCGAGGACATCGCCCGCCGCGCGGGGATCTCCCAGCCCTACCTGTTCCGGCTGTTCGGGACGAAGAAGGAGCTCTTCAAGGCCTCCGCCGCACGTTGCCTCCGCGAGACGCTCGAGATGTTCCAGCGCGCCGCCGAGGGAAAGCGTGGCGAGGAGGCGTTGGAAGCGATCGGCAAGGCGTACAAGGAACGCCTGGAGACGGATCGGGCGCAACTGCGGGCGCAGATGCACGCGTACGTGGCGTCCGACGACCCCGAGATCCGCGAGGTCGTGCGGGCCGGGTACGGCGACCTGGTCGCGTACGTGCGGCGCGTCTCGGACGCCGATTGGCCGACCGTGTGGAGCTTCTTCGCCACCGGCATGCTCCTCAACGTCCTCGCGTCGATGCACGTCGACGAAGAGCCGGAGCAGTGGATGACGGACCTCCTCGCCGGCCTCGGAAAGGTCACCTGATCGATCTCTTTTTTTCACCTTGGAGGAAGTGATGACTCACAACCAAAAGCGCTCGATGATCTGGACGATGGCGATCACCTCGATCGCGCTCTTCATGGTCAGCCTCGACAACCTCGTCGTCACGACGGCACTGCCGGTGATCCGGCACAACCTCCACGCGACGATCTCGCAGCTCGAGTGGACGGTCAACGCGTACACGCTCACCTTCGCCGTGCTCCTGCTCACCGGCGCGGCGCTCGGCGACCGCTTCGGGCGGCGCCGGATGTTCGCCCTCGGCCTCCTGCTCTTCACGGGCGCCTCCGCTGCTGCCGCTCTCTCGACGAGCGCGAATGCGCTCGACATCGCCCGGGCGGTTCAAGGCGTCGGCGGCGCGATCGTCACGCCGCTCACGCTGACCATCCTCTCGGCGGCGGTGCCGCGCGAGCGGCGCGGGCTCGCCCTCGGCATCTGGGGAGGCATCGGTGGCCTCGCGATCGCGATCGGCCCCCTCGTCGGCGGCGCCATCGTCAACGGCGTCTCCTGGCACTGGATCTTCTGGCTCAACGTCCCGATTGGCCTCGTCCTCGCTCCGCTCGCGCTTGCGCGGCTGGAGGAGTCGAGCGGCTCCGACTCGGCGCTCGA
This sequence comes from Gaiellaceae bacterium, assembly GCA_035706005.1. Lineage (GTDB taxonomy): Bacteria > Actinomycetota > Thermoleophilia > Gaiellales > Gaiellaceae > Palsa-739. Next base: position 23,300 of record DASSVO010000060.1, on the reverse strand, counting down.
CCTGCCGGGGCTCGGCCTGGCCAGCGTCGGCCTGCTCGGAATCGTCTGGGGTCTCGTCCGCGGCAACGCGCACGGTTGGACGAGCCTCGGCATCGTCCTCCCGATCGTCGCCGGCACCGCGCTCGTGGCCGCCTTCGTCGCGTGGGAGCGTAGGGCGCCGGCGCCGATGCTGCCGCTCGGGTTCTTCCGAGACCGGACATTCGCGCTCACGAACGTCGCCTCGCTGCTGATGTTCTTCGGGATGTTCGGGTCGATCTTCCTGCTCGCCCAGTTCTTCCAGACCGTGCAGCACATGTCGCCCCTTTCGGCCGGCCTGCGGATCCTGCCGTGGACGGCCATGCCGATCTTCGTGTCGCCGATCGCCGGCGCGCTCTCCGACCGCATCCGCGGCCAGCGGCTGATGGCCGCCGGGCTCGCGCTGCAGGCGGGCGGGCTGGCTTGGCTCGCTGCGTCGCAGTCGCCGACGGTGCCGTACAGCCACCTCGTGGTTCCGTTCCTCATCTCCGGCGCCGGGATGGCGCTGTTCATCGCGCCCGTCGCCAACGTCGTGCTCAGCTCCGTCGCGCCGCAGCAAGAGGGGAAGGCATCGGGCGCGACGAACGCCATCCGGGAGCTCGGGGGCGTGTTCGGCGTCGCCGTCCTCGCCTCGGTCTTCGCGCACGCGGGCGGCTACCGCAGTGCCGAGACGTTCACGCACGGGACTTCCACGGCCGTCTGGATCGGGGCCGCGGTGGTCGGGCTCGGAGCCGTCGCGGCCGCATTGATCCGGCAGCCGGCGGGAGCCGTCGAGATGGTCGAGGAAGAGGAGGTGCTCGCGGAGGCCGCCTGAGGCCTCTGCGAGCTACTTTCGCAGCGAGAGCGCGGCGCCCACCGCGAGCAGCGCGATGCCGACGAGGCGTGGCCAGTGCAGCACGATCCGCTGGGAGCCGAACAGGCCCCAGCGGTCGATAGCGGCGCCCATCGCGAGCTGGCCGGCGATGAGGATGCCCACCGTCGCCGCGACGCCGATCCGCGGGCCGGCATACGTGACCGTGAACACGATCAGGAGTCCCATCACGCCGCCGAGCAGCATCCACCACGGCTGGTGGACGGCACGCCCGAAGCCGGCGACGCTCTGACGTGCGAGGACGAGGAGGACGATCGCAAGTCCCGCCGTCAGCGTTGCGGAGAACGCGAGCGCTTCGAGCACTCCGATCCGCTCGCCGAGCCGCGCCATGAGCGCGACCTGCACCGATCCCGCAAGACCGGCCGCCACCGCCAGCGCCGTCGCCAACGCCCCTCCCGACACGATCGAGAACGCTACAGCTACCCGCGGCGAGAGTCAGCGACCGACGTGGGCGAGGTACGCGTCGAGGTCGAGCGGGCTCGGTGCGCTGCGCTCGCGGGTCGGGGGATCGCCCGTCACCGGCTGGTAGCCGGCGAACTCGGTCTCGAGCACGCCCTCGCCTCCGGTCAGGCCGGGAAGCTGCCGCCGGAGCTCCTGGACGCGTGACGCCGGCAGTGTCGCCTCGAGCACCGAGAGCTCTCCGCGCGGCGCAGGGGTTCCGGCTCCAGCGCCGAGGCGCCCGAGGGCGGCGAGCACGGCGCCGATCGCTTCCATGGGCACCTCGGCCAGGATCCGGAAGACGGGCTCGCAGACCACCGAACGGCTCTGTTCGAGTGCCCGCATGAGCACGAGCGGCACGAGCCGCTTGACGTCGCGTGCGGTGGGCATCGGGCCGCGCCGGGAGGGCGGGCCGTCGGCGAGGCTGTAGGCGATCTCGGTCACGGTCACCAGGCAATCGGTGACCTGCCAGCCGTGGAGGCCCTCCTGGAGCGCGAGTCGGACGTACTCGTCCATGCGCTCCGCGAAGCCGTCGAATGTCTTGAAGACGTAGAGCGGGGCATCGCGGGGGTCGAGTCCGTCGCCCATGCGCACCTCGACTCCGGCGCCGGGCGCGGCCGGCTCCACGCGTAGTCCGAGATCGGCGTGGAACGGGTTCGTCGGGGTGTTGAGGATCTCGACGGCCTCGCCCGTTCGCGTAGGACGCTCGACGCAGATCGTCGTCGTGTCGCGGAACCCGACCTGCAGGCCGTAGTCGTCCGCGAGCGTGGCCTCGATCACCTCTCGCTGCACCTCGCCGTAGAGCGAGACGGAGATCTCCGCCCGTGAGTCGTCCTGGCGGACGTCGATCAGCGGATCCTGCTCCGCGAGCTGGCCGAGCGCGACGCGCAGCCGCCGGCCGTCCGCGGGATCGGCCGACGCCACGACCGACTCGAAGGTCGGCGGGGCGAAATGGTGCCCCGTGGCACGCCGCGGCTCGCCGAGCCAGTCGCCGATCTGGATCTCCCCCAGGCCCCAGAGCTTCGCGATCTCACCCGCCCGCACCTCGTCCCGGTGGACGGCGTCGCCGTCGGAGAAGACCCGGATCGCGGTGACCTTGCCGGCGTCGAAGCGGTCGCGGACCGTCACCGTTCCCGAGAAGACGCGGGTGTAGGCGATCCGGTCGCCGGCAGGGCCGCGCTCGATCTTGAAGACGTACGCCGACAGGGGTCCGTCGCCGTCCTTCGCCCGGGCAGGCAAGAGCGCCACGATCCCGCGCCTCACCTCGTCGACCCCGGCGCCGGTGAGCGCCGAGCCGAAGAAGACCGGATGCAGCTCGCCGCCGCGAGACCGCTCGGCGAGGTCGTCGTCGGCCGAGCCGAAGGGCGAGAACGACGCGGCGCGCGTCCCGAGCCCGGCGGCCGAGCCCATCGGCACGACGTCGGGCGTCAGGCGCTGCTCGATCTCGTCGAGCACGCGTTCCGGATCGGCCCCGACGCGGTCGATCTTGTTCACGAACAGGAGCGTCGGCACTTCCAGCCGCTCGAGCGCGCGCCAGAGGGTCCGCGTCTGCGGCTGCACTCCTTCGACGGCCGAAAGCACGATCACAGAGCCGTCGAGCACGCTCAGCACCCGCGCCACCTCCGCGATGAAGTCGGGGTGGCCGGGCGTGTCGATCAGGTTGACCGCCACGTCGTCGATCGGGAACGAGACGACCGCGGACTTGATCGTGATGCCGCGCTGCTGCTCGAGCACGAGCGAGTCCGTCTGCGTCGTCCCCTTGTCGACGCTGCCGACCTCGTCGATGACGCCGGCGGCGTGGAGGAGCCGTTCGGTGAGAGTTGTCTTACCGGCGTCTACATGCGCCAGGATCCCAAGATTGAGCGTTCTGCGAAGCAAGCGTCAAAACCTCCAAGAAGTAGGTCACTCCGGGCTTCTCGATGGCAATGAACGCTGCGCGCACGACGCCTCCTGGTCGATCCGACTGGCGCTTGCAGAGAGAGAATAATCGGCGGCGTGCCGATCTTCCAGCCCGAGCTGGAGACGTTGCCTCGCCGGGAGCTCGAGCGGCTCCAGCGCGATTGGCTGCGCGAGCGGTTCGGCGTCGAGCTGGAAGCGCTCGCGGAGCAGCCGTTCCGGGCCAAGTCCGAGCTACGGGATGCGTACCCCTTCGGCCTCCTGCAGGTGCCGCTCGAGGAGTGCGTCCGCGTTCATGCCTCCTCGGGTACGCGGGGGAAGGCGACGATCGTCGCCTACACGCGCGCGGACGTCGCCGCCTGGGCGGACTGCTGCGCGCGGGCGCTCGCCGCGGCGGGAGCCGGGCCGGGCACGGTCGTGCACAACGCCTACGGCTACGGCCTCTTCACCGGGGGCCTCGGCCTCCACTACGGCGCGGAGCGGCTCGGCTGCACCGTCGTCCCGGCGTCGGGCGGCAACACGCCGCGACAGGCGCAGCTGCTCGAGGACCTCGGCGCGGAGATCCTCTGCTGCACGCCGAGCTACGCGCTCGCGATCGCCGACCACATCTCGGAACCGGCACGGCTCAAGCTCCGCGCCGGCCTGCACGGTGCCGAGCCGTGGACCGAAGGATTGCGTGAGGCGATCGAGGGCGCGCTCGGGCTGAGGGCGCTCGACATCTACGGTCTCTCCGAGGTGATGGGCCCCGGTGTCTCCGCCGAGTGCGCCGAGGCGCGGGACGGGGCGCACGTGAACGAGGACCACTTCCTCGTCGAGGTCGTCGACCCCAGGTCGGGCGAGCCGTTGCCGGAGGGGGAAGTCGGTGAGCTCGTCTTCACCACGCTGACGAAGGAGGCGCTGCCCTTCCTCCGCTACCGCACCGGCGACCTCGCCTCGCTTACCCGCGAGCCCTGCGCCTGCGGCCGCACCTTCGCCCGGATGTCGCGCGTCGTCGGGCGCACCGACGACATGCTGATCATCCGCGGCGTCAACGTCTTCCCGAGCGAGATCGAGCGTGCGCTCCTCGCGATCCCGGACCTCACGCCGCACTACCAGCTCGTCGTCGAGCGTCCCGGGCACCTCGACGAGCTGACGGTTCAGGTGGAGGGGACGGTGGACGCAGCGTCGGTGCGTGAGCAGCTCCACCGCGCGCTCGGGCTCACGGCCCTCGTCGAGATCGTCGCGCCCGGGTCGATCCCGCGGAGCGAGGGCAAGGCGCTCCGGGTTCTCGATCGCCGCGGGACGTAACCGCAGCGGACGCTCGCTCGTTGCCCCGTCGGATGAGCGACCAGCCCGAGCAGCCGCGGAACGACGCCGAGGGGTGGCCGTTGCCCTCGCGTGACGTGCTCCGCGAGCTCGAGGTGCCGGTGTTCGCGTGGCCCGAGCCCGAGCCCGCGGCTAGCTGGCCGCTTCGTCCGACTGGTACACGTTGAACGCGTTCCCCTCGGTGTCCTTGCAGTTGGCGAACCAGCCGATGCCCGGAATCGGCTGCTTGTCAGTCGCCTCGCCGCCTCCCGCGCGCACCTTTTCGATGGTCGCCTCGATGTCGTCCGTGTCGAAGTAGACGTCGAGGGTTCCCGGGTCGCCGCCGTAGAGCCCGCCGCCCTGGTCCTCAGCCGTCTGGAAGAGGCGGTAGTCCATCCCCGGCATCCCGGAGGGAGAGATCTGCCAGCCGAAGACTCCGCTCCAGAATCCTTGCGCGCGGTCGACGTCCGTGGCCTTGATCTCGACGTGCACCAACTTGCCCGCCATGGCTCTCCTCCTCGCTACCGGGTTATCGTCCCTGGGCCCACCTGCGAAAGGAGTCTATGTACAGAGTCGCCGTCCTCTACGAGCACGAGCCGGACGCGGATTCCTACGCGGATCACGCGGAGCTGTGCGCTCGGGTGCCGAACGGCGTCTTCCGGCACGGCAAGGTCACGGGCGCCCCGATGGGCGAGCCGGCGCACGCGTACTACGCCGAATGGGAGTTCGCCGACGAGCAGTCGTTCCAGAGCGCGATCCGCAGCGACGAGTTCATGGCGACGGGGAAGGACGCGTACAAGCGCGGCTTCCCGCAGCCGACCGTCGAGTTCCTCGAGCTGGACTAGCCGTGGCCGAGGTCGAGGTCGGCCGCGAGGGCGGCGTCCAGACGATCACGCTCAACCGGCCCGACAAGCTGAATGCCTTCACGCGGACCCTGCACGAAGAGCTGCACGCAGCACTGGTGGAGGCACGCGACCCGGCGGTGCGAGCCGTCGTCGTCACCGGCGCCGGCCGCGGCTTCTCGGCCGGGCAGGACCTGACGGCATTCGGCGAGGGGGGCGACGTGGCCGCGATGCTGCGCGCCACGTACCACGTCAACGTGCTGGCGATCCGGTCGCTCGAGAAGCCCGTCATCGCGGCGGTGAACGGCGTCTGCGCGGGGGCCGGGCTGTCCCTCGCCTGCGCGTGCGACATCCGGCTGGCCTCCGACGCCGCCTTCTTCGTCCCCGGCTTCGTCGGCATCGGGCTGATCCCCGACTCCGGCGGCACGTACTTCCTCCAGCGGCTGCTCGGCACCCCGCGCGCCTTCGAGTGGATGACGTCGAACCGGCGGCTGACGGCGGCCGAGGCCCACGCGTGGGGGCTCGTCTCGGAGGTCATCGAGGCGGACTCGTTCACGGCGACCGTGGGTGAGCGCGCAGCCGAGCTCGCGGCCGCACCGACGCGCGCGATCGCACTGACGAAGCGGCTCTACGACGAGGCGGCGACCTCGACTCTCGAGGAGCAGCTCGAGCGCGAGGCGGAGACGCAGGCCGAGGCGGCCCGGACGGACGACTTCCGCGAAGGCGTCGCGGCGTTCGGCGAGAAGCGGGAGGCGCGCTTCAGCGGGAGCTGAGCGCGCGGAAGAAGACCCTTTCCGAACCCCGTCCTGAACTCGTGCGCCTATTGACTTAAACGAAGAAGCGGCGCATTCTCCCCAACGGGAGCTCGAGAGCTCGGCCAAGCGGTAAGGGGGAGAGAGGGCATGCTGAAGGCGGGGTCGTGAGGACTGGGGCGCTGCGCCTGTTGGTGGTCGTGGCGGCGCTCGCGGCATTCGCGTTTCCGCCGAGCGCGTCGGCTGCCGACACGACCCCGCCCACGGCGACCATCACCTCGCCGAGTGCCGGCACGGTTCTGAGAGGCAACGTCGTGGTGACCGTGAACGCGAGCGACGACGTCGGAGTCGACCAAGTCGTCTACAGGTTCTTCGACGGCTCGCAGGTCACGACGCTCGGAACGGCATCGCAGGCGCCGTTCACGTTCACCTTCGATTCGACCGCCCTTCCGGATTGTGCGCCCAGCGCATGCACCCTCTACGCGCAGGCGGTCGACGCCGCGGGCAACACATCGGGCGGGCAGTTCGGTGACGGTATCGCGGTCGGCGTCAACAACGAGATCGTCGTCGACACGACCGCCGACAACACGCCTACCGGCTGCTCGCTGCGAGCGGCCATCGAGTCGGCGAACACGAACACGGCCGTCGCCGGTTGCACGGCCGGTCTCTCGGACAGGCCGGACACGATCCAGGTTCCCGCCGGGACCTACGACCTGAGTGCGCAGTTCGGCCAGCTCGTGGTCTCGAGCGACCTGAACATCTTCGGCTTCGGCGCGCGCTCCACGGACATCCGCGGCTACTCACTCGGTCAGCGGGTCCTCGAGATCGCCTCCGGCAACGTTCTGATCGGCGGCGTCAAGATCGAGGGCGGGAACACGCTTCTCAACGGCCCCGAGCCCAACGCAGGCGTCGGCGGCGGAATCTGGGTCAGCACCGGCTCGCTGACGCTGGAGAACTCGATCGTGAGCGCCAACCACGCCGACCAGTCGGGAGGTGGGATCGACAGCAGTGGCTCGCTCACGGTCTTGCGGAGCACGATCGAGAACAACTCGGCCGGTTGCGGTGTGATCAGCTGCGGCCTCGGAATCGGCGGTGGCATCGACGACTTCGGCTCGGGCCTCTCGATCACGAACACCACGATCACCGGGAACCAGGCTCAGGGCGACGGGGGCGGACTGTTCGTCGCCAGCGCGAGCACGCTGACGAACGACACGATCGCGAACAACCAGGCGGATCTGAGCGGGGCACCAGGCGCCGGCGGCGGGGCAATCGCGACCTACAGCGGCATCGATCCGCACACGGTCTCTCTCACGAACACCTTGCTCGCCGGCAACACCTGGAACGGCGACGGCGGGAACGAGTGCTCGACCGGGGGCGTCGCGTCGAACGGCGGCAACCTCGCCGACGACTCGAGCTGCGGGCTTACGGCGACAGCCGACCAGCAAGGCGTCGACCCGCTGCTCGGCCAGCTCGACTCGAGCAGCTCTACGGACGTGCTTCCGCTGACGGCCGGCAGTCCCGCGATCGACGCTGCCCTGGACCTGGCCTGCCCGGCCGTCGACCAGCGCGGCGTCCCGAGACCGCAAGGCCCTCATTGCGACGTCGGAGCCTTCGAGCTCGCGCAGTCCTCCGGCTCGCTCTCGGGCAGCGTCGACTCGACGATCGTCCGGCCGGTCGACCTGACGGCGACGGGCGCGGCCGACTGGGCCGTCTGGGGCTACAACAGCGATACGGGCAACCAGCCGGCGTCGGCGCTGACCCCGAACGAGACGAAGGCGAACGGCGGCCGGCAGATCAGCGACCTGAGCATCGTCAACGGGGACGGGACTCCGACCCGGGGTTTTGCGGGATTCGGTCTCGACTTGCTGCCGTACAGCTTCAATTGGACGGACGGCGCGCCCGACGCCTCCGTCACGGGTGGTCTTGCAGGTCTGACCGCTCCGAAGGCCGGCCAGGGCCTGTCGTTCACGGTGCCCGCCAGCAAGATCCTGCGGACGCTGACGGTCTGGACCTCCGCGCACTTCACGACGGGAACGTTCACGGCCCAGCTGTCCGACGGCAGCGCACCGAACTACACGCAGACCATTCAGGTCGGCCAGGGCAGCTCTCCGGGGACGGGTGACAACGCTCCGGAGACCTTCACGCTGAGATACCGCGCGGCAAGTGCGGGCCAGCACCTGACCGTCACCTGGACCGAGGACGCGGACCAGTGTGGGGGTTGCGACGACGTGGTGCTATATGCGGCCGCGCTCACCGGGGGCGGCAACGCGACGAGCGCGTCGGCCGCTCTCGGCACCGGCCGCTCGGTGGAGATGTCCGGCTCGAACGACGCCGTCGCGGACATCCCGCTCTCGGCCTTCGAGGTCACCCCGAGCGGCGTGACGCCGGCGCCGATCAACGGGCTGCCGATCAACGGGCTCCCCATCAACGGGCTGCCGATCAACGGGCTGCCGATCAACGGGCTGCCGATCAACGGGCTGCCGATCAACGGCCTGCCGATCAACGGGCTGCCGATCAACGGCCTGCCGATCAACGGGCTCCCCATCAACGGATTGCCGATCAACGGCTTGCCCATCAACGGCCTTCCGCTCAACGGGCTCCAGCTGCCCGGGGTGGACTGGGAGTCGGTGCTCGCCGGCACGCCGCTGGCGGACAAACCGCTCCAGACGATCACGCTCCAGCAAGTCCTTGCTCTGAGCCCGCAGCCGAGTGCGGTGCAGAACCTGACCCTGGGCGACCTCGTGCTCGCGAACAGCCAGCTCGGCCAGATGACCATCGGTGCGCTCGCGCTCGGCAGCACCCCGATCAACGGACTCGGCTCCGAGTCCTCGACGATCGAGCAGCAGCTGCAGGACTGGTGCGAAGCCGTGGTCACGAGCGGCGACCCGGGCACCGACTGCTCCCTCGCGAACATCGGGAACCAGAGCCTGTTCGCGCTCGGCCTGGCCGGCGCGCCCATCAACGGGCTCCCGATCAACGGATTGCCGATCAACGGGCTGCCCATCAACGGGCTGCCCATCAACGGACTCCCGATCAACGGGCTCGACCTGTCTGCCTCGCCGATCAACGGCCTGCCCATCAATGGGCTGCCGATCAACGGGCTGCCGATCAACGGCCTCCCCGCGGTCACGCTCTCCGACGTCGTCGACTGCACCAAGATCGACTGCGCGACGGCCACGCTCGGTGACGCAGCTGCCGCAGGGGCGATCGTGCCCGGGGCGACGTACGGCGATCTCCTCCGCGTCCTTCTTGCCGACGGCAGCCCGGTACAGAGCACGCTCACGCTCGGCGACGTCATCGGCCTCCTGATCAAGCGCGCCGACGTGCCGTGGGAGACGCTGCCGCCGCGCGTGCTGTCGGTCTTCGATCCGAACCGCCCGACCCTGAACACGAGCGCGTCTTTCAGGCTCCAGGGCTCCGGCACGCCGTCGGCGGACGTCCAGCTGCGCATTCCGGACGGCTTCGACTACGACCCGGGCTCGGCCACGCTCACGGAGGGAGACGGCGAACCTCAGCAGCTCGCCGACCCGACCGTCGACGGTCGGACGCTCGACTGGCAGATCGACTCCGTGGATCCCGACGTCACGTACGCGATCGGCTTCAAGCTCCGCTCGGGCACGACCGTGGGCCCGGCGCAGATCACGGAGACCGTCACCTCCGGCAGCCAGTCCGACACGAGCGTCGCCGCCTTCCCGGTCACCGACAGCTATCCGTCGAGCGGCGACCCGAGCGAGGCGCCGAGAATCGACCCGAACGACGGTGTCCAGATGTCCGCCTTGGCCACGCCGGGCGCCGTCGACTACTACACGATCCCGATGCCGCCCGCCGGCACCCGCCTCCAGGTCCACCTGACGAACCTCCCGGCCGATTACGACCTCGCTCTCTACTCGCCGCGGACGACTTCGGTGCGCACGAGCGCGACCCCGGCGCCGCCGCTCCAGGACGGCATCGTCTCGGACCCGCAGATCGATCTCGCCGGCGGCTCCAACGGGCAGCTGGCTCCGACTGCGCTGCGCGATCTTCCCGACCCGGGCATCCCGGTCGTGCAGGTCTCCGCGAACCGCGGCACCGACGACGAGGACGTCGGCATGGTGTCGCCCGGCGGCGGGGGCTCCGTCACCATCGCCGTCTTCGGCTACAACGGCGCCTTCAGCCCGCAGCCCTACTCGCTACGGGTCAAGGCGACAGCGCCTCCGGCGCCCCAGAGCTGCGACGCGCGCTCGTTCCCGCACCTCGGCCAGGGGACGACGCCCGACTCGCTGCCCGACCTGTCGAATCTGCCGGGCAACCTGAACACGATCATCCTCGTCGACGAGAAGCGGCTCGGGGACACATATGGATCCGACTCCGCCCATACGACCGACGGCCAGCCCGGCGAAGCCGAGACTCTCGCGGCGCTGCACCGCCTCGCCGGCGACGCGTCGCTCGGCGTCAGCGGCGTCGTCGTGCCGGTGGAGCGGATCCCGGGCGTCCAGGCTCTCTACGACACATGGGACTCGAATCCGTGCGACCCGGACGCCGCGAACGCGATCGCAAACGCGATCGCGGACGAGGTCGACGCCATCAAGGCCGCGGCGGGGTCGAGCGTGCAGTACGTCGTCTTCGGCGGAGGCGACGACCAGATCCCGTTCTTCCGCCTCCCCGACCTGTCGCTGATCGCGAACGAGAGCGGTTTCGCCGGCCAGTTCGGCTCGAACGAGTACGCCGGCTCGCTCGCCGCAGGCGACCTGCTCAGCGACAACCCGTACCTCGACACGCGTCCGATCCCGGCGAGCGGCCGCCAACTCTTCATCCCGGACCTCGTGGGCGGGCGGCTCGTGGAGACGACCGCCGACATTACGAACGCGGTCACGAGCTTCGAGGGCTCCGGCGGGGTGCTGCGCAGCTCGACCGGCTTCGTCTCGGGCTACGACTTCGTCGCCGACGGCAGCCACCAGGTCGCCAGCCGGCTCAGCTCGCTCGGGGTCAACGTGCAGACGCTGATCGACGACTCGAACCCGTTCGTCCCGTCCCTCTCGTGGACGAAGGCAGGTCTGCTGAGCGCTGCCTTCCCGACCGGCGGGCAGGCGGCGATCAACGACTGGAACGGCCACTACGACAACACTCGGGCGGAGATGGCGAACGGGGACATCCTGTCCACCGGCGAGCTGACCGGGACGGACGCGATCAACGGCGGCATCTTCTTCACGATGGGTTGCCACGCGGGCTTCCAGACCACGGACGTCGTGGTCGGCTCCTCCGTCCTCGACTGGCCGCAGTACTTCGCCGAGCACAACACGGGTTTCGTCGGCAATACGGGCTTCGGGCTCGGGAACACGGACAGCGTCGCGTTCTCCGAGGAGTTGATGGGCTACTTCGCCGGCGAGCTCGGCGGCTCGGTCACCCTCGGCCAGGCGCTGGCGCAGGCGAAGGAGCAGTACTACCTGTCGCGCGTCGCCTTCAGCAACTACGACGAGAAGACGCTCTCCGAGGCCGAGCTCTACGGACTGCCGATGTACGGCGTCGGGCACGCACCAGCGTCGCTGCTCGCTGCCGCTCCCTTGCCCGATCCGGTCTCGGGTACCACGTCCTCGACCAGTCCCTCGCAGGGAACGCTCGATTCGTTCCCCGGTAACTCCGTGCAGGCCGCGAGCTTCGCCGCCTCGCCGCACTTCGTTGGGCCCGTGCAGGGCCACGACGGCGACTACTACACGAACGACGGCCAGGTCCAGGCGCCGAACTACCGGCCGCTGCAGCCGTACGTCTCGCTGCCGGCTGCCCGGAGCGGCCTCACCGCCCACGGCGTCGTCGTAGACAGCCTCACGAGCTCCGATCACACCGGGTTCGACCCGGACAACGTCCGGCCGACACTCGACCTGAGCGCCAACGAGCCCGAGCCGCAGTTCACCGACGAGGCGTGGCCCGAGAAGATCCCGACGCTCGTGTCGCTCGGGAGCGACCAGAGCCTCAATCTGATCACGGGGCAGTTCTTCACGGAGTCGAGCGGCGGCACGTCGACCGGCGTCGAGCGCCTCTGGACCCAGATCGGCGGCCGCGTCACGTACTCCACGAGCAACGACTACACCGCGCCGACGATCGACTCGATCGACGCGTTCCTCGGCAACGGCGCCGTCGCCTTCACCGGTCGCTTCAGCGACCTCGACCAGAACGGCAACCCCGGCTCCGTCGCCTTCGCCCAGGTCGTGTTCGACGACGGCACCGGCCACTGGAACGCGCTTCCGCTGCAGTACGACCCGAGCTCCGGCATGTGGTCGGGCGGCGCGTCGTTCAGCGGCCAGAACGTCCAGTACTTCGTCGAGGCCTGCGATACGGCCGGAAACTGCGGCTACAGCTCGAACAAGGGCCGCTACTTCGACGCACAGCCGCTGCCGACGGGGAGCGGCGGAGGGTCGCTGACGATCTCGCCGGACCGGCAGGCCGACACGGGCACCTGGTACACGGGCAGCCTCGACGTCAGCGCGACGAGCAGCGCACCGGCGGTCTCGGTCAGCGCCGACGGCGGCCCCTTCACCTCCGCCTTCCCGGTCACGCTCGCAGGCGACGGCGTGCATGTCGTCGAGGCCCGCGACTCCGACGGGAACACGGCAACCGGCGTCTATCTGATCGACACAACCGCACCGCAGATCACGCATGGCATATCGCCCGCCGCGCCGAACGGCACGAACGGTTGGTACACGACGAAGCCGACCGTGAAGTTCGCCTGCAACGACAACGTCTCGGGCGTGGCGAGCTGCCTCGCCGACGGCGGCAACTCCGACTCGATCCAGCTCGGCGACGGCTCGTCCCAGGGTGCGAGCGCGACCTCGACCGACAACGCCGGGCACACGAGCCATGACTCCGTCTCCGGGATCAAGGTGGACAGCACCGCCCCGGCGACGCCGGCGTTCACCGGGATCAGCGCGCAGATCTACCCGGTCAACAGCCTCCCGGCGCAGAGCTCGATCGGGTGCACGTCGAGCGACGCGGTCTCCGGGGTCCTGAGCTGCGTCGTCACCGGCTACGGCAACGCCATCGGCGCCCACACCCTGACCGCGACCGCGACCGACAACGCCGGCAACACGACCACGGCGACGCTCACGTACACCGTGGGCTTCCAGGTCGGGGACATCCTCGCGCCCGTCACCTCGGCAAGCGGCGACCAGACCAACCCGAACGCCACCGACCTGCAGGTCTTCAAGATCAAGAGCACCGTGCCGCTCAAGTTCCAGCTCTACCTCGACGCGGCGAAGACGACGTTGATGACGACTCCGCCTACCGGCTCGACCGCGTTCCTCACCGTGGCGAAGTACAGCTCGAGCACCACCTCGACGGATCAGACGGACCTCATCACGGGCAGCGCGGACACCGACAACCAGTTCCGCTGGACGGGAGCGACCGCCTACCAGTACGTCTACAACATGGGCACGTCGAAGCTGTCGACGGGTAGGTACTACTGCCAGCTCACGCTCAAGGCCTCGGACGGCACCGTCCTCGCGCAGTCGGCGCCCCAGTACTTCGTGCTCCGCTCCTAGGGCAGAGGCAGATCCGGAAGGGAGACGACCCCGAGGCGTGCCATGATCGCCTCGGCTTCCTCGATCTCCTCGTCGGTCCCGAAGCCTGTCAGCGCCTTCGCCTGCAGCGTCCGGCCGACCTCGTAGTCGGCTCCGAACTCGCGTCCGATCCGCAGGCTCTCGTCGAAGTGCGGCGGCGCGTCGTCGCGCCTGCGGTCCTGGACGGCCGCGATCGCCAGTAGCCGTTCGAGGAGCGCAGCCCGCACGCCGGCCTCGCCGGTCTGCTCCATCCCCTGGAGGCACTCCTGCGCGAGCTTCTCCGCCTCGTCGTGCCGGCCCTCGTAGACGTAGGCCTGGGCGCGGCGAGCGTCGGCCTCGATGAGAAGGCTCTTCGAGCCGACAGCGGTCAACCCCTCGACGGCCTCGTCGAACAGGCCGTACGCGTCCTCGAAGCGTCCCTGCTCGGAGGCGAGGTGGCCCAGGTAGACGAGGGTCAGGTTCTCGCCGATCGGAAAGCCCGCGGCGCGGTACGTGCGAAGTCCGTCCTCGAGAAGCTCTCGTGCCTCGTCGAGCCGCCCCTGGTGGAGAAAGAGCTCTCCCTGGTTGATCTTCGTGTGGCCGATCGTCAGGACGTCGCCTGCTCGCCGCGCCACCTCTTCCGAGCGCTGGTAGTAGTCGGCGGCCTTCTCCCAGTCGGCGTCGTAGAAGGCGCGCACCGCCATGTTGTTCAGCACGGTCGCCTGCCGGTGGACGAGCCCCAGCTCCTCGAAGATCGGCAGGGCGAGTCCGAGGAACTCGGCCGCCGGCCCCCCACGGTCACCCTCGGCGGCCGCCCGGATGTAGTAGGCGTCGGCGAGCGCTTCGCGGTCGTCGAGCGCGATCGCCGCCTGCGCCGCCGCCTCGCACGTGGTCGCGCAGTCGTCGATGTTGCCCTGGCGGTAGAGGACGATCGCGCGGCCCAGCTGGAGCGCGATCCTCTCCCCGGGATCGGCGTCGGGCTCGCCGGCCGCGTAGAGCTCGAGCGCGTTGTCGTAGCGGCCGTGGCGCTCGGCCACGACGCCGCGCTTCCGCATCAGGCGGGCCGCGGCGCCGCCATGCTCGAGCGCGCGCGTGTACGCGGCCTCGGCCTCGTCGTAGAGCGCGGCGAGCTCGCGGACGTCCCCCAGCGCCTCGCAGACGCGGGCCAGCTCCTCGTCGGCCGGCTTGAGCTCCTCGGCTGCGGCGAGCGCGCGCTCGTAGAAGGTCGCAGCGTCGATGTTCGCGTACTTCGAGCGCGCGTCGTCTCCGGCGAGCACGGCGTATCGCCAGGCCTTCTGCCAGTCGGCCGCCTCGAGGAAATGCAGCGAGAGGACGCCGGCCTCGTCGGCGGGATCCAAGGCTCGCCGCTCGATCGCCTGGCCGACGCGGCCGTGGATCTCGCGCCGCCGCGCGAACGAGAGACCGTCGTACGCAGCCGCGCGGACGAGGTCGTGGCGGAAGCGCAGCCGCGCCGGCCCCTCCCACTCGACGAAGTCGGCCAGGCGCTCCCACTGCTCGGGATCGGTCGCCTCGTCGGGAAGCGTCTCTGCGAGGAGGTCGAGGTCGAACGACGGTCCGATCACGGAGGCGTGGCGGACGAGCAGGCGGTCGGCCGGCTGGAGCGTGTCGATGCGGTTCGTCAGCAGCGACTCGATGGTCTCGGGCAGGGACTCGCTCGCGTTGGACGAGACCGCGAGCTCGCGGATGAAGAGCGGATTGCCGGCGGCGCGCTCGGTCAGCGCCTCGAGGTCCGCCTCGGAGAGCGCCGTGTCTCCGGCGGCGACGAGCGCGAGCTCGCGCGCGTCCTCCTCGGGCAGTGGCGTGAGCTCGAGCACCGTCGCGCCGGCGGTGAGCGGCGGCCCCGACGGCCGCCTGGTCGCGAGCACGAGCCACGGCCTCGGCATCGGCTGGGCGAGCTTGGCGAGCACGAGCTGCGATGCGTCGTCGAGCCAATGCGTGTCCTCGACGAAGATGGCCGTCGGCATCAGGAGGAGCCTCATCAGGAACTGGTCGAGCACGTCGTGCAGCCGGTCGCGCCGGAAGGCCGGGTCGATCTCGTCCACCTCGGGCGTCGGGGCCACCTCGCCGTCGAAGGGGAGCGCGAGGAGAGGCAGCCACGGCAGCAGGTCGGGCATCACGCCGGTGACGAACGCGGTCAGCTTCGCGCCCGCCTCGGTCGCGGTGTCGGCGGGAAGGATCCCCACGAGCGGGCGGAGCAGGTTCCGGAAGGGCGCGAAGGGTGTCGAGGCGGCGTATGGCTCGCACTGCGTCCTGAGCACCTGAAAGCCGGCCGCCGTCGTCACGACCTCCTCGAGCAGGCGCGACTTGCCCGCGCCCGGCTCGCCCACGAGTTCCACGGCCCGGCTCTGGCGCATGCGTGCGGCGTCGACCGCGAGGCCGAGATCGCGCCGTTCGTCGTGGCGGTCGACGAGGGGCAGGAGGGACTTCGTCTCCTCCTCCGCCTCGGCGGCGATCGCTCCGACGGAGTAGCCGGTGACGGGCTTCGCCTTCCCCTTCATGAGGAACTGGCGCGAGGTCGTCTCGAAGCGCGTCCGCGACCGCTGCAGCACCTCGCCGCTCGCGAGGATCTCGCCCTTCTCCGCCCGCGCGCACAGGCGGGCGGCGAGGTTGACCGTGTCGCCCATGACCGCGTAGGTGGTGCGGAGCTCCGAGCCGATCGGCCCCGCGAGCACCGGGCCGCGGTTGACGCCGACCGCGATCGGCGGGCCGACTGCCGCATCGACGATCGCGCGGAGCGCCCGTAGCATCCGCTCCTCCTCGTCGCCCTCGCTGGCCGGCGCGCCTGCGACGAGATAGAGCTTGCCGCCGTTCCGATCGATGTCCGACTCGAGCCACGTGATGCGCCGCTCGTGCGTCTCGGCCGAGACGGCGTCGGCGAGTTCGCCGAGCGCGGCCGCCGCCTCGTCCAGCCGCTCCACGAGCTCGTCCGTGCCCGAGTACCTGACGAACGCCGCCGTGGCGCGCCGGTGCTCTGCCTCGACCGCGCTCTCCGCTATCGCAACCCGCAACGCCGGCGGGACGAGCTCGGCCAGCTCGTCGAACGGCAGGCTCTGCTCCTCGGCCGGCGGCGGCAGCTCCGCGTCGCCCGCGTCGGCGCGAAGCAGGTAAGCGCCGTCGCGCTCCGAGGCGACGAAGCCTTCGAGGGCCTCTGCCGTAACCGGCGAGACCAGCACCTCCCCCGTGTCCGCCGCGTCCTCGAGCGCGAGCGCAGCCGATGCCGACGGACCACAGACGAGCAGCTCGCGATGATGGCGGCCTAGCAGGAAGAAGTGGCAGGCCCCCGAGAAGAGACCGGCGCACATCGAGAGCTGGACCGGCCCGACGCTCGAGTCGCCGGCCGCGCCGCCCTCGGCGATGAACCGCTGCATCGCCAGCGCCGCACGGGCCGCCCGCGCCTCGTGGCCGGCGTCCTCGAACACGATCAGCAGGGCGTCGCCGCGGAACTTGAGCACGTCGCCGCCGTAGCGCTGTGCGATGTCGATCAGTCCGGAGTAGCAGTTGCTGATCAGCGTGATCAGCTCCTCGGCTCCGAGCTTCCCCCTCTCCTGGAGTCGCTCGGAGAGCGCCGTGAAGCCGGAGATGTCGAGGCCGAGCAGCGAGGAGTCGAGCACGCGCGCCCGCTCGCCGGGCGCCTTGGCGTCCCACTGCGCAGCCAGCCGTGCGACGTACGGCCGGAACCCGGACCCCGTGGCGATCATCGCCTCAACACTACGGCAGGTTTTACGGGACGCAAGTCGCCGCGCGTCAGCGGCGGCCGACGAGGTTCAGCACCTCGCCGTCATCGGGCCAGCGTCCCTCGCCCTGCTTCGAAAAGACGAGCTCGCCGTCTGCGAACACGTCGAACTGAGACTTCTCCCCCTCGCGGATCGAGGCGTCGATCCCGCTGTCGTTCAGCTCGGCCGCGAGACTCGCGGCCCGTCGGTCGTACCCGCTTCAGACGGGGCAGTAGAGGATCTCGACGGCCACGCCGAGAGCGTACCGAGGGGTCGTTGCGCTACGCAGCCCGACCGGTCTCGCGCAGTGCGGACTCGATCCGCGACGCGAGCGCCGGATACTCCTGCTGCAGACGGCGGAACTCGGTGCCGAAGAGGACGAGCACCTTCGCCTGCGAGGCGGTTGTGACGGTCGCCGTTCGGCGCCCCTCCCCGAGGAGCGCGAGCTCGCCGAAGAAGGCACCCGGCTCGAGCGTCCTCACCTCGCTGCCGTCGACCCGGACAGTCGCGGTGCCGTCGCGGAGCACGAAGAACGAGTAGCCCGCTGCGCCCTCGCCCGTCAGGTTGATTCCGGAGCTGACGGCTTGCAGCTCGAACCAGGGCGCGATCGTCGCGCGCTCCTCGGGCTCGAGCGTGTCGAAGAGCGGGATGCCGGCGAGGTCGTCTGCGGTGGCGGCTGGCATCGCGCCGCACCCTAACCGCGGCGGGCGAGCGGTTTCCAGCTCCGTCACCGGATCGTCACCCGCTGCTTGCCGGTGCGATACTCGGGCTCATGAACGAGGACGATCTGCGCAGGCTGAGGACGGCGGGCTCGGAGCTCGCGTTCGGCGCCGGGCAGATGCTGATCGAACGAGGCAAGCCGGGTACCGGCGTCTACGTCGTGATCGAGGGGAACCTCGTCGTCGAGGCACCGGAGGGCACGCGTGAGCTGGGCCCACGTGCCGTGGTCGGCGAGCGTGCGCTCCTCTCGTCCGACGGGACCCGCACGGCGCGCGTGCGCGCGCTCACCGACTGCACCGTGGTCGCGGTGGAGCGTGCGGCGATCGAGCGGCTCTGCGCCGAGGATCCGGGCTTCGCCGAGCGGCTCGCCCAGGCCTCCGGCTAGCTACGAGCTAGATCGTCTTGAACTGCTCGAACGGCTGCCGGCAGCTCTCGCAGTAGCGGAGCGAGCGGCAGGGTGTCGGGCCGAAGATGTTCTCGAGCCGCGTCTCGGTCGAGCCGCAGTAGGGGCAGCGGAAGACGCTCGCCTGCAGCTGCACGAGCTTCGGCGCGGAAGCCTCCCGCGGGGCCGGTGGTGCGAAGCCTGCGGCGCGTAGCTTCTCGCGCCCGGCCGGCGTGATCCGGTCGGTCGACCACGAGTCGTCCGAGACGACCTCGACCTCCGGCTCGGCGCCGAGCGCAGCCACCTTCTCCTCCATCGCCCGCTTCATCACCTCGAGCGCCGGGCAGCCGAGGAAGGTCGGGGTGAACTCGATCCGGACGTGTCCGTTCCGGACATCGACCGAACGGATTACGCCCAGGTCGACGAGCGAGACGACGGGAATCTCCGGGTCGGGGATCTCCTCGAGCGCCTCCCAGACCTGAGGCTCGGCTACCACTGGGCTCCCGCGGGCGCGGAACGCCGCACCATCGTCATCTCCTCCCACAGCGGCGCGAGCTCGTCGGTGTGCGTGCCGCGTTCGATCGCCTCCACCTCGGCGAGCCCGACGCGGGAGACGAGCTCGCCGCGGAACTCGGAGGGCAGGACGCCGAGCGCATATGGCCACAGCTCCTCTGCCGCCGCGCGGAAGCGCGGCTCGTCCCGCAGCCGCTCGTGCCACATCTCGGCGTGCATGCGGTGGTACGCCTCCTCGCGGTCGATCTTCGCCGCGAGCCCTGCGACCGCCGGATCGGAGTCGTCCTTGAGCGCGGTGATCCGGATCTCGTCGGCGACCTCGTAGAGCCAGCGTCGCGCGATCGTGTGCGCCCACTCGAGCAGGTGGAGCTCGACGAGCGGAGCGCAGCGATACTCCTCCGGCCCGCGGTCGAAGGCGAGCGCGTCCGCGTCGCCGTCGGGGCCGACCACGAGTTCGTACACGGCCCGCGCGTGGCCGATCTCGTTCTGGGCGATCGAGGAGAAGGCGACGTCCTCCTCGAGCAGCGGCGCGATCCCCGTCCATTCGGAGTCGCGCCAGCCGAGGACGAGCTCGTCGTCAGCCAGGCCCAGCAGTGCCTGCTCGTTCACGAGCCTCCTTCAGGCGGGCCTTGATGGAATAGCCGTCGACGCGGCGGTACTTGAGGTCGAACTCGTCCGCCCAGTCCTCGACGTCGCGGATCGCGTCGCGCGGGACGAGCCAGAGAGCGACCGACTCGCCGCGGCGCCCGTACTGCTCGCGCGCCCACGTCTCTGCGAAGTCCGCGTCGGGCGCGACGACGGAGCCGGCGTGCTCGAACGGCTGGCCCCGCCGCTCCTGCCGAAATACCTCGAAGATCACGCCGCGAGCACCGCGTCCCGCACCCACCGCTCCTGCTCGAGGAAGCGACGCCGGAAGCCGAGCCGTTCCTCCGTCTTCGGCCCGTGGCCGGTGACGACGTGCTTGAGCTCGTCCCAGTCCGGCTCCGTGTACTCCCAGACGCCGTCGTCGCGCTTGCGCAGCCTCGGGTCGGGGACGGTCAAGCCAAGCTCGCGGATCTGCGGCACGTAGCCGTCGAGGAACTGCTGCCGCGCCTCCTCGTTCCCCTGCGACTTGATCCGCCACAGGTACATCGGGTCCTCGTCCTTCGGGATCGGGTTGCCGTGGAACTGCATTAGCGGCCCCCACCAGCGGTCGAGCGCCTCCTGCACGAGCTCGAACTGCTCGGGCGTGCCGGTGACCATGGCGAGGATGACGTCGCGTCCGTGGAGGATGTGGAACGACTCCTCCCAGCAGCTCTTCTTCATGATCCGCGCGTACGGTGCGTACGAGCACTTGAGCAGCGCCTTCTGGCTGATGATCGCGGCCGCGTCGACGAGCCATGCGATGACGCCGACGTCACCCCAGGTCTGCGTCGGGTAATGGAAGACGTTGTGGAACTTCGCCTTCCCGTCCACGAGGTCCGTGAGGCACTGCTCGCGCGGCTTGCCGAGATCCTCGACGACGCGGTAGATGAGCTGCGCGTGCCCGACCTCGTCCTGCACCTTGGCCGTCAACGCGAGCTTGCGCTGGAGCGTCGGGGCACGGAGGATCCACTCGCGCTCGGGCAGGACGCCCATGAGCTCGGAGTTGCCGTGCATCTCGATGAACTTGATCAGCTTCGCCCGGTAGTCGTCGGGCATCCAATCTGCCGTCTCGACCTGGCCACCGGACTGGACGTACTCGAGAAATGCCTGCTCGTCCCCGGGAATCTCGACCGCTACCACGCAGCACCACCTTCCGAACGATCGTTAGTTTTCCCAGTGTAGATGTCCGCCCGCCGCACCGAGCTAACACGCGCCGCCGCCCGCCTCTTCGCCGAGAAGGGCTACCACGGCACGTCGATCGGCGATCTCGCGGAAGCCCTCGGAGTCCAGAAGGGCTCGCTCTACGCCCACATCGAGTCGAAGGCCGACCTGCTCTGGGAGGTCGCGCGCGAAGGCTCGGCCGCCTTCCACGTCGCGCTCGACGCGGTGCCGGAGGAGGGGCCGGTCGTCGAGCGGATCCGGGTCGCGCTGCGTGCGCACCTGCGGGTCGTGGCCGAGCAGCTCGACGTCGCGACCGTGTTCGTGCGCGAGTGGCGGTACCTCCAGGGCGAGCGGCGGGACGAGTTCGTCGCCGAGCGGCGCCGCTACGAGGAGCGGTTCCGGGCGCTCTTCCGCGAGGGCCGCGAGCTCGGCGAGCTGCGGACCGACCTCGACGACGCGACGGCGGCGTTGCTCGCGCTGTCGGCGGCGAACTGGGCCTACACCTGGTTGCGACCGGGCGGCGCCACCGACGAGCTCGCCGACCGTTTCACGGCGCTCCTGCTCGACGGGATGCGCGGCTACGCGTCTCGCTCGTAGCGTTTTCGAATCCGCTCGAGCGGGAATTGGTGGTCGCTTTTTGGTGCGGATAGATAGAGCATTCCACTAGGGAGGCATTTCGATGAGGGGGAAGCGGCTGCTCCTGCTCGGCGTCGCTGTGCTCGCGGTGACCGGAGGGGCTCTCGCCTTTGCGGCAATCGGCAGCGGCTCCGAACCGGCGAGTCAGGACGTGACGGTGCCGGCTGCGGGCACGAGCACATCGGTTCAGTGGACGGGAACGATTCCGGCCAATGCGAACCCAGCGAGCGACTGTTCCCAGGCGACCGGGACGGTCGCCAACGACAGTCACGGAATCACCGTTCACGTTCCGAGCACCGGGTACACGGGGCTCAAGACCACGTTCACGTTCCAGATCTCGTGGACGCCTGCCAATCCGACCGGCGCCGAGGACCTGAGCGACGAGATCCTCACCGTGGTCAGTGACAACGGCGACGAGGCCGATCAGTCCGGGACGCGAGAGATCGGCTCCAGCGACGGCTCGAGCACGACGGAGACGGTCGTCGCGACGAACCTCGCGCCGGGCGACTACACCGTGTTCGCCTGCGGCTTCGTCAACTCCGTGCCGCAGCCGTACAACGGCACGCTGACGGTCACCTCGACCACGCAGACCAGCACCACTCTGCCGTCGGCCAGCGCGCAGGGGCTGGCGTTCTCGGCGGCCGTCCCGGCCGATCCGCAGCGCGACGAGGCGGAGCCGCTGATCGTCTCCGACAAGGCGGGCCTCCTCTACACGTGCGGCCCGACCGGCTTCTCGAACGGAGCGGACTACGCCCAGGTGTCGACGGACGGCGGCGACCAGTTCCACCTGCTGGGTACGCCTCCGCGAGGCCAGCAGTCGCTCGGCGGCGGCGGCGACTGCGTCGTCGCGACCGGTGAGCTCCCGAACGCCCAGGGCAACTACCAGTACGCGTACGCCGGGCTGGGCGCGTTGAGCGGGTTCTCGACGTCCACCTCCGCCGACAACGGGCACACGCTCGATTCGGCCGGCGCGGACTCGACCGGCGGAGTGACGTCGAACGGCGCCCTCGCCGACCGGCAGTGGATGACGTTCACCGACGACAAGACGGTCCTGCTCTCGTACAACCAGCAGGAGCCGCGGAACACGGTGGTGATCAAGTCGACCGACGGTGGACTCACCTACTCCGCCGCCTCCGCGATAGCGGCGCCCGACCCCGACTTCCCGGGGCCGATGCACTGGATCCCGTCCCTCCAGACGGTGGTGATGCCGTGGACCAAGGGCGAGCAGGTGAACCTCGCGATCTCGCAGGACGGCGGCGACACGTGGACGGACTGCGTCGTCGCGCAGGGCAGCACGGTTGCCGGCGGCACTGCGGGCTTCGCTACCGCGGACGTCGACAGCGCCGGAAACGTCTACGTCGCATGGGCGGACAAGACGGACTACCACACGTGGCTCGCCTCGCTGCCCGCCGCCGACGTGACGAACTGCAATCAGTCGATCACGGACGTGGAGAGCACACTCGACGGCGAGCCGACCGTCCAGCCGGGCTTCACCGCGCCCGTGCAGATGGACCGCGACGCCGTGCGAACGACGGTGTTCCCGTGGGTCGCCGCCGGCGGTGCGCCGGGACGCGTGGCGGTCGCCTTCTACGGCACCACGCAGGACGGCGACCCGAACACGTCCGCGTTCAAGGCCGCGTGGGACGTCTACGTCAGCCAGACGGTGGACGCGTTCGACGCGGTGCCGAAGGTCGGTCAGGTGAAGGCGACGACGCATCCGTTCCACTACGACTCGATCTGCCTGAACGGGCTCGGGTGCGACATCAGCGGCGGCGACCGCTCACTCGCCGACTTCTTCGCCATCACGTACGACCGGCAGGACGGGAAGCTCTCCGTCGTCTTCAACCGGACGAACAAGAAGCCCGACGACGCGGCGGGGTACGTCGCGACGCCGCTGGTGACGACGCAGATCGCCGGCCCCTCG
>DASSVO010000059.1:0-8125 GCA_035706005.1 Gaiellaceae bacterium | reverse complement strand
GGGGTCGCGGGAGTCACGATCGAGCGCGCCGCGGCGCTCGAGGAGGCCGCGGCGGCCCGTGTCGTCCGGGAGCTGCGCGCCGAGATCGAGGATCCGACGGTCGGCCGCTGTCGGGTCTGCGGCGCCCGCACCGCCCCGTGGGCGACGCTCTGCGACCGCTGCTTCATGGCGCGGGGATACCGCGCCGGCCGTCGCTAGCGCAGCATCAGCTGGGTGCAGCGGAAGAGCGCCATCGTGCGGCCGTCCGGGTCGGTGACGGTCGCATCCCAGATCTGCGTCGTGCGGCCGCCGTGCGTGAGTCGCGCCTCGCAGTCGATCGTCCCCGTCCGCGCGCTGCGCAGGAAGTTCGTCTTGAGCTCGATCGTCGTGAAGCCGGTCGCACCTTCCGGCAGGTTGAGGATGCAGCCGTAACCGGACGCGGAGTCGGCGAATCCGACGACCGTGCCGGCGTGGAGGTACCCGTTCGGCGCCTGGTGCTTCTCGTGGAGCTCGAGACGGGCGCGGACAAAGCCGTCGCCCGCCTCGTAGAAGTCGATGCCGAGCAGGCCCGGAAAGCCGAACGAGCCCATCTCCTGCAGCTGGGCCAGCGTGAGCTCCACCGCGCGACCCTACCGCGGGACTGTGCCTACGCGACCGACTTGACGACGCCTGTCGCCGTGTCCCTCGCGACCTTCGCCGTCGACACGAGCTTCGCGAGGTAGGCGGCGCGGCCCGGCTTCGTCCGGGGCGGGTGCGTCTTCGTGAACGCCGCCATCCCGATCTCCATCACGCCGATCGCCAGGTGCGGCACCCAGTGCTTCTTGCCGCGCTTGCGCGCGCCGGTGAGCTGCGGGACGACGGCGAGCGTGGCGCCGCCGACCGCGTCGAGAGCGAGGTGCACCGGCATCGGGACGACGTTCTTCACGCTCAGCTCGTAGTCGGTGAGATTCGAGTACACCGCCTCGGCGCCGCCGACCGCACGCGCCACGATCCCCTCCGGGCTCGTGCGCCCGAGCCGCAGGAGCGTCGGAGCGATGACGAGCGCCGGCCCGACGACGTGGTCGACGGCGCCGTGGACGCTCGTCGGTATGAACCGCATCTTCATCGTGACCTCCGTTTCCTCGTTCGCTACGGGGTTGCCGCCGGAGCCCATCCCTACACTTGCCCGCTATGGCCAAGCAGGCAGGGGAGAAGCTGATCGTCGACAACCGCCGCGCGCGGCACGACTACCACCTCTCGGACCGAGTGGAGGCCGGCGTCGTGCTGACCGGGACGGAGGTGAAGTCGCTGCGCGGCGGGGAGGCGACCTTGCGGCAGGCGTATGCGGAGGTGCGCGACGGAGAGGCGTGGCTCGTCGGCCTCCACGTGCCGGAGTACACGGAGGGGAACCGCGCGAACCACGACCCGGACCGCCCGCGCAAGCTCCTCTTGCACCGCCGCGAGATCGACCGGCTCTCCTCGGCGGTCGCGGAGAAGGGCTTCACGCTCGTCCCGACGCGGCTCTACTTCCGCGACGGCCGCGTCAAGGTCGAGCTCGCCCTTGCGCGCGGCAAGGAGCTGCGCGACAAGCGCCGCGACATCGCGGCCCGCGACGCGCGGCGCCAGATCGAGCGCGAGCTGAAGTCGTTGCGGCGCTAGCCGAGCGGCGGACGCACGACGGCTACCCGCGTTCGCGGGAATCGAGCCGGATCTCCCACGGCTCGACGCTCTCGAGGACGAGGTGCGACTCGTGCCACGGGTCGCGTGCCCAGATCGCACGCAGCTCCTCTTCCGTTTCGGCCTGCATCGCATGTGCGACGCGCCCGTTCGGGAGCGGTCCGCCGAGGACGATGTGGCCGCCCTCGACGAGGGCGTCCATGTACGCGGCGTGCTCGTCCCAGCCGGTTTGCTGCTCGAGCGGCAGCGCCGGATCGAACTCCGGGCCGGCCTGGCGGACGAGGACGTGGAACATGGCCACGAACGCGATTCCTACGCGATCCGCCGCGGGAGGAAGACGCGGAAGCCTGCGCCGCCGCCGGGTGCCTGCTCGACCCAGACGCGTCCGCCGTGGAGCTCTGCGAACTGGGCGACGAGCGAGAGGCCGACGCCCGCGCCGGCGCGATTGCCCGAGTCGCTCCCGCGGCGGAACGGCTCGAAGACCGCATCGCGCTCCGTCGCGGGGATGCCGGCCCCGGCGTCGTCGACGGCGATCACGACGCCCTCGGGGACATCCTCGACCCGCACCTCGATCGCCGTCCCGCCCGGCGTGTGACGGACGGCATTCGCGATCAGGTTGTCGACGATGCGCTCGATCTTCGGCGGGTCGACGACGAGCGGCGCCGCCTCCCCGCCGAATGCGATCGGATGCGTGCCGTCGGTGTGTGCGGCGACGACCTGCTCGACGAGCCGTCCCACGTCGGTCTCGACGAGCGACGGAGTGACGAATCCGTGGCGCAGCCGCTCGAGGTCGAGGAGATCGGTGAGCAGCAGCTCGAGCTTTCGGGCCTGAGCGACGAGGGTCTCGACGACGGCCGCACGCGTCTCGTCATCGAGTGCGCGCTCCTTCAGCGTCACGGCGAACCCGACGATCGCGGTGAGCGGCGTGCGCAGCTCGTGCGACACCGTCGCGAGAATCGTGTCCCGCAGCTGGTCGATCTGCTTGCGCTCGGTGATGTCCTGCGCGGTTCCGGCCATGCGCACCGCCTCGCCGGCAGCGTTGCGCAGGACGCGCCCGCGTCCGTGCAGCCAGCGCAGGTTGCCGTCCGGGAGGAAGACGCGGTGGTCGAAGGCGAACGGCTCGCCGCTCTCGTAGGCGCGGTCGATGATCCGGCGCGCGCGCTCGCGATCCTCGGGATGGAGGAGCCCGAGGTAGCCGTCGAGGTCGAAGGGCTGCGACTGCGGCTCGAGCCCGACGAGCCGGTAGAGCTCGTCGGACCAGGAGACTCTGCCGGTCCCGACGTCCCACGACCAGTTGCCGACGCGCGCGAGAGCCTGGGCCTCGGCGAGCTCTCCTTCGGCGCGGCTGTGCTCGGCGAGCACCGCGCCGAGCAGCAGCACGCTGATCGTGACGCCTGCGAGCAACGCCTCGAGGATGAGCACGACGTTCGTGCCGGTCGAGTGCGCCAGCGGCGTCTCGCCGCCGACGGCGCCGGCGATCGCGATGGCGGCGACGATGAAGCTGCTCGACACGGCGCCGAGCTGCCCGAAGCGGAGAACGGCCCAGATGTAGAGCGGGAAGAGCACGTGCGGGTAGCGCCAGTAACCGGCGAGGAAGACGAAGCAGCTGAAGCCGACAAGGAGGGCGAGGAGCGTCGCGCCCTCCGCCACGTGCACGCGGGGCAGCCTCCGGCTCAGCGCGAGGGAGGCGACGACGAGCAGCAGGGAAGCGACGATCAGGTTGCCCATCGCGTCTCCGACCCAGAACAGGAGCCACGACGAGCCGTAGGTGTCCGAGAGGTCTCCGGCGATCCAGAGGGCCGTGACGCCGTTCGTCGCGGCGACGGCCGTGCTCGCGGCGCCGGCCAGGATCACGAGCGCCAGGACGTCGCGGACGCGCTCGAGGCTGGGGCGGAAGCGGACGAGACGGAGCAGCTCGTAGCCGATCACCGCCTCGAGCGTGTTGCCGAACGAGAGGGCGAGCGCGACGGGTATCGACGCGCCGCCCGTCGCGTTCGCGAGGAAGGCGCCGACGGCGACCGCGGGCCACATCTGCCGCCCGAAGAGCACGAGCGACGCGAGCGCGATGCCGGTCGGCGGCCACACCGGGGTGATGACGCCGTGCGCAACCGAGAGGGCGAGCCCGAGCTTCGCCCCGCCGTAGTAGACGGCTGCGACGGCCACGAGCCGGACGGCGTAGAGCGCACGTGTGCGTGCATCCGCTCCGACGGCCTCGAGCCGCCCCTCGACCGCCCCGATCGTCACTTCACGACCACCCGGCTACAATGGTCTCACGAAATACATACGGGGGCGACCTGGCTTCGACGTGGTCGATCCATCCGGATGAGTTGCAAGCCGAGGTCGCCGGTTGGCCTCGTAAATCCACCGGCAAAACGCAAGTGCGAAGAACGATCTCGCACTCGCCGCCTAGGGCGACCTAGCCGGCGACGCCGCCCCGGGTTGGGCCCGTGGCCCGGAGGCGGCGCCAACGAACGGGCTCGGCGCGGAGGGAGAGCTGATCGCCCAAAGCGCGACACCAAAGGATCGGCTAGCCCGGCGGTAGGGCGGCTGCACCCCGGCCGGCGGGCGAATCGAAAGGGCAGCCTACGCTTGTAGACGCTCAGCCGGTGCGGCTGCGGACGCGGGTTCGATTCCCGCCGCCTCCATCAGTGTGGCGCGCCACCGCGCCGCTACGTACCGCTCGCCTGGGAGTCGAGTCCCGCGAACACGAGGGTTCGCGGGACTCGAAGTTGTGCGAGGTTACGGCGTGAAGAGTTCGGCGCTGGCGGTGACGCTGATCTTGGGGTTGACCTGGCTGTTGCTCTGCGTATAGCCGCCGGCGGCGAGCACTTGGCCGTTCGGCAGCAGGGTGAGCGTGTGACCGTCACGCGGGATGCTCATGCTGCCTGTGAACGTTGCGTTGCCGGTGCCCGGGTCGAACAGGCTCGCCTCCGACGACACAACTGTCCTGAGGTGCTTGTCCCCACCGAACTGGCTTGCTCCGCCGGAGATCAAGACCTGTCCCTTGTCGATCATCGTGCGGGTGTAGCCCCCCTGGGCGGTGGAGTCAGCGATTCCGTCGTCGCTCCAGGTGCCGCTGGCCGGGTTGTACAGCTCGGCGCCGCAAGGGTTGACCCCGCGGTCGCTGATGTTGCAGACCGAGACGACGCGGCCGTCGGGAAGCAGCCCGGCCACCGGCCCGTAGTGGGGGAACGCCATGCTGCCGGTGTTGGTGAAGGTTCCGGTCGTCGGGTCGTACAGCTCGGCGCTGCCTCCCGGCAAGGTGCCGGGCGGGCCTCCGGCCATGAGCACCTGCCCGTTTTGCAGCAACGTCGCGGTCTGACTGTCGCGCGGGACGTTCATGCTGCCGGTCGGGCTGAAGGTGCCTGTGGCGGGGTTGAACAGCTCCGCGCTTTGGAGGGTGCCGCTGCTGTTGTCGCCGCCTGCCACCAGCACCTGCCCGTTCTGGAGGAGCGTGGCGGTGCCGAATTCCCGCGGCGTGGTCATGCTCCCGGTCGGGCTGAAGGTGCCGGTTGCCGGGTTGAACAGTTCGGCGCTGCTGGTCGCGCTACCCGCGATCTCGCCGCCCGTTATCAACGCCTCGCCGTTGGGCAGTGCCGTCGCGTTGAACTTTGTGCGGGCGGCGCCCATGTCCCCGGTCGCGGTGAACTTGCCGGTGGCCGGGTTGTACAACTCGGCGCTGCTCAGCGCGGTGTTGCCATCCGATCCGCCCATCAACAGCACCTGGCCGTTGTGCATCAACACCGCGGTCTGGCCCTCCCGCGGCGTGGTCATGCTGCCCGTGCGCGTCCACGTCCCGGAGGTCTGCGACGCCCTGGCCGGAGCAGCTGAGCCGGCCGCCACCACCAGGAAAACGAGCCCCGCGAGCGTAAGCGCGCGAACGCTGCGCGTCATCTTCTGCATACAGATCACCTCCTTGCAGCGAACGGCCCCGCACCGGGTCCCGCGCGAGCGAAAGGCAGCCGCGCTGCATCGGTTGAGGTGTCCTACGGCAACGAGCCACCGTCGGTTTCCTCGCAGGACCATGCAGCCGCCGCGAGGCCGTTGCATAGGCGACGGGCGCGAAATCGGGCGGCGCCCCCATGGCCGGCTGGTCCGCGCGTGGGGATCATGTGGACACGGTGATACGGGCTCGAAAGGGGTGAGGAAGCAACCATGAGCGTGATCGTTGTCGGAGTCGACCAGTCGGAGCAGGCGAAGAAGGCGCTGCGCTTTGCACTCGAGGAGGCGAAGCTCCGTAATGCCAAGCTCCGTGTCGTGCATGCCTGGCAGTACGGCACGATCGGCGCCACCGGGATCGAAGGCTTCTACCCCCCTGTGGTCGGCGCCGACGTCAACGACGTACACGAGGCCGCCGAGCGGGCGCTCGAGGAGACATTGCGCGAGCAGCTGGCGGATACCGACTCGGTCGAGGTCGAACGACGCGTCGTCGAAGGGCCGCCGGCCGGTGTACTGGTGAACCAGTCCCGCGATGCCGACCTGCTCGTTGTCGGCTCACGAGGCCATGGCGGCTTCACCGAGCTGCTCCTGGGCTCGGTCAGCCAGCAGGTGTCCCATCACGCTGCCTGCCCGGTCGTGATCGTTCGCCCGGCGAAGGACGGCGACTAGAGCATGGCCGTTCGGATCAAGCGCGCCTACGAGCCCGCAGAAGCGGCTGACGGCTACCGGGTGTTGATCGACCGCATCTGGCCGCGGGGCGTCTCCAAGGAAGAGGCGCAGCTGGACGAGTGGGCACGCGAGCTGGCGCCGAGCAGTGAGTTGCGGCAGTGGTTCGGCCACGAGCCGGACAAGTTCGACGGATTCCGGAGCCGCTATCGCGCCGAGCTCGCCGGCCACGCCGAGAAAGTGCGCGAGCTTCGCCGCCGGGGCCACCGCGGCGACCTGACGCTCGTGTATTCCGCGCGCGACACCGAGCACAACGACGCAGTCGTGCTCGCAGAGCTCCTGCGTAGCAACGGGGACGCGGAGAGTTAGTCGTGCGGCCCCTCTCCTCAGGGGATCTCGCCCGCCGGGTCGCCCACCGTCGCCGCGAGCTCGGCCTCAGCCGCGAGGAGGTGGCCCGGCGGGCAGGCATGGCGGCCAGCTACCTCGACCACCTCGAGCACAGCTCCTCGGTCGCGCTCTCTCGTGGCTACGTGATCAGGCTCGCGACGGCGCTCGAGACGACTGTCGACGATCTGCGTGGAGGGAACGTAGACCGGCCGCCGGGGCCTGGCCGAGCGGGCCCACACCCGCGGCTGGACGTCCTGACGCCTGAGGAGTGCGAGAAGCACCTCGCGAGCGGCGGCGTCGGCCGCTTCGTCTTCACGGGCGAGCCTGGACCGGTTGCACTACCCGTGAACTTCCGCCTCCTGGACGGCGACGTCGTCTTCAATACCCGCACCCACGGCGTGCTCACAGCGGCAGTATCCGGCGACGGCAGGGTCGGGTTCGAGGTCGACCAGATCGACGACGCAATGAGCGAAGGCTGGAGCGTGATGATCACCGGCCGTGCTCGGCTCGTCCACGATCCCGACGAGCTGGCACGCATCGCCGAGCTCGGGATCGAGCCCTGGCCGGGCGGCCGCCGCGAGGCCGTCATTCGTATCGAGACCGAGACGATCTCCGGCCGCCGCATCCGCCAGACGAGCCACTGAGCCCTCGATCCCGCGCTAGGCGACGACGTAGATGCCGGCCGGCGCCTGCGCGATCAAGCGGGCCGCTTCGGCGCCCGCCCTGTCGATGTGAACTGCGGGAGGTCCCGGCGAGGCTTCGTAAAGGGTGCCCGGTCCCCAGAGGCGGCCGAAGCGGAGGATGAGCGAGGCGCCGACGAAGGCCCGGCTGGCGGCCTCCAGTTCGTCGACGGCCGCGGCCGCATCTCCTTCGAGGGTAAACGCGACGCTCTCCGTGACGAGGCGTGCCGCGCCGGTGGCAGTAGCGGCGGCGACGAGATTCGTTCCGCCCTCTCTCCGGACCCGGCTGTTCGCCTCGTAGGAACCGGATGCGAGGTCGGTGACGAAGTTGACGACGACCTCCGGCTGCACGCATTGCGCGAGTCGCAAGAGCGCGTCGGACTCGTAGACGTCGCAGACGACTCCTTCTGCCCCGAGGTTGCGTAGGAGATTCAGCTTCTCCGGCGATCGGGTCAGCCCCGTGACCGCGTGCCCGTGGAGATGGGGAAGCGTGGCCCGGCCGAGAACGCCTGTAGCCCCGGCGAAGAGGATCCGCATACCGATCACCTTGCTCGGCTGCGCCGCTGCCAGACGGATGCCGCCGCAACCGCGACCAGCAGCGCCGCCGCTGCCACCAGTCCGGCGCCCACTCGGGCTGCCACGGCGCTTCCGGCATAGATGCCGATTGCCGTGATCTCGACGCCGAGCGCGAAGACGATCGCCTCCGACCGAGCGATCTGGAGCGGGTAGAGCTCCCCCTGCTTGGGACGAGGCCCGGGCGGCCACCAGACCCAGATCGAGAGTGAGAGGAGCTTCGGCAAGTGACCGATGGTGACCCC
>DASSVO010000058.1:0-51182 GCA_035706005.1 Gaiellaceae bacterium | reverse complement strand
GTGGCGCTGGAGGTCGGGATCGTCGGGCTGCCGAGCTCGGGCAAGACGACGCTGTTTCGTGCACTGACGCGCGCCGAGACGCACGGCTCCGGCAAGGAGCACGTCGGGATGGCGCAGATCCCGGACGAGCGGCTCGACCGGGTCGCGCAGACGGTGGGGGCGCGGAAGATCACGCCTGCCGCTGTGCGCGTCGTCGACGTTCCGGGAACGGGGCCGCAGCTGCTCGGCAACCTGCGGCAGGTCGACGCGCTCCTCGTCGTCCTCGACGGCTTCTCCGGCACGCGGGCTCCCGCCAACGACCTCGAGACGCTGAAGCTCGAGCTTCTCGTCGCCGACCGCGACCACGTCGAGCGCCGGCTCGAGCGCGTGGCGAAGCAGGCGAAGTCGGGAGACGCCCGCCTCAAGGCAGAAGCCGCGGAGCTCGAACGGCTCCTCGCCCACCTCGACGCCGGCCGAACCCTGGTGGAGTGGGACGGAGAGCTGCCGTCTGAGCTCGACCCGCTGACGACGAAGCCGTTGCTCGAGCTCGTCAACGGAAGCGACGGCATCGACCTGCAGCTCGAGGCGGAGCTTTCCGAGCTCTCGCCCGAGGAGGCGGCGGAGTTCCGCGGCGGGGGCGAGTCCGCGCTCGGCGAGGTTGTGCGCCGGCTCGCCGAGACGCTCGACCTGATCACGTTCTTCACCGCGGGCGAGAAGGAGACGCGCGCGTGGACGCTGCGGCGCGGCGAGACGGCGCTCGACGCCGCAGAGACGATCCATTCCGACATCGCACGCGGCTTCATCCGGTGCGAGGTCGTGCGCTGGGACGATCTCGTCGAGGCGGGCGGTCACGCGGAGGCCGCCCGCGCCGGGAAGCAGCGCCTCGAGGCGAAGCCCTACGTCGTCGAAGACGGTGACGTCCTCAACATCCGCTTCAACGTCTAGGCGCCGGCGGGGTCGTACGCCCCCGCCGACATGTCGGACTAACAGCAGCCCGTGCCGCCGCAGCAGCCGTCGCAACACTCGCCGCGCATCCCAGCCTCCTTTCATCGATTGACGTCGATGTACTATATTGACATAGATCGATGAAGACTCTTCCGGTCATCTGCTGCGGTCCCGCTACCGAGCCGCTCGACCCCGTTGCGAGCGGGACGCTCGCCGCCCGCTTCCGCGCTCTTTCCGACCCGACGCGCGTGGCCATCGTCAACCGCCTCGCCTCGACGGAGGAGTGCTGCGTGTGCGATCTCAACGCGGCGTTCGACCTCTCGCAGCCGACGATCTCCCACCACCTCAAAGTGCTGCGTGACGCCGGCCTCGTCGAATCGAGCCGCCGCGGGACCTGGGCGTACTACCGGCTCGTTCCCGGCGCGGTGGGTGAGCTGCGCAATACGCTCGGGGGATGAGCCGCGTGGTCTTCGTCGGAGCGCACGGCGCTCTCGCGGCGGCGCTTCGCGGGGATGCATTCGCCGGAGAGGTCCCCGAGGAGGCCGTGGCCGAGGCGATCGAGGAGCTCGACGTGCCGTTTCCACATCGCGTCGACGCGCCGTCGGCGAACGACATCGTCGTCGATACGGACGCCTGGAACCTGCCCGACCCGGTCGGGCTGTGCCTCGAGGAGGTGCGCGAGCTGCGCGCCGTGATCGAGCAGAGGGTGGCTAGCCTCCCGCTGTGATCAGGACGACGCCGGCGAGTGCGACGAGGACGCCGGCGTCCTGCGTTCGCTGGACGCGCTCTCCGAGCACGAGGCGTGCGAGCAGCACGGTCACGACCGGATAGAGCGAGGCGAGCACCGAGACGATGCTGAGCAGGCCGTGCGTCGACGACGCGGCCGCGAAGAGCGTGTTCCCGCCCGTGTCGAGGACGCCGATCGCCACGAGGCCCGGCCAGTGCGTACGGAGACCGGTCGGCCGCAGCCGGCGGACGAGCACGAACGACCATACGAGCGTCACCGACGTGCAGCGGAAGAGGAAGGCCGGCCACAACCAGTCCTGCGTCGAGGCGGCGTGCATCGGGACGTAGTAGGCGCCGAACGCGAGCATCGCGAGCGCTGCCCAACCGACGCCGGCCGCGATCTGTCGGCGCTCCGGCTGCAGCTCGAGCGAGGCGACGACGCTGCCGCCCACAGCCGCGACGAGGCCGATCCCCTGGAGAGCGTGGATGCGGTCGCCCGAGATCGCCACGCCCCAGATCACGGGAACGCCGGCGGCGACGGCGGCGATCGGCGCCACGACGCTCATCGCTCCCGCCGCCATGCCGCGGTAGAACGCGAAGAGCCCCACGGTGCCCACGACGGCCGAGAGGGCCGACCAGGCCACCTCGTCGCCGGGGATCCCGGTTCCCCGGGCGGCCACGGCGAGGCCGAGCGCGGCGAGCCCGAACGGCTGGGACGCAGCGAGCACCGTCAGGCTCGGCAAGGCCCGCGCCTTCACGCCGCCGAGGAAGTCACCGAGTCCCCAGGAGAGGCTGGCGGCGAGCGCCAGGAGCGCAGAGAGCAAACTAGTCGGGCACCGGCCGCGTTGCCGCGACGGCGTCGAGCTGGTTCGCGTGGTAGAGGACGGCGGCCTCGGCCGTGCGCGCGGCGCGCGAGTCGTGGTGGCAGGCGACGGCGTGCAGCAGCTCGGCGGGAGCGTCGAGCTCCTCGAGCGTACGGAGCCCGAGGTGGACGTGGCCGAGCAGGCGCCCCTCCTCGGTCGGCGCGAAGACCGGCGGCCGTCCGAGTTCGCGCGTCCGGCCGACGTCGTGGACGAGCGCGGCCGCGAGCAGCAGGTCGCCGCGCAGGCGCGGGTGGATCTGGGCGAGCTCGCGGCAGAGCGTCGCAACGCCGACCGTGTGCTCGAGCAGTCCGCCGGCGTACGAGTGGTGTCCCTCGGGCGTCGCGGGATAGGCGCGCAGGGGCGCATGGGCGAGTGCTCGCGCGACGACCGCCCGGAGCGCCTCGTCGTGCACCTCGGCGACGAGGAACTCGAGGAATCCCTCGAGCTCGTCGGCGTCGCGGCGCAGGCCGGGTGTAAGCGCTGCCGGGTCGACACCCTCGGCCGGCTCGAGGGTCCGCACCTCCAGCTGGAGCTCGTTGCGGAACCGCTCGACGCGACCGAGCACGCGGATCGCGTCGCCGGTCTCGAAGCGTCCGTCGAGCAGCTCGACGTCGTTCCAGACCCGCGCGCCGATCCGGCCGCTCGGGTCGACGAGCTCGAGCGCGAGATAGGTCGAGCCGTTCCGCGTCCGCAGCCGCTCCTTCCGCGCGACCGCGTAGATGCCCTCAACCGTGCGGTTTTCCTCGAGCTCGGCGATCGTGGTCACGAGGGGGAGTTTCGCATGGCCGGGTAACGGGGTACCGGGGCGTGGATGGCGGTTGCATTGCGCCAGAGCAAGCGGTTCCCTGCCTCCAGCCCCGTCACCCGCTACTGGCTCGCCAACTGTGTGGGCTTCTCCCTCGCAGGCGGCGGTCGGGGCACGGTGGAGCGGATTCTGGCGGAGGAGAATCCGCACGACCCGTCGGTGCTCGAGGTGCGGACGGGCCACCGGCGTGTCCGGCGGGTGCCAGCGTCGGCGGTCATCGCCGTCGTCCCGGCGGAGGGCGTGCTCGTCGTCGATCGCCGGCGCCGACTGATGCCCGACCGGAGGCGGAATGCGAGCCTCCGTCTGCGCTGGACCGCCCGCGTCCTGCGGCGGGTGCTCGTGGTCAGCCTCGGGCTCCTCATGGCGCTCGCGGACGAGGCGTTCCGGCTCAGCCGGCGCGCCTGGACGCAAGGGTCTCCCGTCGTCGCGCGCACGAGCCGGAGGGGCGGTGGCGAAGCCGTTCGGTTGGTACGGTCAGTGCCGTGGCAGTCGTACGGCCGTTCCGCGCGCTCCGCTACGACGAGGCTGTCGCAGGCCCGCTCGAGTCGCTCGTCGCGCCGCCGTACGACGTCATCGCGGCGGAGCAAAGAGAGCAACTCCTCCGACAAAGCGCCTTCAACGTCGTCCACCTGACGCTGCCCGACTCCGAGGACGGGGCGGCGGCGAGCCTGGCGGAATGGCGCGAGCGGGGAGTCCTCGTCCGCGATCCCGAGCCCGCGTGCTGGTGGCTCGCGCAGGAGTACGTCGGCCCGGACGGCGTCGCCCGCCGGCGCGAGGGCTTCGTCGCGGCGCTCCGGCTCGAGCCGTACGAGAACCGCGTCGTGCTGCCGCACGAGCGGACGCACGCCGGGCCGAAGGAGGGCCGGTTGCGGTTGTTGCGCGCCACGCGCACCCAGCTCGAGCCGCTGTTCTTCCTCTGGGACGGGACGGTCGAGCTCGACGGTCTCGGCGAACCGGAGCTCGCCGCCGACGAGGGCGGTGTCGTGTCGCGCCTCTGGCGGCTCGACGCGGAGTTCGCCGAGGCGCTGGTGGAGGAGCTCGCGGGCGCGCAGCTCCTGATCGCGGACGGCCACCATCGCTACGAGACGGCTCTCGCCTTCCACGCCGAGGACGGCAGCGAGGAGTCGGCGTGGCTACTTGCGGTGATCGTCCCGACCGGGCAGGAGGGATTGACGATCTTCCCGACCCATCGAGTCGCCGAGAGCGGCGGCGAGGTCGAGGGAACACCGATCGACCCTCCCGGCGACCTCCTCCCGGGGCCGGTGCTCTACCGGGCAGGCCGGTACGAACAGCTCGCGGGCGACGGCTTGCTCGACCCGGAGGTCGTCGACCGGGCCGCCCCGAGCGGCGTCACCTACACGCCCCGTCGCGAGGAGGCGGTGGCGACCGTCGATCGCGGCGAAGCCGAGGCGGCCTTCCTTCTGCGCCCGACGCGCATCGAGGATGTCTGGACGGTCGCGCGCCGCGGCGACGTGATGCCGCAGAAGAGCACCTTCTTCTATCCGAAGCTCACGTCCGGCCTGCTGTTGCTGCCGCTTGACTGACTGGCTGGAGCTCTGCCGGGCGGCCGTCGCAGACGTCGACGCGGTGCTCACGCGGCTGCCGACGCGCGCCGAGCGCGAGCCGGTCGTCGGCGAAGGCCTCGGCGGGGACGAGACGACGGCGATCGACAAGGCGGCCGAGGACGCGATCCTCGCCCGCGTGCGCGAGGCCGCCGGCGCTGTCGTCTCCGAGGAGATCGGGCGGCTGGGCGGCGAAGCGCGACCGCTCGTCGTCGTCGATCCCATCGACGGCTCGCTCAACGCCAAGCGCGGCATCCCGTTCTTCTCGCTCTCGATCGCCGTTGCGGAGGGCGAGACGATGGACGACGTCGTGCTCGGCTTCGTCCACGACTTCGGCTCGGGGGAGGAGTGGACCGCGCGCCGCGGCGAAGGCGCGTGGCTGAACGGCGAGCGACTCGGCGCGGAGCGGCCGAAGGACGAGGTCGAGATCCTCTCCTTCGAGGCCACCCGCACCTCGCTCGTCGCGCGCGACGCGCCGAAGGTCGCCGACCTCGCTCACCGCCTGCGGATCATGGGCTCGCTGGCGCTCTCGCTCTGCCACCTCGCCGCCGGCCGCGTCGACGCCGTCTGCTCGCTCAAGCCGGCGCGATCGGTCGACATCGCCGCGGCCCAGCTCCTCTGCAGCGCGGTGGGTGTGGCGATCGACCTGTTCGACGTCGAGGAGCCGTTCGGCGCCGCCCCGCTCGACCTCGAGCAGCGCTCGCGGGTGGTCGCGGCCGGCTCGGCCGGCGTATGCGGCCGCATCGCTGCGGCCCTGCGGGCCTGAACCGACGCGGACATGGCTTACAACACGTAAGACTAGGTCTTCTGCGGCATACGCCTGACTCTCGCCCAGAAGGGGGTAGCCAATGAGATCGATTCGTCGCCTGCTCGTCGTCGCCACCGTTTTCGCCGCGTTCCTGACTGTCGGCGGCGCCGGCGTCGCCGTCGCCGACCGAGGGCAGGCGCCACCGCCCTCGGGCAAGCCGGGTGGACACGCCGAGAACGGCTCGGCGCGGGTCGCGCACCTGTCCAACCCGCTCCAGAGTGGCGCCGAGTGCCCGGCCGGGCTCGCGTGCCAGTTCCTGCCCGCGGCCTATGCGCAGAACAGCGCCGATCCGGGCGACTACGGCAACTACGACCTTGCGAACCGCCCAGACGACGGCCTCGGGATCCGCTACGTCGTCGTCCACGACACGGAGGAGCTGTACGACCCGACGCTCGCCGAGTTCCAGAACTCGCACGCCTACGTGAGCGCGCACTACGTGATCCGCTCCTCCGACGGGTTCGTCACACAGATGGTTCCGACGCACGACGTCGCGTGGCACGCCGGCAACTGGTACGTCAACACGCACTCGGTCGGGATCGAGAACGAGGGATTCGCGCTCGACCTCGCCAACTGGTTCACGCCGGCCCTCTACCATTCGCTCGCCCGGCTGACCCGCTACCAGGCAGAGCGGTACGGGATCCCGCTCGACCGGGCGCACATCATCGGCCATGACCAGGTACCGGGGCCGTCCAGCCCCTACCAGGCCGGGATGCACTGGGATCCGGGCCCGTACTTCAACTGGGCGCACTTCATGGCGCTCGTGGGAGCGCCGATCACGCCGAGCGGCGACCCGGGAACGGATCCGGTCGTCACGATCGACCCGAAGTGGGCGACGAACCAGCCGCCCGTCACCGGCTGTGGCGACGGCACCGCCGCGTGCCCGACCCAGCCCGCCAACTTCGTCTACCTCCACACGGCGCCGAGCGCCGACAGCCCGCTCCTCTCTGATCCGTACCTCGCGGATGCGGGCGTCGAGCCCGACGGCGTCGGGACGACACTCGCCTGGGACTGGGGCGACAAGGCGGCGACCGGTGCGCAGTACGCCGTCGCCGGTCGCAGCGGCAACTGGCTCGCCATCTGGTTCGGCGGCCAGAAGGGGTGGCTGTACGACCCGCTCGGGACGACTGCCACGACGATCCCGGGCAGCGGGACGCTCATCACGCCGAAGGCGGGCCTCTCCTCGATCCCGGTCTACGGAGCGGCGTACCCGTCGAGCTACTCGACCGCCACGCTCGACAAGTACTCGATTCCGGCGGGCCAGACGTACGTGGCCAAGGACCTCGTCACGGCGGATCACTACCACGCGACGCTGTTCGACGACCCGAGCTCGTACTACGTCGAATCGAGCCCGGAGCAGTTCTACGAGATCTTCTTCAACCACCGGATCGCGTACGTCCGGGCCGACGACGTCGACGTCTTGAACTGAGACCGACGAGGTGAACGGGACGCGCCGGCGGGAACCTTCCCCCGGTGCGTCCCGTCCGTATAGGGCTCTCCGGCTGGAACTACGCTCACTGGCGCAACGGCGTCTTCTACCCGCCGCGGCTCGCCGCGTCGCGCTGGCTCGAGTTCTACGCCGAGCGCTTCGACACCGTGGAGGTGAACTCGACCTTCTACCGGCTGCCGCGCACCGACGCCGTCGCGCGCTGGCTCGACCAGACGCCGCACGGCTTCCTGTTCGCGGTCAAGGCGTCGCGGTACCTCACGCACGTGAAGCGCCTGCTCGACCTCGGCCCGGGCCTGGAGCGGTTCCTCGAACGAATCGAGCCGCTCCTTCGCTCGCCGAAGCTCGGGCCGCTCCTCTGGCAGCTGCCGCCGACGTTCCGCCGCGACCACGACCGTCTCGCGACGGCGCTCGCCCGGTTGCCGCGGGAGCTGCGGCATTGCGTGGAGTTCCGCGACCCGTCCTGGTTCGTCGAGGAGACGTACGCGCTCCTGCGCGAGCACGGCGTCGCGCTCGCCATCGGCGACCGCCCGCAGGTGCACGCGTTCCAGAGCCGTGAGCTGACGGCGGACTGGACGTACGTCCGCTTCCACGGTGGCACCCGCGGGCGACGGGGCAACTACAGCGACTCCGAGCTGCGCGAGTGGGCGGACCGGCTGCGCGGCTGGAGCCGCACGCACGACGTCTTCGTCTACTTCAACAACGACTGGGAAGGGTTCGCGCCGCGGAACGCAGCGCTGCTGCAGCGGCTGCTCGCCCGCTAGTGGTGTCGCTGCACGTGCGGCACGCGTTTGCTCGCGAGCGAGGTTGCTGCGACCGAGCCGGCGAGGTTGGCGGCGGTCACACGCACCCGTAGCCGGTGTCCGGCGTCGCGTTTCGTGAGGCGGTACTTCGCGTGGGTGGCCTTCTTGATCCGGGTGCACTTCGCGCCGCTGCCTGTGCAGCGCAGCCACTGATAGCGGTAGACGTCCGGGAACCCGTTCCAGCTGCCTTGACTCGCCGAGAGGCTCCGGCCCACCTTGACCTTGCCCGAGATTCGAGGCGTCTTCGTCGACTGGGGGACGGCGATGATCAGGCCGGTCGCTGCCGAGGACGAGGTCGCTGCTCCCGCCACGTTGGTCGCCGAGACGACGGCCCTGAGCGTGTGACCGAGGTCTGCACCTCCGAGGGTGTAGGTCGCCGCCGCTGCTCCGGGGATGGCGATGCAGCCGGTCGAGTTCGCCGCGCAGCGTTCCCATTGGTAGGCGAAGCTCGCTGTGGTGTTCCAGGCGCCGCTCGTGGTGGACAGCGTCCTCCCAACGATCGGAAGGCCCGAGACGACTGGCTGGCTGCTTGCAGCCGGCAGCGTCACCACGACCGCCGTCGGCGCCGAGAAGGCGATCGGCGAAGTTCCCGCCGCGTTCTGGGCGTAGACGCCGACGCGGAGCGTCCGGCCCACGTCGGCTGAGGTGAGTCGGTACGTAGCAGCCGTCGCGTCGGGGAAGGCGGAGCACGAGTTGACCTCTGCGGTAGTGCAGCGCACCCACTGGTAGAGGTAGCTCGTCGGCGATTGCGTCCAGGAGCCCTGTGTCGCGGACAGGACCTGTCCCACGCCTGTCGGGCCCGAGACGGTGGGGGCGCCGACGTTCACCGGGATTCCGAGGTAGTGCTGGACGCAGTCGCTGCCGTCGTTCGACCACTCCTCCTGCAGCCAGTAGTGATGGCCGTTGATGATCTGGTTGTACTCGTCCACGCCGGGCGTTCCGCCGAGCGAACTTCCAAAGACCCAGGCGCAGTTGTCGCCGTTCTCCTGCCCGCTCGCGAAGTTCCACCACGCGTCGCCGAAGGGATCCGTGACAGCCTCGTTGTGCTCGTGGCTCATGGTGTTGATCGTCGAGTCGGCGTCGTCGCCGTTCGGCGAACTGCCGGACTCGCAGCCGGAGATGGTCGCGTCGTACGGCTGATTCGCGTAGATCACCGGCTCGCCGGTCGAGTCCGTGAACGAGTTGTGGTACGCGCAGTACGTGTTCGTGGTGCATTCGCGGCCTGAGCCGTCGAAGCACGAGGCGACGCCGTCGGGAGTCATGACAAAGAACATCGTGGTCGTGCTCCCGTGCCACCCGTTCGACGTGAGGACGCGCTGAAGCTCGTCCTGGATCTGCTGGTCGGTAAGGCACACGACACCGTGGCCGACATTGCAACCGCTCCCCGGGAACGCATGGGTGTCGACGTACCCCCCTGCGAAAGACGATTGGTAGACGATCGGCCCGGCCGCGTCGTAGTACTGCGTGGCCGCGGAGTAGACGTTGGTGGAGCGGCCGCTGTCGACGCCGACGTCCGTCAAGTACCGATTGATCAAGCTCTCGTAATTCGCATCGACCGAGAAGCCGCTCGGAACCCAGTAGATCGCATACGTCGTGCTCGCGTGCATCACGGCCCCGCCCTGATAGTCGAGGTTGCAGTCGCTCGGCTCTGCGAGCGGACAGTTGTCGTTGGGAAACGCGGGACGTGCGGACTGGTGAAGCTGACCGGCCTGAGAAGCGTGGGCAACGACTCCCAACGGCCGACCATGAGCTCGTGCCGGCTGGCTGCTCGCGGCCGCAGGTGCGAGCAGCGCAAGCGCCACAACGAGCGTTATCGGGGCCCCCCGCATCGCCGCTACAGCCTGCCCGAAAACTCGGACCCCTGCTGACGGTCAGCCGTGTCGCAGTGCCCTGGCGTCGCGCGCCAGCTTGCGGGCGGCCGTCTCGAACAACGTTACGGAGCTCCCGAGCCTGCCCGCGTCCCCCTGGAGCCTCGTCAGCTGCTGCGTGAGATACGCGGTCTGACTGGCGATGTAGCCGGAATCGAGCTGTCCGGCCGGGGTCGTCGTGAGATACGTGTCGAGCGTCTTCAGCTCGCTCGCGATCCGCGCGGCGGAGCCCGTGAGGGAGCCGGCGCCCGAGGCGATGGAGGAAGCGTCCCCGTTGGAGGCATCGGCCTCGGCGGCCACCTTTGCCGCGGCGCCGACGAGAGCGTGCTCCGACGCCGCGGCTGCCGCAGCGGCCTGCTGCGCGCGCGTGGCCGCGCTATGCGCGTTCCGCAGCGAAGTCTGCAACGTGTGGACGCGAGCCGTCGCCGCGGCCAGCGCCGTCCGAGCCGCGGTGTCGCGCTGGGCCTGGTGCCGCCAGCCGATCGAGAAGGCGGCGGCGCTGACGAGGCCGCCGCAGAGGAACGCGAGGGCGATCAGGAGCCAGCTCGACCGGCCCAGACGCCGGCGCGTCGTACCCCTCGTCGCCGTGGCGAACGGTGCGCGCTCCTCCAGGAGAGGCCAGCGGGTGGTCGACTCGGAGGTCATCCGCGAGCGCTTCGCCGCCGGCAAGCGGCCTCCTGCCTGCGAGGTTGGCGCTACCCTCGACTGGTGGAGCCGAGCCGCGACGAAGTCCTGAAGGCCCTAGAGCAGGTGATCGATCCGGAGCTCAAGCGCCCGGTCACCGAGCTCGACATGGTGCGCGATCTCGAGCTCCACGACGGGGTCGTGGCGCTGACGATCGTCCTCACCGTCGCCGGGTGCCCGCTCCGCGACTCGTTCGAGGATCAGGTCGCGCGCGCGCTCGCAGTCGTGCCCGGGGTAACGGGCGTCGAGCTGTCCTTCGACGTGATGACGCCCGAGGAGCGGCAGGCGCTGACCCAGAAGCTCCGCGGCGGCGCGCCCGAACGCGACGGCGTGATCCGGCTTCCTGCCGGCTGCCGTGTGCTCGCGGTCGCGAGCGGGAAGGGCGGCGTCGGCAAGTCGTCGCTCGCCGCGAATCTCGCTGTCGCTCTCGCGGAAGGCGGCCAGAGCGTCGGCGTGCTCGACGCGGACATCTACGGGCACTCGATCCCGCACGTGCTCGGCATCAGGCAGAGGCCGATCGCCGTGGACGAGATGATCGTGCCGCCCGTCAAGGACGACCTGAAGCTCATGTCGATCGGCTTCTTCCTCGACGGCAACGAGCCCGTCATGTGGCGCGGGCCGATGCTCCACCGGGCGCTCGAGCAGTTCCTCACCGAGGTGCACTGGGGCGAGATCGACGTCCTCGTCGTGGACATGCCGCCGGGCACGGGCGACATCTCGATCTCGCTCGGGCAACTCCTCCCACGGGCCGAGGTCGTCGTCGTGACGACGCCGCAGAAGCTCGCGCAGGACGTTGCCGCGCGTGCCGCGGCGATGGCGCAGAAGACGAACATGCGGTTGCTCGGGGTCGTCGAGAACATGTCCGGTGACGTGTTCGGAAGCGGCGGTGGCGAGGAGCTCGCGTCGGAGCTCGGCGTCCCGCTGCTCGGCACGGTGCCGCTCGACCCGGCGCTGCGCGAGCAGGGCGACGCCGGCGCGCCGGTCGTCTCCGCTCAGCCCGACGCCGAGTCCGCGCAGGCGATCATGGCGATCGCCCGCGAGATCGAGGGGCTCCGCCGGGAGCCCGCCGGCGGCATCGTCAAGTCGCTGCCGCTCGTCGGCTGAGCTCCGCGTTGGACGCCGACGAGGGCCTGAGCCGGCTGCGCACGCTCGGCTTCGGCGAGGCCGACGCGCACGAGCTGTGGGCCCACTTCGACGGGGCCGAGCGTCGCGGGAAGCGAGGTCACGGCCACGCGCGCATCCCCTGGCTCGAGGGCCTCGAGGGCTACGACCCGCTGGCCCAGCCGCGGCTGCTCGAGGATGAGGAAGGGTTCCAGCGCTGGCACGGGGGCGGCGCGATCGGCTACCTCGTGCTCGGCCGCATCGTGCGCACGCAGCTGGAGCGCGCGCCGGCGCACGCCCGCCTCGTGGTGTGCGAGCGGACCTTTCCGACCGGCATGCTCGGGCACCACGTGCGCCGCCTGGCCGACGGCGGGCTCGTCGCAGTGCTCACCGCGACGTCGCCGCGGAGGCTCGGCCATCCCTCGGGCGGGCCGAAGCTCGCCGGCACGAATCCGCTCGCGATTGGGATCCCGAGCAGCGGAGGCGACCCGGTCGTCGTCGACGCTTCGATGGGAGCCGTCACGTGGGGGGATGTCGTCGCGGGGCTCGCGGAGGAGGACGACCTCGTGCCGTTCGGCGGCGAGCAGGCTCACAAGGCGTTCGCGCTCGCGCTCGGGCTGCAGCTGCTCGTGGACGCGCTCGTGCGGGACGAGGGCCACGGCGCCGTGCTTCTCGTGGCGCGGCCGGAGGCGGATCCGGTGCCCGCGCTCCGCCGGCTAGCGGCCGGCGTGCGCCTCCCCGGCGACAGCTAGCGCGGAAAGCGCGGATCGTCGCGGATCGAGGCGAGCTCAGGATCCTTCCGCGCGTGCTTGTGCAGCCGCTTGTTTCCGGACACTGCTTCGGCCAGATGCGCGATCGCGGCGTCTGACCGGCCCTCGAGTGCCTCGGCGCAGGCGAGGTTGTACAGGACGACTTGATCTCCGGGCGCGATCTCGAGGGCCGCTTTGAAGAGCCGCTGCGCCTCCTCGTATCGTCCGGATCTGAGGTGCGAAAACGCGCGGTACTTGTACGCAGGGTCCCCATCCTGCGACCAATCCAGTGCCCAGCGTGGATCCCCCTGATAGCCAAGCCTCGCCCACTTCCGGCGCCGTCGCACCTGGCTGGCAAGCATGACGGCTGCAAGCACCGTCCAAACCCATCCGAATTGCCAGCCGAGCACGATCG
Source organism: Gaiellaceae bacterium (assembly GCA_035706005.1). GTDB lineage: Bacteria > Actinomycetota > Thermoleophilia > Gaiellales > Gaiellaceae > Palsa-739. The sequence continues at coordinate 38,430 of DASSVO010000058.1, read as the reverse complement.
CGACTACCGCCGCGCTGCCACCGAGCCAGAACCCAATCCACTCGCCTATCGCCTTCCGAATCGGACCAGCCTTGGCGGGCGGCGGGATGTCGCGCTTCCGCGCGTATCTGCGCCCGGCGATCCGGATGAGCCGCTCCCCGATCAGCCAAACCGCGAAGCCGGGCACGAGCTGCCAGAGAAACGCCTTGTGCGTGAGGGCCGGGATGGCGCCGGCGAGCGCCACTGTCGTAACGAGTGCGAGAGCGGCCGGCCCTGCCACGCCGTACGGGTAGCGCCACCACTGCCGGAGCGCGCCGGGCATCTTTCAGCGCGGAAAGCGCGGATCTTCGCGGATCGAGGCGAAGTCCTCGTCCGTCTGGGCGTATTCGCGGAAGCGTTCCTCGGTGGCGACGGACTCGTTGAGGAGCTCGAGCGCCCTGTCGTGCTCGCCGGCGAGCGCCTCGACGCACGCGAGCTCGTACAGGAGCGCCGCGCTACCGGGCTTCGCCTCCAGCCCTTCCCGCAGCAGTCGCCGTGACTCGTCGTACCGGCCGGCACGGGTGTGCGGCGCGGTGGCGAAGCTGTACTCCCACGCCGAGACCTCGTGCGGCTCGCCGGGCTTGCCGCCGACGGCCAGAACAGCCGCGTCGTCGGTGATGGCGACTGCGGCTCGACGGAGGGACGGATCGCGCAGGAAGACGAGCTGCCCGGCGCCCAGCTCGTGCTCGTCACCGCCGATCGTGAACCGGACCCGTCCTCGCAGGACGAGGTAGATCTCCTCGTGCTGGTTCGTCTGCTCCGTGTGCTCCTCGACGACCTGGCCGCTCGCCCCCGGCGTGTACGCGTTGGTGCCGAACGCCTGGATCCCGAAATGCCTGCGAACGGGCCGCCAGACGAAGCCGTCCGGGAGCTCGATCCGGTCGAGCTCGTCGAGGTGCGCACGGTTCATCCGAGCAGCTCCTGGAAGCGTGGATCGTCGCGCAGCGGATCGAGATCCGTGTCCTCGCGGAAGTACATCGCCGCGTCCTCGGCAGGCGCGAGCTCCTTTGCGCGGCGGAGGTGCTCGAAGGCGGCGTCCGCGTTACCCGCGAGCGCCTCGAAGCAGCCCGCGTTGTAGTGACTGGCCCAGTACTGGGGCTTCTCGGCGATCAGCTGCGCCATGATCGCGCGCCCCTCCTCCGGCCGGCCGGCCTGCCGGTACGTGTCCGCCAGCGCGAACGAGTCCCAGCCGCCGGGGTTGAACGCCTCTCCGACGGTGCCCCCGACTGCGAAGACGATCGTCCCGTCCTCCTCGGCCACCGCGGTTCGGAAGACCTCGGGCGGCACGAATACCAGCGTTCCGGCGGGAGACTCCGCCGTCTCCTCCCCGACCGTGAACGTCGCGCGGCCGCGCACGACGACGTAGAGCTCCTCGTTGCCGCTGTCCTCCTCGTGCGGCGGGATCAGCTGGCCGCCGGAGTTCGCGATCCACGCGTTGACGCCCGCGGGCCGGAAGCCGAGCGTGTGGCGAAGCGGGATGAGGTTGCTGCCGCGGTGGGACGCCGTCTCGACCTCGTCGAGCGTGAGGATCTCGTAGCCGTCGCTCACGAGCTCGCCTCCCGGAGGGCGTCGAGGACGACCGGGTCGATCGCATCGTCTCCGTCGACTCGCTCCTCGAGGTTCTCGACGCCGGCCCAGGCGTCGAGCGTCTCGTAGCCCAGGCGGCCGAGCCGCTCGTCGACTTCCCCGCGCAATTCGTCCTCGAGCGGCAGCCAGTCCTCCCGTGGGCTGACCTCGAACAGGCGTCGGTGGAGCTCGTAGATGCGGCGCAGCTCCCGGATCGGCCGTTCGTGGTCGTCGACCCGGAGGTCGACGAGGACGTCCGACAGGCCGGCGTAGCCGCCGTTCGGCTCGACGACGAGGATGGAGGCCGACTGCTGTCCGCGGCGGTCGCCGCCTGCCGCCTGGGCGGCTGCGAGGCACTCGAGCAGCCGCTGCACGAGAGGCAGCTGCGGATTCGCTTCGAACGTCGTGGCGAGCGCGGCGACCGTCTCCTCGCCGACGAGGATGTTCCCCTGCGCCGCGTAGCCGGGCCCGGTGCGGTGCCCGGCCCACTCGTTGCACGCGGTGCCGGTCCAGGCGGCGCTGCCGCCCTGCGCGTCGACGACGCCGAACTGGCGGTGGTCGCGTTCCTCGTCAGCGCCGGTGAGCCGCTCGACGACCTCGCTCGCGCCGAGCCCCTCGCGCAGCAGGGCCAACCCGTCCGGGCCGTACGCCGGGTTCGCGTACGCCTGCGTGGCGATCGCGCCCGCGCCCGGCTCGGCCCAGGGGACGACGGAGCCGACGGCGAGGAACTTCGACTGGACGCCGACTCCCCACTGCTTCGCCTCGAGGTCGCACGCCACGATCGAGTAGGTCGCGACGAGCGGGTCAGCCATACGTGAGCTCGGTGAGGTCGAGCCCGAGCAGGTCACGGTGCTCCTCGGGCACGAGGACCGCCGCCACCTCGGGCCGGGCGAGCGCGGCCCGTACCTCCTCGGCCGACGACCCGCGCACCACCACGGGGCGGCCGGCCTCGAAGGCGGCCGTGATCGGAGCGACGTCGGCCACGCTGTCGAGGACGAGCGCCTCCTCCACCGGCACGGCGGGATCTCCCTCGACCGCGAGCTCCGGCACGCGCCGGCCGCTCCCACCCCACCAGCGCTCCCTCATAGCGTCAGCGAGCCTCCGGGCTCCAGCTCGTCCACCTGCACGCCGGGCGCGAGCTCGCGGAGCTGCGCGGGGGTGCCGGTGAGGATCGGGAACGTCCCGTAGTGACAGGGCACGCAGCGCTTCGTGCCGAGCAGCTCGAGTGCGACGGCCGCTTCGCGCGGGCCCATGGTGTAGTGGTCGCCGATCGGCAGCATCGCGACGTCCGGCGAATAGATGCGGCCGATCAGCTGCATGTCACCGAAGACGCACGTGTCGCCGGCGAAGTAGAGCTTCGTCCCGTTCTCGACCTCGGTGACGATCCCACACGGCTCGCCCATGTACTCGCCGTCGTTGTTCGAGCTCGAGTGGTGCGCGTTGGTGAGCGTGAACTTGACGCCCGCCGCCTCGACGGTGCCGCCCTTGTTCGGATCGAGCACGTTCTCGAGGCCCTGCTTGCCCTGCAGCCAGCCGGCGAGCTCGACCGGCGCGACGACCGTGCAGCCGTGCTTCTTAGCCAGGTCGACGGTGTCGCCGAGGTGGTCGCCGTGGCCGTGCGTGAGCGCGATCGCGTCGATCCGCTCCGGCTCGAGCTCCGACTCGGGGCACTTCGGGTTCCCGTTGAGAAACGGGTCGACGTAGACGCGCTTCCCGCCCGGCGTGTCGAAGCGAAAGCTTGCGTGGCCGAGCCAGGTCAGGGTCGTTTCGGGCATGCGTGGGCTCCTTGGAGTGGGACGCCGCGAGCCTACTGAGGAAGGACCATCCGATGCGACCGTGAACCTACGGGAGTGGGTTCGCGGCTCCTGCCCCTGGTGCTCGCGACGGCTGCGCTCGCGGCCGGGGCCGGTGGACTCGGCGGACTCGCGATCTGGCTCGGCCTGCTGGCGGTGCCGGCGGCGGCCGCCGCGACCTTCGTCGCCGTCAGCGACGCCCTCGAGGGAAGCCCGGCCCTGCTGCGCGCGCTGACGAGCAGCGTGGCGCTCGCCCTCGTCGTTCTCGCCTCGGCGGCGCGGCAGAGCGCCCCGACGGGAGCCGCGGCGTCGCCCCTGGCGACCTGGGCGCTCGTGCTCGCGCTCCTCGCCTATGCCGTTCCGCTCGTGGCGTGGGTGCTCGAGCCGGTAGGTGTGCCTCGCAGGACGCGCCCGCAGCGACGTCGTCTGCGCCCGGCGGAGGTCGACGAGCTCCTCTCCCGGGCCGCCTAGCGCCCGCCGGAGCGTCGGCGGGTGGGTGGCACCCCGCCGGGAGGGACGAGGTGCCACCACACGTTCAGTTCCGCTAAGGCAGGTTGACCTGGAACGCCACTGTGCGGCGCGTGGATACGCCGCCGAGGATCGGGTCGCCCGGCTTCGACGCGCGGGCGAACACCGCCAGCAGGTGCTGCGCTTTACGGGTCCTGGCCGGGAAGCCGCGAAGCCGCTTCCCCGTGACCGTGGCCGTGCCCGTTGCGTCCGTCGTCCCCTCGTTGGCGGCGAACTGGTTGTACGGGATCGGGGTCGCGAACACGGTTGCGCCCTGCACGGGCCGGCCGTTGCACGCGGTGACCGTGAAGTGGAGCTGGATCGTATGCGTCGCGAGCGTGACCAGCTTCGGCGTGATCGACGCCTTGCTGATCATGAGGCGCGCCGGCGCCGCCAGGTCCGTGACCTGGATCGTGCCGGTGCCCGCCGGGCAGCCGTTGCTGCCGGGGACGGCGCTCGTCGGTCCCGAGACGTACGTCGTCGAGCCGTTCGCGTTCGTGGCGACCACCGAGATGCGCAGCGTCTTGCCCGCATCGGCCTGGGTCAGCACGTACGTGTCGTTCGTTGCGCCGCTGATCTGCGCGCAACTGTCGCCGTTCGAGTCGCAGCGACTCCAGGCGACGGTGACCGAGGTCGGACTCCCGCTCCAGGCGCCCTTGCTCGCGGTCAGCGTCGAGCCGACCTGAAGCGTTCCCGAGACGCTCGGCGCCGTCGTCGGCGTCGGCGCGGTCGTGTCCGAGACGACTGCGGACGGCGCCGAGGTCGCCTGGCCGGAACCGCCGGCGTTCGTGGCCGTCACGGTGACGCGGAGCGTGTGTCCGACGTCAGCGGCCACCGCTGTGTAGCTCGAGGCGGTCGCACCGCTGATGGACGCGCACGAGCCCCCGCTCGCGTCGCACCGGCTCCACGCGTACGTGTATCCGGTCGGGCTTCCGCTCCAGCCTCCGTTGCTCGTCGTCAGCTTCTGCCCCTGCTGGGCCGTCCCCGCGATCGTCGGCGCTGCTGTGCTCGTCGGGCCGGCGTCCGCAGCCCGACCGCTGCCGGGCTGCCCGAGGACAGCGCCGAGAACGAGTGCCGCGGCCGCGATGAGGATCGCGCTTCCCAGGTTCAGGCGTTTCATCCAACCCCTCCTTCGTGATCCGATGGGTACTACGAAGAAGTCGTAACCGACCTGGGCTCGTCCGAACCGACTCTTTGCAGATCCTTTTCAGAGGGGACGGTGGCGCCCCGCCGCCGCGAACGGCAGGGCGCCACCACTATTGGCTGCCTAGCGCGCGATGCGGAACGCGAAGACGCGGCGCGTCGAGACGCCGGCGAGTACCGGCTCGCCCGGCTTGGTGGCGCGGACGAACACCGCCAGCAGCCGCTGACCTCGGCTTCTGGCAGGGAAGCCGCGAAGCCGGGGCTGCTTGATCGTGACCGCGCCGGTCGAGTCTGTCGTCTCCGACCCGGGCGTGAACTGGTTGAAGGGGACCGTGGTCGCGTAGACGGTTGCGCCCTGCACGGGGCGACCGTTGCACGCCGTGATCCCGATGCGGATTCGGATCGTGCGCGAGCTCAGGGTCGGGGCCGGGGAGACGGACGCGCTGGCGATTTGAAGGCGGGCCGGCGGCGCCAGATCGGCGATCGGGATTCCGCCGGTGCCGGGCGGACAACCGCCGAGCGATACCACCCCGGTTGGCGCCGACGTTGCCCGGCCGACGCCGCTGGCGTTTCGTGCCGTTACCGTCACGCGGATCGTGTGGCCTACGTCAGTCTCGCTGAGCGTGTAGACCTTCGCGGTCGCGCTCGGGATCGCGACGCATCCGTTGCCGCCCGCGTCGCACCGGCTCCACGCATAGCGGAACGAGGTCGGACTCCCGGTCCAGCTTCCGTGGGTAGCGGTCAGGGGGAAGCCTTGCTCGAGAGTTCCGGTGATGGTCGGCAGCGTCTTGTTCGTCGGTACCGCGCTGCTTGCGGCTCGACCGCTGCTCGGCTGTCCGAAGACCGCGCCGAGCACGACGCCGGCGGCGACCGCCAGCACGAGTCCGAGCCTTGTTCGCGTCAAATGCCTTCGTAGCATCGCCCGCTCCTTCGGTCCGTTCGGGTGTGTGAACGGTCTTTCCTGACCGAGGGCCGCGCGTAACGTGAAACCGCGAAAAACTTGCGGCTTCTTTTCAGATTCGTTTCAGAACGGCAGCGTGGCGGTCGCGTCGCGAGCGAGGTCGATCAGCGGCTGGACGGCGAAGAGCGACCCGAACGAGACGACGAGAGCGGCTCCGACCGCGAGATGTAGCAGCGTCTCCCGTGCCGGCGCGCCGCCGCTCACGGCCACGCTGCTCCCCGGCTGTACCTGGAGCTCCGCGGAGGGCCGCATGTACATCGCCCGGACGATCCCGAGGTAGTAGTAGAGGCTGACCAAAGTCGCCAGGACGCCGACGATCACGAGCCACACCCAGCCGTGGCGGTACGCCGCCGCGAAGACGTAGAACTTCCCGACGAAGCCGCCCCCGAGCGGCAGGCCGGCGAAGCCGAACATGAAGAACCACATCGCGACGCCGAGGAACGGCCGCTCCCAGCCGAAGCCGGCGAGGTTCTCGAGCGTCACCGGCACGCCGAGCTCCCGCTCACGGGCCGCGACGACGGCGAACGAGCCGAAGGCCATGGCGGAGTAGGGGACGAGGTAGTACATGAGCGCCCGGCCGCCGAGAGCGCTCCCGGCGCTGAGGCCGATCAGCATGAAGCCGGCATGCGAGATCGAGGAGTAGGCGAGGATCCGCTTCACGTTCCTCTGCACGAGCGCGGCGAAGTTGCCGATCGCGAGTGACACGGTCGCGACGATCGCGAAGGCCCAGCTCCAGAGGTGCTCGTCGTGCGGGAACGCCGTCGTCATGAGGCGGAACGCGAGGAGGAGCGCCGCCACCTTCGTCGCCGACGACATCCATGCCGTCACGGTCGTCGGCGCGCCCTCGTAGACGTCCGGAGTCCACATGTGGAACGGGGCGGCCGACATCTTGAAGCCGAGTCCCGCGATGATCAGGGCGAGGCCGAGGACGAGGAAGGAGTCGTCCGTCAGGCCGTGTGTCGCCACCGCGGTCGCGATGCGGTGGAACGAAACCGTCCCGGTCGCGCCGTAGACGAGCGCCGAGCCGAAGAGCAGCGCCCCGGCGCCGAACGAGCCGACGACGAGGTACTTGAGGCCCGCCTCCAGCGACCCCTCGAGGTCGTAGTCGATCGCGCACATGACGTAGAGCGCGATCGAGAACCACTCGAGCGAGAGGAAGAGCGTCATCAGGTTCCCGGCGCCGACGAAGAACGCCATGCCTGCGGCCGAGGCGAGGAGCAGCGCGAAGAACTCCGCCACGTGGTCGTCGCGCCGGGCGAGGTCGGCGGTACGTCCCCAGCTGGGAACGTGCTCGACCGCGAGCGCCGTCGTGGCGAGGCCGACGGCGCAGAGGATCACCTGTCCCAGCGCGGTCCAGCGGTCGCGATAGAAGGCGCCGGCGACGATCGTGTGCCCGTGCGTGGTATCGACGTAGAGCCAGATCGAGAGCACGAGCCCCGCCGTGAAGCCGATGCCGGCCACCGAAGCGGCCGCGACGCGGCGGATCGCACGCGGGACGAGAACCGCGCAGACGAGCGCGAAGAAGGAGGCGCCGATGAGCGCGAAGATCGTGCCGAGCCCGAACCAGTCGATGTGCGGTGTGTGGAGCGTCACCGGAACTGGCTCTTCACGGTCGCCGTGGGGCTCTGGCCGAAGAAGGAGTGGTGGCTGATGCCCGCCGGCCAGGCGGAGAGCGCAAGCAGGACGCCGACGAGCGGCACGATCAGCGCGAGCTCACCGGTCCGGACGTCCAGCGCCTCGTCCACGACCGTCGAGCCGCGCGCCTCGTGCAGGACGCCGGAGATCAGCCGCAGCATGTACATCGCCGCGAGCACGATCGCGCCGGCGCCGATCGCAGACCACCACCACGCCCGCTGGAAGACGCCGGCGAGGATGAGGAACTCGCCGGCGAACGAGGCGGAGCCGGGCACGGCGAGCGAGATGATCCCGACGGTCATCAGCAGGGTCGCGAGCGCGGGTCGCCCGCGCGCCATCCCGCCGAGCAGCCGGAACTCGCCCGTCGTCGTCCGCCGCTCCACCACGCCCGCGATGAGGAAGAGGGAGGTCGAGATCAGTCCGTGCGCGACCATCTGCAGCACGGCGCCGTCGAAGCCGAGGTCCGTCCCCGCGAACAGGCCGAACGCGATCAGCCCGGACTGCGCGAGCGACGAGTAGGCCACGACGCCGCGGAAGTCGGCGGAGCGGAAGGCGAGGAGCGACCCGTAGACCAGCGCCGCGGCGGCGAGTGCGAGCACCGTCGTCCGGTAGAACGACGTCGGCTCCGGGAACTTCGCGATCGCGATCCGCAGCATCCCGTACAGGCCCGCCTTCGCGATCACCCCCGAGAGCACGGCGCTCACCTCCGGCGGCGCCTCGCGGTACGCGTCCGGTAGCCAGCCGTGGAACGGGAAGAGCGGCGCCTTGATGACGAACGCGAGCATGAAGCCGAGGAAGAGCCAGCGGCTCGCGCTCACCGGGCCGTCCACGAGGTCGAACGTCCCCGCCTTGAGGCCGTAGACGACGATCGCAGCGAGCATCAGCAGCGAGCCGGTCATCGTGTAGAGGACGAACTTGATCGTCGCCTCCATCCGCCGGGCGCCGCCCCAGACGCCGATCAGGATGTAGAGCGGGATCAGCATCGCCTCGAAGAAGGCGTAGAAGACGAGCAGGTCCTGCGCCACGAACACGCCGACGATGGCGCCGGTGAGCAGAAGCATGAGGCCGAAGTAGGCGCGCGAGCGGTCCCGGCCGACCCAGAAGCCGTAGCCCGTGCACGCGGCCATCGCGACGACTGTGAGGCCGACGAGCCAGAGCGAGAAGCCGTAGACACCGACGTGGTACGAGACGCCGAGGTCGCCGAACCAGTTCGCGCGCTGCGCCATCTGCAGGCCCGAGCGCGAGAAGTCGAAGCGCGCCGCCTGCTCGATCCAGAATCCGACCTCTGCGAGCGAGAAGAGAAGCGCGAGGCTTCCCGTCGCGTACCGCGAGAGCGGCAGCAGCCAGATGAGCAAGGCGCCGGCGATCGGCAGCCAGATCAGGATCGAGGTGAGGGAAGACGCGCTCACTTGGCGATGAGGAAGGCGAGGACGACGCCCGCGGCCCCGGCCGCGAGGAAGAGGACGTAGGTGCGCAGGAAGCCGGTCTGGATCCGGCGCACGAGGCCGCCGGTCTCGAGCGCCGCCTCGCCGAGGTCGGAACCGGTCTGGAGCACGACCGGCTCCTCGAACTCACGGCGCAGGACGTTGGCGACCGCCGCGGCCGGCGCATAGAAGATCCGGTCGTAGAGGAGGTCGAAGTAGAACTTCTCCTCGAGCGCCCGCCGCCAGAACGGCGCCGCGGGGATCGCAATCCTCCGTTCGGAGTAGATCGCCCACGCGACCGCGATGCCCGCGAGGCCGGCGAGCACGGTGGCGGCCGACGTGTAGTACTCCTGCGTGTTCGTCGGGATCGCAACCGGAAGCGTGCGCGCAGCGGGTGCGAGCCAGTCGGTGAACGGCGTCCAGCGCGGCGACCACTGCAGCCAGCCGCCGACCGTCGCGAGCACGGCGAGCACTCCTACGGGCACGAGCATCGTCAGGGCACCCTCGAGGCGCCCGTGCCGGTGGTGGTGCTCGCGCACGAAGGGGCTCGGCTCCCCCGGGAAGACGAGGAACCAGAGCCGGAAGGTGTAGAGACCGGTGAGGAAGGCTCCGGCGACGCCGCAGACCCAGAAGATCCAGCCGTACCAGGTTCCGAGCGCGGCCGTCGCCGCGACGATCGAGTCCTTCGAGAAGAAGCCGCTGAAGGGCGGGATCCCGACGAGCGCGAGCGCGCCCGCCAGGAAGCACCATTTCGTGAACGGCATCAGCTGCCCGAGCCCACGCATCCGGCGGATGTCCTGCTCGCCCGCGAGCGCGTGGATCGCGAGGCCGGCCGCCATGAAGAGCAGCGCCTTGAAGAAGGCGTGCGTGAGCAGGTGGAACATCCCGTTCGCGTAGGCGCCCACCCCGGCGCCGAGGAACATGTAGCCGATCTGGGACATCGTCGAGTAGGCGATGACCCGCTTGATGTCCGTCTGGACGAGCGCGATCAGGCCGGCGACGAGGAGCGTGAGCGCACCGGTTCCGGCGGCGATGAGCTCGATCGTCGGCGCCTGCTCGAAGATCGGGTGCGTGCGGGCGATCAGGTAGACGCCCGCAGTCACCATGGTGGCCGCATGGATGAGGGCGCTGACGGGGGTCGGGCCCTCCATCGCGTCCGGCAACCACGTCTGGAGCGGGATCTGCGCGGACTTCGCCACCGCGCCGCCGAGCAGGCCCAGTGCGACGAGGTTGATCGCGGTCGACGACAGGTGGACGTCGAAGTTCGGCGCGAACGACAGCGAGTGCGTGTGGGCGATGAGGACGAAGAAGGCGAGCGCCATCGTCGCGTCGCCGAATGCGTTCATCACGAACGCCTTCTTCGCGGCCTGCACGGCGCTTGGCCGCTTGTGCCAGAAGCCGATCAGGAGGTAGGACGAGAGTCCGACGAGACCCCAGCCGACGAGCAGTAGGAGCAGGTTGCCGCCCTCGACGAGCAGCAGCATCGAGAAGACGAAGAACGACATGTACGCGAAGTAGCGCCGCTCCTCCTCGTCGCCGTCCATGTAGCCGATCGAGTAGAGGACGATCAGGGCGCCGACGCCGCTGACGATCAGCATCATCACCGTGCTCAGCGGGTCGACGAGGAGCTGCAGGCCGACGTGGAAGTTGCCCGACTGGAGCCACGTCCACGCCGTCGTGATCTCGCCGCGGCCCGGAACGGCGGGAAGGAAGGTCACCGGATTCACCGGCCCTACGGCGTGACGTGCCTGCACCCCGAGGAACGCCCACACGGCGCCGCCGAAGGCGACGAAGCAGCTGACTGTCGAGATCCAGGCTGCGACGACGCGGGGGATCCTCGTGCCGCACAGCGTGATCAGGATCGTGCCGCCGAGCGGCGCGAGCAGGCAGAGCCAGGCTCCGCCCGTCATCCGCGCAGCTCCGAGAGGCTGTCGACGTCGAGTGAGAGGTTGCGTCGGTTGAGCGCGACGACGAGCCCGAGCCCGACGCAGACCTCCGACGCGGCGACTGCCATCACGGCGAGCGCGAAGATCTGACCCGCGCCGTTGTGCCAGTGGCGCGAGAGCGCGATCAGGGCGAGGTTGCCGGCGTTCAGCATCAGCTCGAGCGAGAGGAGCACGACGATCGTGTTCCGGCGGATGAGGACGCCGAGCGCCCCGATCCCGAACAGGACGGCGGCGACGGCGACGTACCAGGCGACGTCGGGGCCGAGCATCAGGTCGTCGCCCGCCTCGTGTGCGAGCCGAGGATCACGCCGCCGACCGCTGCGATGAGCAGGACCACCGAGGTGATCTCGAACGCGAGCAGGTGATCGACGAGGAAGACCCGTCCGACCCAGGCCGGCGTGCCGAAGGCGGCGCCGACCTTCGTCTCGTGAGCGAGATTCCCGCTGGCCTGCATCCCGACCGCGACGACGATCTCGACGAGCAGCGCGCCCGCGGCGCCGGCGGCGCCGACCGTCTGCCAGCTCGGCCCCCCGGACCACGGCGTCTCGCGCCGCGGGCCGACGTATGCGATCACGAACAGGAACATCACGACGACCGCGCCCGCGTAGACGAGCACCTGAGCCGCGGCCACGAACTCCGCCGACAGCAGGAGGTACATGACCGCGAGCGAGCCGAGGTTCCCGATCAACGCGAGCGCCGAGTAGAACGGGTTGGAGAAGGTCACGACCGCGACGCCGGACGCGAGGCAGGAGAACGCCGCGACGACCCAGACGACCCAGACGAGCGCGTTTCCCGCCGATGCGACGACGAGCCCGTTCACGAGTCGCTCTTGTAGAAGGGGATCGGCGTGTCGTAGAGGTCGGCGTCGGCGACCGGGATCTGCTTCACCGGCGGCGCGAGCAGCATGTCCTTCGTGTAGATCTGGTCGTCGCGGTTGTGCTCGGAGATCTCGTACTCGTTGCCGAGCGTGATCGCGTCGAACGGGCAGGCGAGCTCGCAGTAGCCGCAGAAGATGCAGCGGCTGAGGTTGATCTCGTAGATCCGTGCGTAGCGCTCGCCGGCCGAGACGCGGTTGTCCGGCGTGTTCTCGGCCGCGACGACCCGGATGCAGTCGGCGGGGCACGCGGCCGCGCACAGCGAGCAGCCGACGCACTTCTCGAGCCCGTTCTCGTGCCGCCAGAGGCGGTGCCGGCCCCGGAAGCGCGGGTACACCGGCCGCTTGTACTCCGGGTACTGCTCGGTGATCGGCTTCTTGAAGATCTGCTTGAAGGTGACCCCGAAGCCCTTGAGGCTTTCGATCGGCTGTGGGCTCATCTGAAGGCCACCACCAGCGCGGCCGTGACCACGGCGTTCAGCGTCGCGATGGGCAGGAGGATCTTCCAGCCGAAGCGCATCAGCTGGTCGTAGCGGAGCCTGGGGAGCGTCGTCCGCAGCCAGATGAAGACGAAGAGCACCGCCATCGTCTTGAGCAGGAACCAGATCGGCCCGATGTGCCACGGCCCATGCCAGCCCGCGAGGAACAGGGTCACCATCAGGCCGGAGAGCGTGATCAGGTTGATGTACTCGGCCATCTGGAACAGGCCCCAGCGCATCCCCGAGTACTCGGTGTGGTAGCCGGCGACGAGCTCCTGCTCGGCCTCCGGCAGGTCGAAGGGAGCCCGGCTCGTCTCGGCGATCCCGCCGAAGAAGAAGACGACGAGCCCGATGAACTCCGGAGCGGCGTAGGGCAGGAACGAGCCCTGGCGGGCAACGATCTCCGGCAGGTTGAGCGAGCGTCCGAGGATCACGACGCCGAGCACGCTCAGCGCGAGCGACACCTCGTACGAGACGAGCTGGGCACAGGTGCGCATCGAGCCGAGGATCGAGAACTTCGACTCCGACGCCCAGCCGCCCACGATGAAGCCGTAGATCCCGATCGAGCCGAGGGCGAAGATCGCGAGCAACCCGATCGAGACGTTGGCGATCTCCCCGTTGATCCGCCAGCCGTTCACCGTCCAGCCCGGCCCCCAGGGGATGAACGCGAAGGCGGCGATCGCGGTGAACGCCGACACGACGGGCGCGAGGATGTACGGGAGGTCGATGGCCGACGCGGGCGCGAACGCCTCCTTGCGGACGAGCTTGACGAGGTCGGCGATCGGCTGCAGCAGGCCGTACGGCCCCGCGCGGTTCGGGCCGAAGCGGAGCTGCATCCGCCCCATGACCTTGCGCTCGATCAGCGTCAGGTAGGCGAAGAGGCCGAGCACGATGTTGACGATGACCAGCGCCTTGATGATGGAGATCCACCACGGCTCCATCTAGGCGGTCACCTCCTCCGCCTTCGCGAGCTCCACGATGCCCTGTAGGCCGTTCGCGTGCTCGAGCGCCACGCGTGCGATTCCGGCGCGAAGGTGGCGGTTCACGCGTGCCGGCAGCGTGATCGCGCTCCCGTTCGAGCCGACGGTGACGAGGTCGCCGGTGGCGATCTTGCGCCGCTGCGCGTCCTCGGGCGAGAGCTCGAGCTCGGGCTGTGGCCGCTGGAACTGGAGCTCGGTGACGCGCTCGACCGCGGCTCCGGAGAAGAGCGGCTTGTAGGCGACGAGGCGGACCTCGCTCCTGCGGCGCGGCTTTCCGCGCGGCTCGGGCAGCGCCTCGCGCGCGACGTGCTCCTGCGCTTCGGGATAGCCGCGGAGTGGCGCGCGCTCCCCGACCTCGCCGAACGCGAGCCCGCCGTAGACCCGCTCCGAGACTTCGGCGAAGACGGCCGCGGCGTACGGCGCGACGTCGACGTCGAACCGCGCCGCGAGCTCCGCGATCCACTCGAGCTCGTCGGGACAGGGAGGCGTGACCGTGCGGCGGAGCCGTTGGAGGCGGCCCTCGAGATTGACGAACGTCCCGTCGCGCTCGAGGTAGCTCGTGCCCGGCAGGACGAGGTCGGCCCAGCCGGCGGACAGACCGCCGAACATCGAGAGCACGATCGTCGCCTCCGCCTGCTCGGCGAGCGCGCGGACGTTCTCGTCGGCCGCCGCCTCGTCGCCGGAGACCACGAGCAGGCCGATCGAGTCGATCGGGCCGCCCTCCTCGTCGCAGCAGGCGGCCCAGGCGTCGGCGACTCCGCGCCCGTTCGGCGTCTCGGGGAGGTAGAACGCTCCGCACCCCTCGCGTTCGGCGAGGCCGAGCTTCTCCGCGAGCTTCGCGACCGTCGTGCTGCCGCGTCCGCCGGGCCCGGACCAGATCAGGACGACCCGCTCCGCCTCCGCGACGGCCGGGTCGTTCGCGTCGTCGAGGATCCGGGCGCCGTTCCGCCGCGCCGACCTGATCCAGAGGTCGACGACCGGAGCGCGCTCGGCGACCGGCACGTCCCCGAGCACGACGACGACGTCGGCGGATCGGATCGAGGAGAGCGGGAGGCGGTACGCGTCGAGCCCGCCCGAGATCTCCTCCGGCAGCGTCGCCTGGTGCGAGTCGAGTCCGACCCGCAGCAGCTTCCCGAGCGCGTAGGCCTGCTCGACCGTCTCCGAGCCGGAGAGCACGGTGACGATCCGCCCGCGCGCCGCCCGGAACAGCCGCTCCGCCTCGTCGATCGCCTGCTCCCAGGACACCTGCTCGAGGCCGTGCCGGCGCAGGCGCTGCAGCGGCTGCGCCAGCCGATCCTCGGCGCGCAGGTGCGTGTACGCGAAGCGGCCCTTGTCGCAGATCCAGCCCTCGTCGATCTCCGGGTGGTTGCGGGAGAGGATCCGCTTGACCTTCCCCTCGCGGACGGTCGCGTGGATGTTGCAGCCGACGGGGCAGAGGCCGCAGACGGTCGGCACTTCGACGATCTCCCACGGCCGCCCCTCGAAGCGGTACTGCGTCGGCAGGAGCGCGCCGACCGGGCAGAGCTCGGTCACGTTGCCGGTGAACGCGCCCGTGTAGGGCAGGTCCTCGAAGGTCGTGATCACCGACAGCGCGCCGCGGTTGGCGGCGACGAGCTGGCCGTCCTCCGAGACGCTCTCGCTGAAGCGCGTGCAGCGGTAGCAGAGGATGCAGCGCTCGCGGTCGAGGGAGATGGTGGGCGAGATCGGGATCGGCTTCTCGAAGGTGAGCTTGTCGAAGCTCATCCGCGTGTTGCCCGGGCCGTAGCGGAAGGTCAGGTCCTGGAGCGGGCACTCCCCGCCCTTGTCGCATACCGGGCAGTCGAGCGGGTGGTTGACGAGGATGAACTCGAGCGTCGCGCGCTCTCCCCCGGCTGCCTTCTCGGAGGTGCGCGCCGTCTTCACGACCATGCCGTCCTGCGCCGTGAGCGTGCAGCCGGTCTGGAGCTTCGGCATGCCCTCGACCTCGACGAGGCACATGCGGCACGCGCCGACCGGCGCGCCGAGGCGGGGCTCGTAGCAGAAGACGGGGATCTCGACTCCGGCGGCGAGCGCCGTCTCGACTATGCCCGTCCCCTTCGGGACGTGGACGTCCCGCTCGTCGATCGTGACCCGCACGAGCTCCGTGCTCATACGAGTGCTTCCTCGCCCGCCGGCGTATGCGCGTGCATGTCGGAGGGCGCGAGGATCCCGTC
The DNA here is from genome assembly GCA_035706005.1 of Gaiellaceae bacterium. GTDB lineage: Bacteria > Actinomycetota > Thermoleophilia > Gaiellales > Gaiellaceae > Palsa-739. Next base: position 22,912 of record DASSVO010000058.1, on the reverse strand, counting down.
CAGCGAGGAGGAGTTGCCGAACGGGCAGCCGCCCTGCTCGATGTGGGCCACGAACTCGTCGCGCCACTTGTGGAGGTAGCTCGCGACCGGGTAGACGGCGAACTCGCCGAGCGCGCAGAGCACCTTGCCGAGGATGTTGTCCCCGACCGAGTCGAGCAGCTCGAGGTCGGCGTGCGTCGCCGTGCCGTTCTCGATCGACTCGAGGATCTGCACCATCCAGCGCGTCCCCACACGGCAGGGCGTGCACTTTCCGCACGACTCGTGCGCGTAGAACTTCGTCGAGCGGATCGCGAGCTGCACCATGCAGCACCGGTCGTCCACCACGATCAGCGAGGCCGCGCCGAAGAACGTCCCGATCGCGCCGAGCGAGTCGTAGTCGAGCGGGACGTCGATCTGGTCGGGGGTGAGCGCGGGCACCGACGAGCCGCCGGGGATCACGGCCTTCAGCTCGCGCCCGCCGGCGATCCCGCCCGCGTGCTCGTAGATCAGCTCGCGCATCGGCGTGCCGAGGTCGAGCTCGTAGTTCCCGGGCTGAACGACGTTGCCGGAGATCGAGAAGATCGCCGTGCCCGGCGAGCTCGGCACGCCGGTCTTCGCGAACTCCTCCGCGCCCAACTCGAGGATCGCCGGCACAGTGGCGATCGTGCAGACGTTGTTGATCTGGGTCGGCGCCATGTAGAGGCCCTGGATCGGCGGGAACGGCGGCCGGGGGCGGGGCTGCCCGCGCTTGCCCTCGAGCGACTCGAGCAGCGCCGTCTCCTCACCGCAGATGTAGGCGCCGGCGCCTCGGTGGACCGTGATCCGGACGTCGCCGAAGAGGCCGGCCTCGCGCGCCTCCTCGACGGCGGCGGCGAGGATCTCGTACTCCGCGAGGTACTCGCCCCGGATGTAGATGAAGACGTCCGTTGACTCGATCGCGTGCGCGGCGATGAGGCAGCCCTCGATCAGGCGGTGCGGCGCCTTCGCCATCACTTCCCGGTCCTTGAAGGCGCCCGGCTCCGACTCGTCAGCGTTGACGACGAGGTACTTCGGCTTGGGGCTCTTCCGGTCGATGAGCGACGCCTTGCGTCCCATCGGGAAACCCGCCCCGCCGCGGCCGCGCAGGTTCGCCTGCTGCAGCTCCTCGATGAGCGCGTCGGGCGTCATCGCGCGCGCCTTGTCGACGCCGCGGTAGCCCCCGATCGCCCGGTACTCGGCGAGCTGCGTCAGGTCGCGCTCGTCCGTGCCCGCCAGCAGGACCTTATGTTCCGCCATCGAGCTCCCCGAGGATCTCCGGCACCGTCTCCGGACGGACGTGCTGCCGGTAGCGATCGTTCACGGCGACGACGGTCGCGTAGCCGCAGCCGCCGAGACACTCGACGGCACGCAAGGTGACCTCGCCGTCCGGCGTCGTCTCGCCCGCCCGGATGCCGAGCTCCGACTCGAAGGCCTCGACGACCTCCTGCGCTCCGCAGAGCGCGCACGGGAGGTTCGTGCAGACGTCGATCGTGTGCCGCCCAACCGGCTCGAGATGGAGCATGTCGTAGAAGGTCGCGATCGAGTAGCAGAAGGCCGGGGTCACCTCGAGCGCATCGGCCGTCTCCTCGAGCGCCTCGCGGGACAGCCAGCCGTGCCGCTCCTGCGCGAGCCGCAGCGCGGGCAGCACCGCGGAGCGCGAGCCCTCCGGGTACCGGGCCCGCAGCTCCTGCACCTCGTCGTAGAAGGTGGTCACCGGTCGGCATCTCCCATCACGGCGTCGAGCGAGCCGACGACGGCGATCAGGTCGGCGACGAGAGTCTCGTGGAGGCAGGTCGCCGTCGCCTCGAGCGCGACGAACGACGGCGCACGGAAGTGGACGCGCCACGGCTTCGGGCCGCCGTCGGACACCAGGTAGCAGCCGGACTCGCCGCGCGGAGACTCGACGGCGACGTAGATCTCGCCCTCGGGCACGCGGAACCCCTCGGTGACGATCTTGAAGTGGTGGATGAGGGACTCCATCGAGGTGTGGAGCTCCTCGCGAGGCGGCAGCACGACCTTGCGGTCGTCCGCGATCCACGGCATCTCCTCCATGCGCTCGAGCTTGTCGAGGCACTGGCGGACGATGTTCGTGGACTCGGCCATCTCCTCCATCCGCACGCGGTAGCGGTCGTACACGTCGCCGTTCGGGTAGACGGGCACGCGGAAGTCGACCTGCTCGTAGTGGAGGTACGGCTGGTCGCGGCGAAGATCCCAGTCGACGCCCGACGCGCGCAGGTTAGGGCCCGTCTGCCCGAGCGCGATCGCGTCCTGCGCCGAGAGGACGCCGACCCCGGTCGTCCGCTCGAGCCAGATCTCGTTCCGGTCGAGGATGTCGCGGTAGTCGTCGAGCGCGCGCGGCATCCACTCCACGAACTTGCGGCACTCCGGGAAGAAGCCCCGCGGGATGTCCTCGGCGAGTCCGCCGACCTGGAAGTAGCGGGTGTGCATCCGCTGCCCCGTGACGAGCTCGAACAGGTCGAGGATCGTCTCTCGCTCGCGAAAGCAGTACCAGAACATCGAGATCGCCCCGAGCTCGAGCGCCGACGTGCCGAGGTAGACGAGGTGCGAGTGGATCCGGTTCAGCTCGCACAGGAGCATCCGCATCCAGTTCGCCTTCGTCGGCACCTCGAGCTCGAGCAGCTCCTCGACCGCGAGCACGAAGACGAGCTCGTTGTTCTGGTAGCCGACGTAGTCGATCCGCTCCGGGAACGTGACGTCCTTCCAGTACGTCTTCGACTCCATCGATTTCTCGAAGCCGGTGTGGAGGTAGCCGATCACGGCCTCCACGCCCACGACCTGCTCGCCGTGCAGGTCGACGATCAGGCGCAGGACGCCGTGCGTGGAGGGGTGGTTCGGGCCGAAGTTGACCTGGAGCACGTCCTCGCTGTCGCGCAGGTCGGCGGGGACGTCGAGCGCCGTCGGGATCCGCGTCGGGATCCGCGAGCCCTCGTACTGCCCGTCCGTGACGATCGGCCACCGGCGGGTTGGCGGTGCGGCGGTCGTGCTCATTCCTCGTCGCTGAAGCGGACGGGCTCGCCGCCGATCGGATAGTCCTTGCGCAGCGGATGTCCGTCCCAGTCGTCCGGCATGAGGATCCGGGCGAGGTTCGGATGGCCGTCGAAGACGATCCCCATCAGGTCGTACTGCTCGCGCTCGTGCCAGTCGCAGGTCGGCCAGACCGAGACGACGCTCGGCACGTGCTCGCCCTCGTCGACCCAGCACTGGAGCCGCGCGCGCGGCGCGCCCTGCCGGAGCGCGAGGAGGTGGTAGCTGACGGAGTAGCGCTTTGGCTTGAGCTCCGGCAGCATCTGGAGCCCCTGCGTCATGGGATGCATGAGGTCGCGGCCGCTCGCGGTGCCGATGTAGCCGGAGACGCCCTTGCCGCCCCAGCCGAGGTAGTCGGTCGCCACGACGTCGACGCACATGCCGAAGCCGAGCTCGTCGCGCGCGTGCTCGCATGCCTCCCGGATCCGCTCCGTCTCGATCGTCACCGTCGGCATCTCCGCCCCGTCCCGGTGGGAGGCGTACCCCGGTACACGCGCCCAGTCGGTCACGTCGCCACCCCGACGCGCTCGTACGCGGGCGGCACGCCGGCGAGGTGCGCCTCGTGCAGGCGGATGATCCCCTCCATCAACGCCTCCGGCCGGGGCGGGCAGAAGGGAACGTAGATGTCGACCGGGAGGATCCGGTCGACTCCCTGGAGGATCGTGTAGTTGTTGAACATCCCGCCGGAGCTCGCGCAGACGCCCATCGCGATCACCCACTTCGGCTCGAGCATCTGGTCGTAGATCTGGCGGATCGGCTCGGCCATCTTGTGCGCCACCCGGCCCGAGACGATGAGCAGGTCGGCCTGGCGCGGCGAGGAGCGGAAGGCCTCCATCCCGAAGCGTGCGATGTCGTAGCGGGCGGAGACGATCGACATCATCTCGATCGCGCAGCAGGCGAGCCCGAACGTGTCCGGCCACATCGACTTCGTCTGCGCCCAGCGCACCGCCTTCTCGAGCGTCGTCAGCCCGAGCGCGCGCTCGATCTCCTCGAGGCCGAGCTCCTCCTCGAAGCGCGACGGTCCCTTCGTCGGCCAGAGCAGCCGCTCGGACTGGAGCCCATAGTCCCGGAGGCGGGTCGGCTCCTCAGCCACCGTGCGTCACCAGTTCAGGGCGCCCTTACGCCAGATGTAGACGTAGGCCACGAGGAGGATGAGGATGAAGAATGCGAGCTCCAGAAAGCCGAACCAGCCGAGCGCGTGGAGCTGCACGGCGAGCGGGTAGAGGAAGACGATCTCGATGTCGAAGACGATGAAGAGCATCGCCGTCAGGTAGAAGCTGACGCTGAAGCGCTGGCGCGGGAGCGGGCCCGTCGACACGCCCGACTCGAACGGGACGCGCCGGGCGCGCGTGCGCGCTGCGGGCCGCTGCGAGAACTTGAACGACATCCACAGCATCGAGCCCGGGATGACGAGCGCGAGGAGGCCGTAGATCACGAATGGCAGCCAGCTGTGGAGCATCTACTTCGCGCGTCTCCCCTTACCCCGTTCGCGCACCCGAAGCACTCACCGAATCGGTGACGTTATCAATGTCGCACGGGCTGCACTTGCGGGTACCGAATCCCCGTAGCCGTGCCTGCAGCGGCTGTCACAATGTCCGCTTCTCGCGCGATCCGCGCGACCGGATGAGCGGGAGGCACGTTGCTACGATGCGACGCGAATGGAGATCCGGGAGCGCACAGAGAGCATCGTCTCGCTGACGCCTGCGGCGGCGGCGAAGATCCGGGACCTGATGGCCTCGGAGGAGGACGTCTCGGTTCTGCGCGTCGCGATCGAGGGCGGCGGCTGCTCGGGCTTCCAGTACGGCCTCGGCTTCGACCGTGGCGCCCAGGAGGGCGACCACGAGTTCGAGTGCGAGGGCGTCACCGTCGTCGTCGATCCCTTCAGCGCGCCGTACCTGTTCGGGGCGAGGGTCGACTACCTCGAGACGATCCAGGAATCCGGGTTCAAGATCGAGAACCCGAATGCCGTCTCCTCGTGCGGCTGCGGCCACTCGTTCCAGGTGGCCGAAGGTGAGACGCCGGCCGACGACGGCCCGGCCTGCGGCTCCGGCTGCAGTCACTGATCGCCTGAAGCGAGGCCCGGGCGGGCACGCAGGTGCCGCCCGAGCCCACGGTCCGGCGACGCGCTAGGCCACCAGCTCGACGAAGCGCGGATCCTCGCGCAGCGGCGCGAAGTCGTCGTCCTTGCTTGCGTTCTCCTTGAACTTCGGCCACGCGTCGACCGCGACACGGAGCGTGTCGAGCGCCTCGTCGGCGCGCCCGAGCATGCTCTCCATGCAGGCGACGTTGTAGAGGATCAACGCGTTCCCGGGGTACTTCTCGAGGACGACGCGGCACGCGGCGAGGGCGCCCTCGTAGTCCTGCGCGTTGTAGTGCTCGAAGAAGTCGTAGAGCTCCGCGCCCGGCGGCAGCCGGTACGCCTTGCCGCGCCGGCCGCCGACGGCGAGCACGATCGTCTCGTCCCTCGTCGCGACCGCCTTCCGCATCGTTCCGGGCTGGACGAAGACGACGGTGCCCTGCGGCGCGTCGACGTCCTCGCCGTCGAGCGTGAACGTGGCGCTTCCCTGGACGACGACGTACAGCTCCTCCTGGCCGTCCGCGCCGGGGCCGAGCTCGTCGTGCTCGTTGACGAGCTCTTCGCCAGCCTTCGCCTGATAGATCGCACCGGCCCCGAAGGCTCCGATGTCTAGCGTGCGGCGGAGGCGGATGAAGACCTTCTCGCCGTCACCCTCGCGGCCTTCCCGGGGAAGCGAAAGAACGCGGTAAGACGTCTCTGTGGTTGCCACGGCGTCCTCCTCGAAAGTCGTGTCTGGAGCGCCTCGGTACGGAGCCGCGCGACGCGCTCCTCATGGATGAGTAGGGCGAAATACGGGTCTTGCGGATACGTGAGCCATCCCCTCCCTTGATGTCGAGTATCTTGATATCGAGAAACTAACAGGCGAGCTATCTTGACGTCAAGAGAAATTTCATGAACACTTCGCCTGTGCCCAGACCGAGGAAGACCGCCGAGCGGGACCACGTCGACCACTTCCTCGAGGAGATCAGCGCCGATCTGCCGTCCGACCTCGACCTCACGGTCGAAGGGATCGTCGACCGCATCGGCGGCATCCACCGGCGCATCAAGTGGATGCACGAGGAGACGCTCGACCAGCTCGGCCTCACGCTCAGCGACTGGCACGTGCTCACGGCGCTGCACTGGGCCGGCGAGCCGTACCGCCGGAAGGCCGGCAAGCTCGCGCGTCGCGCGGAGCTGACGAGCGGCGCCATGACGAGCCGCCTCGACGCGCTGGAGAAGGAGGGTCTCGTGCGCCGCCTGCGCGATCCGGAGGACCGCCGGAGTGTGCTGGTCGAGCTGACGGAAGAGGGCCTGAAGAAGCATCAGCAGGCGATGGGCATCCAGGCGCAGAAGGAGGTACTGCTCGCGGAGGCACTGAGCGACAGCGAGAAGGAGCAGCTCAACGGGCTCCTGCGCCGCGTGATGATCACGCTCGAAGACCGGTATCCGGGCAAGCACGACTAGCCCGGCAACTAGAGTCGCCGACATGCGTGTTGCCGTCGTCGGATCGGGACCGGCGGGCTTCTATGCCGCGGGGGCGCTCCTCTCCGCCGATCCGCCGGCCGAGGTCGACATGTTCGAGCGGCTGCCGACGCCGTGGGGGCTCGTCCGCCTCGGTGTCGCCCCCGATCACCCGAAGCTGAAGACGGTCTCGCGTGCGTTCGAGCGGATCGCAGGCCAGCCGGGGTTCCGCTTTCTCGGCAACGTCGAGGTCGGTCGCGACCTCCACCACGCCGACCTCGTGCGCCTCTACGACGCGGTCATCTATGCGGTCGGCGCGCAGACCGACCGCCGGCTCGGAATCCCGGGCGAGGAGCTGCCCGGCTCGTGGGCGGCCACCGAGCTCGTCGCTTGGTACAACGGCCATCCCGACTACCAGCAGCTCGACTTCGACCTCTCGGTCGAGCGCGCGGTCGTGATCGGGAACGGGAACGTGGCGCTCGACGTGGCGCGGATGCTTGCGCTCACGCAGGAGGAGCTCGCACCGACGGACGCAACCGATGCCTCGATCGCGGCGATCGCGAGCTCGTCGCTGCGCGAGATCGTCCTCGTCGGGCGCCGCGGCCCGGCGCAGGCATCGTTCACCACGCCCGAGCTGCAGGAGATGGGCGAGCTCGCCGGCGCGGACGTTGTCGTCGACCCGGCCGATCTCGAAGGCGCCGAGGCCAGGGACACGAACAGCGAGCGCAATCTCGCGGTCCTGCGGGACTTCGCGGCGCGGGAGCCGCAGGGCAAGCTGCGCCGCGTCGTCTTCCGCTTCTTCCATTCGCCGGTGGCGATCCTCGGCGAGGAGCGGGTGGAGGGCATCGAGCTCGTGCGCAACGAGCTCGACGAGAACGAGCGGGCCGTACCGACGGAGGAGCGCGAGACCGTGCCGTGCGGGCTCGTCTTCCGCAGCGTCGGCTACCACGGCGTCGAGCTTCCGGGCGTCGTCTTCGACGCCAGGAGCGGCACGATCCCGAACGAGGGCGGACGGGTGGAGCCGGGCGTCTACTGCGCCGGCTGGATCAAGCGCGGCCCGACCGGCGTGATCGGCACGAACAAGAAGGACGCGACCGAGACGGTCGAGGTCCTGCTCGCAGACGCCGCGGCCGGCAGGCTGGAGCCGAAGCCGGACGCGACCGCGGCCGCCGTCGACGGGCTGCTCGCGGAGCGCGACGTCCGCGTGGTCGAGTACGACGGCTGGACGGCGATCGACGAGGTCGAGCGCGCCGCGGGCGAGAAGGGCGGCCGGCCACGCGTGAAGCTCTGTTCCTGGGACGAGCTCCTCGCCGCCGCGGAACGCATCGCAAGCCGGTCGTAAACGACCTACACTCCGCCTGCTCTTACCACTGCGGAAGAGAAGAAGGGGGTTTCACCTTGAGAATCAGGCTCACACGCACGCGGGTCGCCGTCCCGGCGCTCACCGTGGCAGGAATCGCCGCCCTCGTCGCGGGCACGCTCGGGTCTGCGCAGGCCGCATCCGGGCGCCAGGCGATCCCGAACACGCAACCTGCGTGGCAGGCACACGCCAAGAATCTCGGCCACGCGGCTCCGGGTGCGCCGGTCGACGCGCGGGTCTACCTGACGCCGAACGGCGGCATGGCACAGCTCCAGCAGTTCGCGCTGGCCGTGTCGACTCGCGGAAACGCGCAATACCGCCACTTCCTCACGCCGAGCCAGTATTTCCAGCGCTTCGGCACCACCGCCGGCACGGTTTCGGCCGTCGAGTCGTGGCTGACGGGCGCCGGCCTGCACGTGACGTCGGTCGAGCAGCACAACCGCTACGTCGAGGTCACCGGCAAGGTCGCGGCGGCCGAGGCCGCCTTCGGTGTCCAGATCGACCGCTACAGCCACGACGGGACGACGGTGCAGGCGCCGACCACGGCGCTGAGCGCGCCGGCCAACGTTGCGGGCGCGGTGCTTGCAGTCTCCGGAATCGACACGACGCCGAGCATCGTCCGGCCGGCGAGCCCGCCGAAGCCGCCGGAGCCGGGATTCAGGAACGCCCCGCCGTGCTCGACGTACTACGGCGAGAAGATGGCGACGACCTTGCCGGCGTTCGACGGGAAGACGCTTCCCTACGCGCCGTGCGGCTACGTGGGCTCGCAGTTCCGCTCCGCGTACGAAGGGCCGACCACCCTCGACGGCAGCGGCGTGACCGTCGCGATCACCGACGCGTACGCCTCGCCGAACATCGCCTCCGACGCGAGCACGTACGCGCAGCAGAACGGCGATCGCTCCTACTCGAGCGGTCAGCTCCTGCAGAGCACCCCGGCGGGCTACACGCATCTCGGCAAGTGCGGGGCCAACGGGTGGTACGGCGAGGAGACCCTCGACGTAGAGGCTGTCCACGCTATGGCGCAGGGCGCGAACATCCGCTACTACGCGTCGGCGAGCTGCTACGACGACGACTTCCTCGACACGTTCGCCAAGATCAACGACGAGGACGTGGCGCAGATCGTCACCAACTCCTGGGGCGACCTCCAGTCCGTGGAGAAGCCCGCCACGATCGCCGCCTACGAGCAGGCCTTCCTGCAGGGCGCTGCGGAGGGGATCACGTACATGTTCTCCTCGGGCGACGACGGTGACGAGAATGCGACGAGCGGAATCGTCCAGACCGACTACCCGACCTCCGACCCGTACGCGACCGCCGTCGGCGGCACGTCGACTGCGATCGACTCGAGCGGCGCTCTGGCGTGGGAGACGGGCTGGGGGACCGAGAAGTACAGCCTCTCGTCCGACGGGACGTCGTGGAACCCGCTCGGCTTCCTCTACGGCTCCGGCGGCGGCGAGTCGATCTTCGCGCAGCCGGACTACCAGAACGGCACCGTGGCGGGCGACGCGCGCGGGGTCCCCGATGTCGCGATGGATGCCGACCCGACGACCGGGATGCTCGTCGGTGAGACGCAGACCTTCCCGGAGGGCGTCCACTACGGCCAGTACCGGATCGGCGGGACGAGTCTTGCCTCGCCGCTCTTCGCCGGCATGACGGCGCTGGCGTTCCAGCACGCCGGAGGCGGTGTCGGGCTGCTCAACCCGACGATCTACGCGCACCAGGGTGCCTTCACCGACGTCGCCGGTACGCCTCCCGATGCCGGGAACGTCCGCGTCGACTACGTGAACAGCCTCGACGACTCGAACGGCACCGTGGCCTCGGTCCGGACCTTCAACCAGGACTCGAGCCTCACGATCGGGAGCGGCTGGGACGACGTCACCGGTCTCGGCAGCCCGAACTCCGGCTGGCTGACGGCCGTCGGCTGAGCAAATCGCAGGCGGCCGCGACTGTTCGAGTCGCGGCCGCCTCCCCCCGATCGGGGGACTTCGACTCGCTCCTACGAGCCGATGGACCCTGAGTGGAGCCCCTTGTCGTCGAATGTCTCCAGTGCCGCACCACCCGTGTGGCGCAGCGTGACCGCTTCAACCACTTCGAGTCGCCGGAGTGCCCCGAGTGCGGCTACCTCGGCTGGGCGCCCGTGCTCGAGGTGACGGAGTCGACTCGCCGCACGTCGCGAAGGCGCCGGCGCGCCGAGCGTCGCCTCCCGTCGGTCGCGTAGCCCGGCGGCACACACCCGCGCTTCCCTACACTCGCCTCGATGGCGAAGGCCGAGGAGCGGCAAGAGCTCTGGGGAGGCGAGACCACGAAAGCCGTCGCGAACTTCCCCGTGTCCGGCGAGCCGATTCCGGCGCCCGTTGCGCGCTGGCTCGGCCGGATCAAGGGTGCCGCTGCGCGCGCCAACGCCGAGCTCGGACTGCTCGACGCGGACAAGGCCGAGCGGATTGCGGCGGCGGCCGCGCGCATCGTCGTCGGTGAGCTGGACGACCAGTTCCCGATCGACGTCTTCCAGACCGGCTCGGGCACCTCGTCGAACATGAACGCGAACGAGGTGATCGCGACCCTCGCGGGAGAGGACGTCCATCCCAACGACGACGTCAACATGGGCCAGTCGTCGAACGACGTGTTCCCGTCGGCCGTCCACCTCGCGGCCCTCGACGAGATCTCCAACGACCTGCTGCCGGCCATGGAACAGCTCGGCGCTGCGCTCGAGGCCAAGGCGCGGGAGTTCGACGACGTCGTCAAGTCCGGGCGAACGCACTGGATGGACGCCGTCCCCGTCATGCTCGGCCAGGAGTTCGCGGGCTACGCCGCGCAGGTACGACAGGGCGTCGAGCGCGTCCGGGACGCGCTGCCGAGGCTGGGCCAGATCCCGCTGGGCGGCACCGCCACCGGCACCGGGCTCAACACGCATCCGGAGTTCGCCGCACGCGTCCGTGAGCTGCTCGCGCACGAGACGGGGCTCGAGATCTCGTCGCCGGCCGATCCGTTCGAGGCGCAGGCCGCGCGCGACGGCATCGTCGAGGCATCCGGCGCGCTGAAGACCGTGGCGGTCTCGCTCACGAAGGTCGCGAACGACATCCGCTTCCTCGGCTCGGGCCCACGCGCCGGCCTCGCCGAGATCGCGCTGCCGGAGCTCCAGAAAGGCAGCTCGATCATGCCCGGCAAGGTCAACCCGGTGATGCCGGAGGTCGTGACGCAGGTCGCCGCGCAGGTGATCGGCAACGACGCGGCGATCGCGATCGGCGGCATGCAGGGGCACTTCGAGCTCAACGTCTTCGTGCCGCTCCTCGCGCGCAACATCCTCGACTCGGTGAAGCTGCTCGCGAGTGCCTGCCGGCTCTTCGCCGAGAAGTGTGTGGACGGGATCGAGGCGAACCGCGAGAACTGTGAGCGCTACGCGGAGCTGACACTCTCGGCCGCGACGGCGCTCAACCCCTACATCGGCTACGACCGGGCGACCGAGATCGTCCAGGAGGCGGCCGCCTCCGGCCGCTCATTGCGCGAGGTCGCGCGGGAGAAGGGTGTCGAGGAATCCGTGCTCGACGAGGCGCTCGACTACCGCCGAATGGCCCGGCCACACGGCTAGCACGACCCTCTCTCTTTGTGCTCAGCCCTGGATCTCGAGTCTCAGGCGCCTGACCCCGTCGCGAGGCGCCTGCACTCTCGTCGGCGACACATGGCCCGATAGCGGCGCCGGTGCGAGTGAGATCCGGTACCGCCCGGGTGCGAGTCGGACCGCGAAGGATCCGTTGGGCCGGACTCTCGTCCGCACCGGCTTCCGATGCTCGCGGGAGAAGACGACGTATCTGCCGACCGGAATCGGATCACAGGGCTCGCCCGGGAAGCAGGGCGACGACCCTGCTCCGCTCCGGTCGAGCACGCCACGCACGTTCGGTCCGGAGGTCCGTGCCGCGGCGCCCGAGACGGCGAACACAGCCGCAGCGATGGCGATCACCGCCGCTCGCATCATCGGTCGAGGGTATCGAATGCGACCCGGACGGGCCGCCACGCGCCTCGTCGAGCTCGTGCCGGCGGTCACGTTGGCGGTTGCGAACCATCCGAGGATGTGAAACTCTGCCGCCTGCCGCTCTGGTATCTGACCACGAAGCGAGAAGGGGGATTACCTAGATGAGCCATCGCAAGCCTGGCTTGCCTACCCTCGCCTCGGCGGCCCGGGCCGCCAAAGCGAGGGTGATCAGAACGTTGGAGGGACGTCCGCGTTGGTTGATCGCCGTGCTCGGCCTTGCGGCCTTCGCAGCGATCGGCGGCGGAACAGCCTTCGCAGTCCTCGGAGGCTCGCCGACCCACAAGGCCGGGGTCAAGCCCCTGGTCAGCAAAGAATTCGGCAAGGAACCGCTCGCCGACCAAGGCGAGGAAGCCGACAACGAAGGAAACCTGATCTCGCAGCGCGATCAGTACTTCAGCGATCGGCGCACCGCCGGCTCGACGCCGCTCGACATGTCGAAGGCGGGCGCTCTGCGGGCCGCGGCGATGATCCACGCCAAGAAGATGGGCCATCGGGCCAGCGCGTTGGCCAACACACCGACGACGTTCGCCGACGCGTGGTCCCTGATCGGCCCGACCGGCCTGAACCAGCCCACGCGTGACTCGGGCCGCACCATCCGGGTCAGCGGCCGGATCGGCGCGCTGGCGATCCGCCAGGACGGCACGCGGATCCTGGGAGCCGCCGGCGGCGGCATCTGGGTCTGGGACGGCACGAAGTGGGTGCCCAAGACCGACAACATGCCTTCGATGCACATCGGAGCGCTGGCCGTCGCTCCGTCGGACGACAACGTCGTCTATGCGGGGACCGGCGAGGGCGCGCTGTCGGGCGACAGCTACTTCGGCAACGGCGTCCTCAAGTCGACCGACGGCGGCAACAGCTGGAGCCACGTCTCGGGCGACTACTTCTACGGCGTATCCATCTCGCGGATCGTCGTCGATCCGAGCAACGCCAATCATCTCTACCTCGCAACTCTGCGCGGCCGCGGCGGCAACCATCGCACCTCCCCGGTGCAGCACTCCCGCTTCGGCGTCTGGGAGTCCACCGACGGCGGCGCGACCTGGTCGCTGCTGAAGCAGGCTCCTCAGGGCACCAACGGCACCACGGATCTGGAGCTCGACCCGCAGAACGGCGATCTGTACGCGACGTTCTGGGGTGACGGGATCTACAAGAGCACCAACAACGGAGCCAGCTGGAAGAAGATCATGAACGGGCTGCCCACGGACGCGAACTACACGCTCGTGCCGACCCGCTTCTCGATCTCGCTCTCGCATCCCGCCGGTCAGGCGCAGGCGACGCTCTACGCCGGCTTCGACTGGTACAGCGCGGATGGGAAGACGTACAACCAGTCGGAGGTCTTCAAGTCGACCAACGGCGGCTCCAGCTGGAATCAGATCACCCAGCCGGATCCGAGCGGGACCTTCAACAAGGAGAACCCGTCCGGCTACTGCGCGACGCAGTGCTACTACGACAACGTCGTCGAGGCCGATCCGACCAATCCGGACACTCTGTTCGTCGCGGGCGTCTACGACTACAGCCACGGCGCCGGCGGGATCTTCCGCTCGACCGACGGCGGTCAGACGTGGCGGAACCTCGGCTACGACCAGCATCCGGACTTCCATGCACTCGCCTACGACCCGTCGAACACGCAGCACGTGATGATCGGCTCGGACGGCGGCGTCTGGTACAGCCCGGACCTGGGTGGTCGTCTCAACGCGTCGGACCCGCTCAACGCGGTCGACTGGCAGGACCTCAACCGGTCGCTCTCGACGCAGACGTTCACGAGCATCTCCACCAATCCGACGGAGCCGTCCTGGATCTGGGGCGGAAGCCAGGACAACGGCACCGAGCACACCTTCGGGACCGACCTGGGCTCGACTCCGGCCAATAGCTGGTTCGACCTGTTCAGCGGCGACGGCGGCCAGGTGCTGGTCGATCCGACCGACTCGAACTACGTCTACGGCACGTATTACGGCATCTCGCCCTACCGTGACTCGTGCGTGCCTGCGGGGTGGTGCTTCTTCAGCAACCAGTACATCCGCAACGGCATCAACCTCAACGACCGCTCCGAGTTCTACACCCCCTGGGTCATGAACCCGGACAACACGAACCAGCTGTTCCTCGGTACGTATCGCATGTACCGCACGGACAACGCGAAGGCGGAGGCCTCGGCTGACGTCCACTGGAAGCCGATCAGCGGCGACCTGACGACGGGCTGCACGGGAGCCGCACCGAACGGTGGCCGTGGCTGCACCATCTCCGCCATCGGCATCGGTGGTGGCGACGCGGTCTACGCCGGCTCGGAAGAGGGCCTCGTCCACGTCAGCCCGAACGCTCAGACGAGCGACAGCCCGACCTGGACGGACGTCACGGGCAACCTGCCGCAGCGCCCCGTCTCGAGCATCGCGGTCGACCGGAGCAACTACCGGATCGCCTATCTCGGACTCGCCGGCTTCAACGCGGGCACGGTCGGCCGGCCGGGCCACGTGTTCAAGACGACGAACGGCGGCCAGAAGTGGACGAACATCTCCGGGAACCTCCCGGACACGCCCGTCAACTCGGTCGTCCTCGATCCGTCCTATCCGGACACGCTCTACATCGCGACCGACGTGGGGAACTTCGTCACGTACAACGGTGGATCGACGTGGGGCCAGCTCGGCACCGGCCTCCCGGCCGTCTCGGTCTGGCAGCTCAACCTCGACCCGTCGCAGCCGGGCGTGCGCACGCTCGCGGCCGGCACGTACGGACGTTCCGCGTGGGAGCTGAACGACACCCTGTCGGTTCCAGCCTTCGCCGAGATCACGTCTGAGAGCAAGCCGGTCGGACCCGGCAGCACGATGGAGTACACGCTGACGGTGAAGAACATCGGCAACGCGGACGCGACCGGCGTCACGATCACCGATCCGGTCCCCGCCAACACGACGTTCGTCTCTGCTGATCAAGGCGGCACGCTGTCCGGAGGCACGGTGACCTGGCACAACCTGACGGCTCCGGCCGGTGGGAGCGCTCAGGTGCACCTCTCGGTCACCGTGAGCAACCCGCTCCCGGCGGGCACGACGACGCTTGTCAACGACGGCGTCACCGTCACCTCCGACCAGGGAGTCGGGGCGACGGGCTCTCCGCTCATCCTGGGGCTGTCGGCTCCGCACGCCGTGAGCCTCGCTCCGGCGACGCAGTCGAACGGCGGCGTGGGACCGACCGACGTCGACTATCACGTGACGCTGACGAACGGTGGCTTCCAGGACGACACCTATGACCTGGCGTCGTCCGGCTCGTCCGCGGGCTTCACGGTGAGCTTCCTCGACTCGACGTGCACGACGCCGGCGAACACGGTGCCGGTGGCGTCCGGGGATTCGGTGGACGTCTGCGTCCGTGTCCACATCGACAGTGGAACGACCGGGAAGAGCGTCGCCTCGGTGACGGCGACCTCGGAGGCTGACTCCACGGTCTCCGCGAGCGGAACCGTGACGACGATCGGCGTCGGTCCGAACGACACGCTGCTCGTCGACGAGGACGGCAACGCACCCGACACCCAGTCGTACTACACCGACGCGCTGACGGCGGCGGGTGTCCCGTTCGAGGTCTGGGATCTGAAGTCCGACGGAGCGACGCTTCCGCAGGCGTTCCTGATGGACTTCAAGAGCGTGGTCTGGTACACGGGGAACAGCTATCCGGATCCGATCGGTCCGTACGAGCCGGAGCTGGAGAACTTCCTCGACGCCGGCGGTCATCTGCTGATGTCGGGTCAGGACATCCTCGACCAGGCAGCCGGCCAGGCATCGTTCTTCTCCGACTACGTCCACCTCTCGTGGGACGGGACGGAGACGCAGAACGACAAGAAGACGAACACCGTCACCGGTGTCTCGGGCAATCCCGTCACCAACGGGATCGGCAGCATCCCGCTCGATCACACCATTCTCGGTGCGACCTTCGAGGACGAGATCACGCCGGTCAACGGGGCCTCGGCCGCCTTCATGGACGACGGCACCGCGACCGGGACGGCTGCTCCGGACGCGTTGACGTACGACAACGGGGCCGGAAGCTACAAGATCGTCTTCCTCGCCTTCCCGTTCGAGGCGTACGGAACGGCGTCTGACAAGTCCGACCTCATCCAGAGGACGTACAGCTTCTTCGGCTCCTAGGAGACGAGGCAGCAAGCAGTGGAGAAGGGCCGCCTCCGGGCGGCCCTTTCTCTACTCAGTAGGCCACGGCGCCGCGACCCGTGGTCGCTGCGTGCTTCTGCTCGTCGGCGCGATAGCTCGAGCGGACGAGCGGCCCGGAGAACACCGATCCGAAGCCGAGCGCCTCGCCCTGCTCGCGGAACCAACGGAACTCGTCGGGGTGAACCCAGCGGTCGATCGGCGCATGCTTCGCGCTCGGCTGCAGGTACTGGCCGATCGTGACGACGTCGACCCCGTTCGTCCGCAGGTCGCGCATCGTCTCGACGACCTCGTCGTTCGTCTCGCCGAGGCCGACGATGATCCCGGACTTCGTCAGCACGGGGAAGTCCGCGATCTCCTTGGCCCGGCGCAGCAGCCACAACGCGCCCTCGTAGCTCGCCTTCGCGCCGCGCATGCGGGCGTGCAGCCGACGCACGGTCTCGATGTTGTGGTTGAACACGTCGGGCCGCGCCCCGAGCACCGTCTGCAGTGCTTCCTCCTCCACGCCGAGGAAGTCGGGGGTCAGCACCTCCACCGACGCCTCGGGCAGCTTCGCCTTGAGCGCACGGATCGTCGCCGCGTAGTGGCCGGCGCCGCGGTCGGGGACGTCGTCGCGATCGACCGAGGTGACGACGACGTGCTTGAGCTGCATCTGGGCCGCGGCCTGCGCGAGCCGCAAGGGCTCGAGCGGGTCGGGCGGCGCCTCGGGCTTGCCGGAGTGGACGTAGCAGTAGCGGCAGGCGCGGGTGCACGTGTCGCCGAGGATCTGGAAGGTCGCGGTGCCGCGGCCCCAGCACTCCGAGATGTTCGGACACCGCGCCTCCTCGCAGATCGTGTGCAGCGAGAGCCCGTGCACGAGCTTCTGGACGTCGAAGTACGCGCCGTCCTTCGACGGTGCACGCACCTTCATCCATTCGGGCCTGCGAGGCCGGTCGGCGACGGGAAGCGATGAGTTCATGGCCGCGTTCCAGTCTAGGTGGCGTAGGGACACCGACCGCTGCTAGCCTGAAACGGACTGAAGAGTCCGCTTACTGAAGGAGCTGAATGAGCCGCCATTCCACGAACCCATGGGTCGTACTCGTGATCATCTGCCTCGCGCAGTTCATGGTCGTCCTCGACGCGACGATCGTGAATGTCGCCCTGCCGCACATCCAGTCTTCGCTCGGCTTCAAGAACGAAGCGAGCCTGCAGTGGGTGATCAACGCGTACACGCTGGTCTTCGCCGGCTTCCTGCTGCTGGGCGGGCGTGCCGGTGACCTCCTGGGACGGAAGAGGCTCTTCCTCATCGGGCTCGTCGTATTCACTGGCGCCTCGTTGCTCGACGGGATCGCGACGAGCTCCGGAGAGCTCGTCGGCTTCCGCGCCCTGCAGGGGCTCGGTGCCGCGCTCATCTCGCCGGCAGCGCTCTCGATCATCTCGACGACGTTCGCGGAGGGGAAGGAGCGCGCCAGGGCTCTCGGCGTGTGGGCTGCGATCGCCATCGGCGGCTCCGCCGTCGGCCTCGTGCTCGGCGGTGCGCTCACGCAGTCGCTGTCGTGGCGCTGGATCTTCTTCGTGAACGTGCCGGTCGGCATCCTCACCTTCCTCGCCGCGCTGCGGATCGTCCCCGAGTCGAGGGACGAGAACGTGCACCAGGGCTACGACCTCGCCGGCGCGATCAGCGTCACCGGCGGGCTGATGGTCCTTGTCTACGGGCTCGTCCACTCGGCCTCGCACGGCTGGGGCTCCGGGCAGACGATCGTCTCGTTCATCGTCGCCGCGGTGCTCCTCACGGCCTTCGTGCTCATCGAGCAGCGCTCGTCGGAGCCGCTCGTTCGGCTCTCGATCTTCCGCGTCCGCTCGCTCCTCACCGCGAACGTGGCCATGTTCCTCGCGTTCTCCGGGATGTTCGCGATGTTCTTCTTCAACTCGCTCTACATCCAGAACATCCTCGGCTTCGGACCGCTCAAGGCCGGAGTCGCGTTCCTGCCGTTCACGGCCGGGGTCATGCTCTCGGCGGGCCTCGCCTCGAGCCTCGCGCCGCGCCTGGGCGTCAGGCCTGTCGCGGCGGTCGGCATGGTGCTGACGGTCATCGGGATGGTCCTGTTCGCCCGGATGCCGGCCGGCGGCTCCTACGCGACCGACGTCCTGCCGGGGATGATCATCGGCTCGCTCGGGATGGGCGCCATCTTCATGCCGCTCACGCTTGTCGCGACGACCGGTCTCGAGGACGAGGACCAGGGACTCGCTTCCGGGCTCTTCAACACGTCGCAGCAGGTCGGCGGGGCGCTCGGCCTCGCGATCCTGTCGACGATTGCGGCGAGCCATACGAGCGGTGGGGCGGCCGGCCAGGTGCACGGCTTCCACTACGCGTTCGCCGGCGCGGGCGTCCTCGTCGGCCTGGCGCTCGTCGTCTTGGTGGCGCTCCTGCGCAAGCGCGACGTCGCCGCGATCGAGGCGGCAGCCGAGGCCGAGCCGGTCCCGGCCTGATGACCGAGCTGCGCGCAGACGCACGACGAAATCTCGAGCGGGTGCTCGACGCGGCAACGGATGTGTTCGCCGCGTCGGGCCCCGACGCCAGCATCGACGAGATCGCGCGGCTGGCGGGGGTGGGCCACGGGACGGTCTTCCGGCGCTTCCCGACGAAGGACGACCTCATGTTCGCCGTCATCGAGCGCCACGTCGCGCAGATGCAGGAGATGGCCGGGGAGGCGCTCGCGTCCGACGACCCCGGCGAGGCGTTCTTCGACTTCGTCCGCAAGGTCGCCGAGCTGAACATGCGGACGCCGGGCCTGCACAAATGCGTCGTGCACTGCGGCGAGAAGCCCGGCGCCGCGGAGCTCCAGGGCCTCGCGGACGAGATCGTCTCGCGCGCCCAGAGCGCCGGTGCGGTGCGCCGGGACGTCAGGCCGGCGGACGTGCAACTGCTCGTGCGGGGGGCCCTGATCAGCTCACCCGAGGGACAGTGGCGGCGCTACCTCGCCGTCATCCTCGACGGGCTGCGTGCGTAGATTTCCGGCGTGAGCTGGTTCGTCCGGAACATCCGGGACATGCAGTGGGCGGATCGAGGGCCGCGCGGCTTCGTCACCGACCTCGTCGATGACGACGACGCGCAGATCGGCGTCAACCTCTTCGTGCTCGGGCCCGGCCAGCCGATGTCGATGTACCACTGGGAGGCGGACCAGGAGGACTTCCTCATCCTCTCCGGCGAGGCGCTGCTCATCGTCGAGAACGAGGAGCGCCCCCTCCGGCAATGGGACTTCTTCCACTGTCCGCCGAACGTCTCCCACACGATCGTCGGCGCCGGCCCCGGGCCGTCGGCGATCCTCGCGCTCGGCGCGCGGATCGACTCCGTCGGGGACGACTGGGGCGGCTACCCGTATTCGGAGCTTGCGATGAAGCACGACGCGAGCGCCGAGGAGGAGACGACCGACCCCAGGGTCGCGTACGCGCGCTTCCCGGCGCGACAGCCCGGCGAGTTCCGCGAGGACTGGCTACCGAGCTAGCGGGCCGTCGCGAGCTGCGCGTGGAGCGGCTGCGGCCAGAGGCCGGCGCCGTCCTCCGCGGGCAGCTCCTCGAGCTCGAGCCCGAAGACGCTCTCGAGCGCCGCAACTGCGTGCGGGCGCACCTCGTCGACGGCGGCCGGCCGCCCGAGCTCGCGCGCGATCGTCGTAAAGGCCGCGTCCTCGAGGCCGCACGCCGTGATCCAGTCAGTGAACGGGGCGGGATCGAGGTCCACGTTGAGCGCGTAGCCGTGCGTCGTCACCCAGCGCGAGACGTGGACGCCGATCGAGGCGATCTTCCGGGGCGGGCTCGCCAGCCAGACGCCCGTCAGCCCCTCGAGGCGCGTGCCCTCCACCCCCAGCGGCTCGAGCGTGCGGATCAGCGCCTCCTCGAGGTTGCGGACGTACTGCTTCACGTCGCGGCCGTGCCGCCTCAGGTCGAGGATCGGGTAGCAGACGAGCTGACCGGGCCCGTGATAGGTGGATTTCCCGCCGCGGTCGGTCTCGACAACCTCGACCTGTGTGCCCTCGGGGACGTGCAGCTCCGCGCTCTCGTCCGTGCGCCGCCCGAGCGTCACGACTGGCGGGTGCTCGAGCAGGATGACCGTGTCGGGGATCGCGCCCTGCGACACCGCGCCTGCGAGCGCACGCTGCAGCTCCCAGGCCTCGAGGTACGGCACCTGGGCGAGCTGGAAGAGATAGCCGCCGGTCGCCACGGCGTCAGGCTAGCGTCCGGACATGGCCGTGATCCTGGTGGAAGGAGTCACCGACCGGATCGCGCTCGAGGCGGTCGCGGCGAAGCTCGGGCTCGACCTCGCCGCCGAGGAGGTCGAGATCGTCCCGATCGGGGGCGCGCAGGCGATTCGCCGCGCGTTCTCGCAGTACGAGGGCCGGAGAGTCGCCGGCCTCTGCGACGCCGCCGAAGAGCGCTGGTTTCGTCGGGTGCTGGGCGACGCCACCTACGTCTGCGTCGTCGATCTCGAGGACGAGCTGATCCGAGCGCTCGGCGCGCCGCGGGTCGAGGAGGTGCTCGCGGCGCACGCCGATCTCCGGACGTTCCGCACCTTCCAGAACCAGCCGGCCTGGCGTGGCCGCCCGGCCGAGGCGCAGCTTCGCCGCTGGTTCCAGGCCTCCGACCAGCGCGCGATCCGCTATCCGCCGCTCCTCATCGGGCAGCTCGAGCCCGACGAGCTCCCGCCGCCGCTCACCGGCGTGCTCGCCGCTGTCGCCTAGAGCCGCTGGCCGAACATCCAGCGGTGGCCCTCGAGGTCCTCCGCCGTGTAGATGCGGTAGCCGATGCCGGGCTCGTCGAGCTCGCGCAGGATCGTCGCGCCGGAGGCCGCCGCCCGCCCGTGGTGCGCGTCGACGTCGGCCACCTCGACGAACAGGCCGTCGATCACCCACGGGTTCTCATGCGTCCGCCGCTCGATCTCACAGCTGTCCCGATGCCTGCGCGAGGCGACGTATCCCTCGGGTGTCGAGAGGAAGACCGTCGAACCCTCGATGTCGAGCTCTGCGTGCAGGACCGTCCCGTTGGCGTCCACGGAGCGCGAGTCGCGGTCCTCCGTTGCGCCGAACGCCGCGCAGAGCCAGTCGATCGCCGCGGCCGCGTCCTCGTAGCCGAGGAACGGGACGAGCCGCTGCGGGGCGCCGTTACTCGCCGTCGCCCTCCCAGCCCTCGAGCCGTTGGCGCAGGTCGCGCAGGAACCGGCCCGCGTAGGCGCCGTCGACGAGGCGGTGGTCGTACGTGAGCGTGATGTTCATCAGCGGCCGGATCGCAATCACATCCTGGCCGAGCTCGTCCTCTACGACCCACGGCCGCTTCACGAGCGCGTACGTGCCGAGGATCGCCGACTGCGGCTGGCTGATCACGGGCGTGCCGTGGAACGTGCCGTACCCGCCCGGGTTGGTGATCGTGAACGTGCCACCCTGGACGTCGTCGGGCACGAGCTGCTTGTTGCGCGCCTTCGCCGCGATCTCGGAGATGCCCCGGGCGAGCCCGAGCAGGTTCAGGCCCTCGGCGTTGCGGATGACGGGGACGATCAGGCCCTTTCCCTCGGCAAGCTCGACGGCGATGCCGAGGTTGACGAAGCTGCGCGTGACGATCGAGTCGCCGCGCATCTCGGCATTGACGTACGGGTAGTCGCGCAGCGTCTCGACTGATGCCTTCGCGACGAAGGCGAGGTAGGTCGGGTTGACGCCGTAGGCGGCCTGGTACTCCTTCTTCAGCTGCTCGCGGACAGACACGACGCGCGAGAAGTCGACCTCGATCGCGCTCGTGACGTGGGCGGAGGTGTCGAGGGAGCGCCGCATGTGCTCGGCGATGCCGCGCCGCATCGCGGTGATCGGCTCGAGCGTCTCGCCTGGCAGCGTCTCGCCGGCCGCGACCGGCGCCGGAGCGGGCGGCTTGGGCGGAGGAGGCGGTGCCTGGGCCGGCGGCGCCGGAGCCGGAGCCTGCGTCTGTGCCGCCGCCGACTCCGGTGCGGGAGCTTCGGGCTGCGGCTGCTGCGGGGCCCGCTGCGCGCCGGACTCGACGAAGGCGAGGATGTCCTTCTTCGTCACCCGGCCGCCCGAGCCGGTGCCGGGGACCTGCGAAGGGTCGATCCCGTGCTCGCCGGCGATGCGCGCGACGACGGGGGACACGAAGGCCTTGCCGTTCCCCGTGGGCGGGGGTGCGGCGGGAGGAGCTGCGGACGGCTCCGGTGCGGTCGGAGCGGGAGTCTCTGCGGGTGACGCGGCGTCGGCCTCCGCCGCGGCCTTGGAGGTCGCAGGCGGGGCCGGCTCGGGCTCGGCCGGAGCCGGTTCGGGCTCGGCCGCTGGGGCAGGAGCCTCGCCGTCGGCGGTACCGCCGATCTGGCCGAGCTTCGTCCCGACGTCCACGGTCGCACCTTCCTGCACGAGGATCTGCGTCAGCGTCCCCGAGGCCGGGCTGGGCACCTCGGTGTCGACCTTGTCGGTGGAGATCTCGAGCAGCGGCTCGTCGGCCTCGACCTGCTCGCCCTCCTGCTTCAGCCAGCGCGTGATCGTCCCCTCCGAGACGGACACGCCCATCTGCGGCATCACGACGTCGACAGCTGTCTCGGTGGCCATTCCCTCCCCCTCTAGTACTCCGCGAGCTCGCGCAGGCCGGCGACGACGTCCTCGACCTGCGGGATGAATGCCTTTTCCAGTGGCGGCGAGAACGGAACCGGCGTATCGGGAGCGGCCAGTCGCTTCACCGGCGCGTCGAGGTCCTCGAACGCCTCCTCCGCGATCGTCGCCGCGATCTCGCCGCCGAAGCCGCCGCTGCGCGTGTCCTCGTGCAGGACCAGGACTTTCGACGTCTTGCGCACCGACTCGAGCACGGCCGCC
>DASSVO010000057.1:0-18004 GCA_035706005.1 Gaiellaceae bacterium | reverse complement strand
ACCTCGAGATGAGAGCTCCCATCCCCTCGAGGGAGTAAGGGCGGTCGGAGACCACGACCTTGATAGGCGGGACGTGTAATCGCAGCAATGCGTTCAGCGGACCCGTACTAATTGCCCGAGGTCTTGATTTGAACGCCGGTCAGAGTCGCTATGGAGTTTTGAAGGTGCCGCGCTGGGCTTAATTGCCCGCTCCCGCGAGCGTACGCGGGTCGCGAGCCTTGACAGTTCGGCGGTCATACCGGCAGGGAGACACCTCTTCCCATTCCGAACAGAGAAGTTAAGCCTGCCAGGGCCGATGGTACTCGGAGGGCAACCTCCCGGGAGAGTAGGTCGCCGCCGATTTATCCTCGAAAAGGGCCGCGAGAGCGGCCTTTTTCATGCCGCGACGTCGCTGTGAACCCGGTCGCGCCAGGCGGCATCGAGTTCGCGCAGCCGGCGCACTCGCTCCGCGACGGGCGGGTGCGTGACGAACAGCGCGCCGAGCCCGCGCTCCGCGAACGGGTTGATCGTGAACAGTGGCTCCGTCGCCGGGCTGCCCTCGAACTCGACGAGCTCGGCGGTCTGCTCGAGGCGCGAGAGCGCGTCGGCGAGCCCGTGCGGTGAGTCGCAGAGCTTCGCCGCGAACCGATCCGCCGCGAACTCGCGCCTCGGCGAGACGAGCAGATGGACGCAGGCCGCCGCCACCGGACCGAGCACGAAGAGCAGGGCCCGCTCGAACCAGCCGCCGATCCGGCTCGTCTCGAGCATGACGGCGGCTGCCACGGATGCCGCCGTCTGCACCTGCACGTCGTGGAGCCGCACGTGGGCGATCTCGTGTGCGAGCACCCCCTCGAGCTCGGCGGGTGTGCACGCGACGATGCAGCCCGTGCTCACGGCGAGCGCCGAGCTGCGCACCCCACGCCCGGTCGCCGCCGCGATCGGCAGCCCGTCGGGGACGAGGTAGAGGCGCGGCTTCGCGATCCCGGCGCGGGCGGCGAGTCGCTCGACCGTGGAGTGGAGGAGCGGCGCCTCCCCGACCGGCAGCTCGCGCGCGCCGATCATCCCGAGCGCCACGCGGTCGAACGACCAGTACGCGCCGGCCGCGACGAGGAGCGCGCAGAAGACGAAGATCGACAGGCCGCGGACGCCGTCGAGCAGCCAGCCGATCAACGCGAAGATGCCCGCGAGCGCCAGCACGAGCAGCCACGCCTTGACGATGTTGCGGGCCGCCAGGAACACCGGCGCCTGCCTACCGCTCGTCGCCGCCGCCGTCTTCCTGCCCGTCGTCTTCGAGCAGGCCGCGCGGCGGCCAATCCTCGTTCTGAGGCGCGTCGCAGCGGCTCGAACAGTGGAGCGACGCGATGTTCTGGAGTGGGACGAGTATGTGGCCGTTGAGCTCGATGTGCGCCACCTCGTCGACGTAGCAGTACGCCGTGAGCACGCCTTCCTGGTACTCGCCGCCGAAGAGGGCGACCTCGACCTGCTCGCCCTTGTACTTGCTCGTGTAGTCCTCCACCGATTTCAGTCTAGTGCTCGAAAGGAGCCGCTCTCGCACGCGCACAGCCAACGGCCGCAGTTCTCGACGACCGGCAACGCCATGCCGAGCGCGGCGGTCTGGACGCGCCGCATCGAGCCTCCGTGCGTGACGACGAGGACGTCCCTGTTCCCGGGATGGCGCTCGGCGATCCGCCGCAGCGCTTGCAGGATGCGCTCCTGGTGCTCCTCCGTCGATTCGCCGATGAACTCGACGCGGTCGCGCTCGACGGCGGTCAGCCCCTCCCAGGTTCCCCAGTCTTTCTCCCGGAGCTCAGCGTCGAGCACGACCGGCAGCCCGAGGCGCTCGCCGACGATCTCCGCCGTCTCACGGGCCCGGATGAGATCGCTGGAGTAGATCGCCTCGAGCCGCTCGTCCGCGAGCTCCTCCGCAAGCTTGCGCGCCTGTCGCCGGCCGAAGTCGCTCAAGGGCCGGTCGGTCTGCCCTTGCAGACGCCCGTCGGCGTTCCAATCGGTCTCGCCGTGGCGAACGAGCAGCAGCCTGGTCACGACTGTTTACGCTAGCCAGCCATGGACCTCGGACTCGCCGAAAGCGTCTGTCTCGTCACCGGCTCCACAGGCGGGATCGGCCTCGAGACGGCAAAGCTCCTCCGCGCGGAGGGCGCAACCGTCGTGACGAGCGGGCGCAGCGGCGGCGATGTCCAGTCCGACCTCTCAAAGGCGGGAGAGCCCGAACGGGTCGTCCAGGAGACGATCGAGCGGCACGGGCGGCTCGACGTGCTCGTGAACAACGTCGGCTACAGCGAGATCCGGAAGCTGGAGGACGTGACCGACGACGTCTGGCGGGCCTCCTTCGAGATCAACCTCATGAGTGCCGTCCGAGCGACGCGGGCCGCGTTGCCGGGCATGCGCGCGCGCGGGGCGGGGACGATCGTGAACGTCTCGTCGACCGCGGCGAAGCGTCCGTCCACGGGAATGCCGGACTACTCGGTCATGAAGGCGGCGCTCCTCTCCTTCTCGCGGCTCGTCGCCGACCTGCACGCGAAGGACGGGATCCGCTGCAACGCGGTCACGCCGGGCCCGACGGCCACCGAGGCGTGGCTCGGCGACGGCGGCCTCGCCGACCAGCAGGGCGAGCGCGACGAGGTGCTCGCCAAGGTCGCCGCCGGTCGCCCACTCGGCCGGCTCGCACAGCCCGAGGAGATCGCTGCGGTCGTCGCCTTCCTCTGCTCGCCGCGCGCGAGCTACGTCACCGGCGCGGCCTGGAGCGCCGACGGGGGAACCGTCCCGATCATCGTCTAGGCGCAGGCCGCGGCGAGGGCTAGGCTGGATCGAGGATGCCGGAGATCGTTGGACAGGTCGCGGACGGCTTCGCAGACGCGGTTCGCGAGCACGAGGAGCAATGGCTCTCACCCCTTGCGGTGCGCTCGTACGAGACGCGTGGCCGCGAGACGCCCGAGGAGGAGTGCCGGCTGCGGACACCGTTCCAGCGTGACCGCGACCGGATCGTCCACTCGAAGGCATTCCGCCGCCTGCGCCACAAGACGCAGGTCTTCGTCGATCCCGAGGGCGACCACTTTCGCACGCGGCTCACGCACACGCTGGAGGCGGCGGGGATCGCGCGGGGGGTTGCGCGCGCGCTGCGCCTGAACGAGGACCTGACCGAGGCGATCGCCGTCGGCCACGACGTGGGCCACCCGCCGTTCGGCCATGCCGGGGAGGGTGCCCTGGACGAGCTGCTGCGCGAACGCGGCCTCGCCGGGTTCCGCCACAACGAGCACTCGCTGCGCGTCGTCGAGCGTCTCGAGCGCGACGGGCGCGGCCTCAATCTCACGTTGGAGGTGCGCGACGGCATCCTCAAGCACACGGGAGCGGAGGAGCCGGAGACGCTCGAGGGCCGGATCGTCCGGCTCGTCGACCGCTTCGCGTACATCAATCACGACATCGACGACGCCGTCCGGGCGGGGCATCTCGATCCGGCCGAGCTGCCGGCCGAACCGATCGAGCTGCTCGGCGACACGGGCTCACGCCGCACCGACACGCTCGTCCACGACGTCGTGGAGAGCTCGGCTCGCGCAGGCGACATCGTGCAGAGCGACGAGATCGGGGAGGCGATGCTGGCACTCCGCGCCTTCATGTTCGAGCGCGTCTATCTCACTCAGGATCACGCGCCGGCGCAACTGGCCGTGCGACGGATCTTCGAGGAGCTCGTCGACGGACGCGGGATGGACGTCCAGGATGCGACCGACTACCTCGCGGGAATGACCGACCGTTTCGCGCTCGCCTACGCCGCCGACCTCGACTGAGACGACGTGGCGCGGATCAAGGACGAGTCGGTCGAGCGCGTCAAGGCGGCGATGGAGATCCTGCCGCTGGTCGAGGACGTCGTCCGGCTCCGGAAGGCGGGAAGCACGTACAAGGGGCTCTGCCCCTTCCACCAGGAGCGCACCCCGAGCTTCACCGTCTCGCCGGCCCGCGGCACGTTCAAGTGCTTCGGCTGCGGCGAGGGCGGGGACGCGATCACCTTCGTCATGAAGATGGAGAACCTCGACTTCGTCCCTGCGATCGAGCTGCTCGCCGGACGGTTCGGGGTCGAGCTCGAGTACGAGGAAGCCTCGCCCGAGCAGGAGCAGAGACGGAGGCGCGACGAACGGCTGCGCGCACTGCTCGAACGGGCGGCCGAGTTCTACGCGCGCGTGCTCTGGGAGTCGGAGGCTGCCGCCGGAGCGCGCGAGTACCTCGGGTCCCGCGCGCTCGGCGAGGAGATCTGCCGCGAGTTCCGGCTCGGCTACGCGCCGGGCGGGGCGCGGCTGGCGTCGCGTGCGGTGCAGGAGGGCTATACGCAGGAGGAGCTGCTCGCCGTCGGCCTCGCCAACCGACGCGGCAACGACTACTTCCAGCGCCGCATCGTCTTCCCGCTCGCCGACGCACGCGGCCGCGTTCGCGGCTTCCAGGCGCGGAAGCTCCACGAGGACGACCCGCTGCAGGCGAAGTACGTCAACTCGCCGGAGGGCGAGCTGTTCCGCAAGGGTGATCTCCTGTATGGGCTCGACCTGGCCCGACAGGCGATCGCCAAGGAGGACAGGGCCGTCGTCGTCGAGGGGAACACCGACGTGATCGCGCTGCGGCAGGCGGGGTTCGCGCCGGTCGTCGCGTCGATGGGGACCGCGCTCACCGAGGCGCAGTTGCGCGAGCTCGCTCGGCTGACGAAGCGGCTCTTCCTCTGCTTCGACGCCGACGCGGCCGGCCAGGACGCGACGCTGCGCGGCATGGAGCTCGCCGTGCGGCAGGGGTTCACGGTGCGCGTCGTGCCGCTCTCCCCGGGAACCGATCCCGCGGACGATCCCGCGGCGTTCCAGGCAGAGCTGGCGACACCGGTGAGCTATCCGGTGCATCGCGTCCGGCTCGAGCATGCGCGGGCGACCGACCGCGAGAGCGCATTTGCCGCGATCCGCGCCTTTCTCACCTCGCTGCCGGACTCGCCGGAGCATCTCGAGGCGATCCGGGTCGCGGCCGACCTCCTCGATCTCCCGCCCGAGACGCAGTCGGGACTCGCGCCCGCTCGAGGCAGCGCCCGCACCGCGGGGGTCGTCTCGCCGCGCCTCCTCGACGCGGGCCAGCGCCTCGAGCGAAGCGCCCTCGCCGGCGTGGCGGGCCACGAGTCGCTGCTGCCCGAGCTCGAGCTGCTCGGGCCGGAGCACTTCGACGACGAGCTGCACCGGCGCGCCCGGGCGTATCTGCTCGGGCAGGAGGCGGCCGACGGCGAGCTGACCGCGCTCCTCGCCGAGCTGTACGCGCTGCGAGACGAGGAGGAGATCACGCTCGAGACGGCGAGTCAGCTCCTCCTTCGGCTGCGCGAGCGACGTATCGAACGGGAGCTCGCGAGCGCGGACGGCGAGCATCTCGTGGAGCTGCAGCAGGCCCTGGCGAAGCTCCGCGACGAGATCAGAGCCTTCGCCTGAGCGCGGCTACAATGGCCGCCGCCAATCCCCGGTAGCTCAATTGGCAGAGCATCCGGCTGTTAACCGGAGGGTTGTTGGTTCGAGTCCAACCCGGGGAGCTCCGCACCGGCTAGACCGAGGCACGAGCTCCGAAGCTCTTTCAGCGGTGATACACGTCCACGCTGACGTAGCCACCGTGTTGGCCCGTGACTGCGGCCGAGACCGAGAGATAGCACACGTCTTGCGGACCCCGAATGTGCCAGAGCATGTTCCGAGTCCCGTCCGTGGCGAAAGAGCGGCTCCGCGTCAAAACAGTCGTCCCCTTGATGCACATGGTCGTGCTCGAGACGTTGGCCGACCCGACGTAGAGGACGATCTTCTTCGGCTGGGAGATCCGGACGCTGAAGGCCGTGCTCGGATTCTGGGCGTTGAGATGAACCGACTTGACGGTGGAAGCAGTGCCGGCGAGAGCAGACCCGGCAATCGTCGCTGCGACGACCAGGGCTGCTGCGATGTTGAGTGGCTTCTTCATGCCCATGAGCGTACAGCGGGGGATCCCGAAATCGGCAGATCTCTCTAACGGCTCACCAACGGAGCCGCCATGGCTTCGCGTCCGGAAGCTTCTGTCGCGCGGTTAGGCTGCGGCTCCGTGCCTGGCCACCCTTCCCGCTTCGACGAGCTCTTGCGGCGCCTCGGCGAGATCGCCGACCTCGAACGCGCTTCCTCACTCCTGAGCTGGGACCAGGAGACGAAGATGCCCCCGCTCGGCGCGCCCGCGCGGGCGGAGCAGCAGGCGACGCTCGCTCGCCTCGCGCATGAGCTCGGCACGGCACCCGAGCTCGCTGAGCTCCTCGAGGAGCTCAGCGAGCTCGAGGAGAGCCGCGACCGGGACTCGTTCGAGGCGAGCGTCATCCGGGTCGCGCGCCGCGACCACCAGAAGAAGCGCCGCGTGCCGAGCGAGTTGCGGGCCGAGATGACCCGCGCCGCATCTCTTGGCTACACCGCCTGGCTGGAAGCGCGCGCCGCGAGGGACTTCGAGCTCTTCCGGCCGCACCTCGAGAGGCGGCTCGCGCTGACGCACGAGTACGTCGCCTGTCACGAGCCGTTCGACGACCCGTACGACGTCCTGCTCGACGACGAGGAGCCGGGAATGCGGACGGCCGAGGTCGAGGCGGTCTTCGCGCGGCTCAAGGACGAGCTCGTGCCACTTGTCCGCGGCATTCGGGAGCCGGTCGACGACTCGTGCCTCAACGGCGACTTTGCGCCGGATCGGCAACGTGCGTTCTCGCTCGAGGTGCTCGCACGCTGGGGGATGGATGAGCAGGCATGGCGGCTCGACGACACCGTGCATCCGTTCTCGGCCAACATCTCGGGGGCGGACATCCGGCTCACCGCTCGCTTCGACCGGGCGAACCTGACCGGGGTCTTCTCGTGCTTCCACGAGCTCGGACACGGCCTGTACGAGCGCCAGGTCGCCGAGCGGTACTCCCGGACGCCGCTGCAGGAAGGCGCCTCGTCCTCGTTCCACGAGTCCCAGAGCCGGCTGTGGGAGAACCTCGTCGGGCGCCGCCTCTCGACGTGGCGCTTCTTCTATCCGCGGCTGCAGGAGCTGTTCGCCGAGCAACTCGCCGGAGTCACGCTGGAGGTCTTCCACCGCGCGCTGAACCGCGTTGCGCCCAGCGTCCGTCGTGTGGATGCGGACGAGGTCACGTATCCGCTCCACATCATCCTGCGCTTCGAGCTCGAGCGGCAGTTGCTCTCGGGCGAGCTTCCCGTCTCCGAGCTGCCGGATGCGTTCGACGCGAAGCTCCGCGAGTACCTCGGGGTCGAGCCGGTCGGGGTCGTCGACGGAGTCCTGCAGGACGTCCACTGGTCGGACAGCAACTTCGGCTACTTCCCCACGTACGCTCTCGGGAACGTCATCGCGACGCAGCTCTGGGAGCGGGCGGCGAGCGAGCTCGGCGACCTCGACGCGGAGTTCGAGAGGGGGGAGTTCGACTCGTTGCGCGAGTGGCTGGGCGAGCACGTACACCGCTGGGGGCGCGCTCTCGAGCCTCCCGAACTGCTCGAGCGCATCGTGGGCGGTCCGCTCGATCCGGAGCCCTATCTCGTCTATCTCCACGCCAAGGTCGATGCGCTCGAAGCAGGCTAGTTCGGCGTCGGCGGGGCTTCGCTAGACTCGCGTCGTGAGCTGGCTGTACATCGCCTTGCTCGCGGTCGCTGTCGTGCTGGTCGCGGGCGCCGAATGGCCGCGGCTAGGTGAGCGGTTCGGGGTCGACTCGCGCCGCCGCCGCCAGCGCGCGCGGCGGAAGGCGAGTCTCCGCGTCGTCCGCGACGACGAGGCCGACGAGTTCGCGGCGAGCGTCGAGCGCGACCTCGCGAACTTGCCCACGATCGACGACCGCGAACGCCGCTCCCGCTAGTCCCTCGAACCGAACGGCGAGCCGGCTGCGGCGTGATGCTTCAGCCACGCCGTCCGCAGCTCCCGCGTTCGCTGTTCGAGGCCCGCGATCAGCCGGCGAGCCTCCTTCAGCTCGCGGGAAAGCGCCTCGACGCGACGCACTTCCGTCGCGATCTCGGTGAGCGGGCTCGCCGGATCGGCGTTCAGCTTCGTGAGCCGTTCTTCTGCGCTGTGGAGTTGCGCGTCTGTGGCGCGCGCCCAGCCGTCGGCCCGGTCGGCGAGCGTCCGTAGCTCGGCCTCGGTCGCCACCTGGCCTCCCACGACTTGGCGCAGGCGCTTGACGAGTGCGAGATCGAGCTTCTCGGGAAGGTGGCTCACTGGGGCGGACCGGAGACTGCCAGATCCCGGTCGCCCGCGCGTGACCTCAGCCGCGCAGTGTCACCGTGGTCTGGAGGACGCGGGTGTTCGGCAGCACGGGCCCGACGTCCTCCATGTTCTTCGTCTCCTGGTAGTCGGCCGCCGTGACGGTCACCCTCGCCTTGCCGCGCGGCAGCCCTTTCGTCGGGATCGAGAGCACGCCGTGGGAGTACCCGAAGCGCACGGCCTTTCTGCCGACCCTCGCGCGGAGCGACAGCCGATCGACTCCCGAGCCGGAGTCGCGGATGGCGAACCGGATCCGCCGTCCGGCGACGACCGTCCGGCCGAGGAGCCGGATCGACGGCGGTGTCGTGTCGTTGACCCAGAAGCGGAAGGTGAACGCTCCCGCCCTGGCGTGCGTCGGCGTGTCGAAGACGAAGTCGTAGGTGCCGGGATCGGGCAGGACCGCTCCCACGACGGACTCGGCGAAGGCGGACCCCTGGTACGGGTTCAGGCCGGCCGGCAATCCGGTGTAGCCGACGACGCGGTTCTCGTCGTCGCCGGCGACGAGACGCGGCGAGACCCGGACGCCCGGCCCGTGGCCGACGATTGCGACGCCGAAGTTGGCGACACGGCGGCGCACCGTGAAGCGGAAGACCTGCTCGGGCCCGCCCAGCCGGGTCGGGACGCCCGGTGCGAGCCCACCCTCGGGATAGCGGTAAGAGGAGACGCGAGACGAGCGTCCGGCCGTGTCGCCGTGATAGACGCCGGGCCTCCGCAGAGTCCGGTGCGGGTCGAGCGCGAGCCGCGGCGCTTCGACGTGGAACCAGAACGCCACCCGGCGCACGTCGGTCCCACGGGTGAGGACGACGAACCCGGTGCCGTCTCCGGCGCGCGCCGTCCGCGACACGGTGAGGCGGAGCGGCAGCGGCGCTCCGGCCACGAGAGTCGTGGCGACCGGCGTGAGGGCGGCGCCTCGCGGCATCGACTGGGCGTGGATCGAAACGCTCCAGGGCGCGCTCCCGCCGCCGGCGTCCGCGGTCCCGAGCTCCTTCGTGCTCGAGAAGCCACGCCGGACGAGGCCCCAGCCGACCGAGGTCGGGTCGGTGAACAGCAGCGGCCGGTCGGCGCGAACGAGGTCGATCCTGCCGCCGCCCTCGCGCAGCACCGAGACCTCCCCGGGGTGTCCCGAAGAATGAACGGGGTCGCCGGTCGAGGCGAGAGCCGACTTCAGCTGCTGCACGGTCCACGCCGGGTGACGCTGCATGAGGAGCGCGGCGGCGCCCGAGACGTGTGGCGCCGCCATGCTCGTGCCGTCCAACGGGGCGAATTCGTGCGGGGGCACGGAGGAGACGACGTCGACGCCCGGCGCCGTCACGTCCGGCTTCGGCAGGAGTGACACGGGCGTCGGGCCGCCGGACGAGAACGAGGCGACGACGTCGGGACGCTCCCCGTCGCCGCCGAGCGTCGAGGCAGCCGCGGTGATCGCAGCGGGCGTGTTGGCAGGCGATCCGACCGAGCCGGACCCGGTGTCGCCGAAATCGTTGCCGGCCGCGACGACGGGCACGACGCCGGCCTTCGCGGCATTGTCGAGGGCCGTGACGACGATGTCGCGGCGAGGCTCCACCTCGGGCTCCCCGATGGAGAGGTTGATCACGTTCATCCCGTCGGCCACTGCCTGGTCGATCGCCTTGGCGATCTCCGGCGAGTTGCCGTCGAGACCGAACTCCTGCGTCGGCACGGTGAGTGCCTTGTAGTTGCCGAGGTACGCCCTGGGGGCTATGCCCGAGATCGGGAATCTGCCGTTGTCGGAGGGCGTGCCGTAGTCGCCCGCCGCGATCCCCGCGACGTGGGTGGCGTGGAAGGAGAACTTCGGGTCGAACGGCGTGGCGGCGTACTTCCAGTGCGTCGAGGGCGACGGGAACGCGCGCGCGACGATGACCTTCGGCGTGGTGTAGGCCGTGTTCCCCTTCGGGAAGCCGGCGGGGTACGAGAAGCCGGAAGGGTTGAAGTAGGGATGTGCCTGGTCGATCCCGTCGTCGACGAGCGCGATCTTGATCCCCTGGCCGGCGGTGGCGAGGTTCGAGCCCCAGAGCGCAGTCGCTCCGATCAGCGCCGGACCCGGGTTCGACGGACCGCCCGCGGCCGCGGTCGTTCCGCGCAGCGAGTGATACGTGACGGTCGGCCAGACGGTTGCGCCCGGGAGCGCGCGCAGTCGTGGGAGATCGGCAGCGGGGAGGACGACGGAGACGCCGTCGAGCGCAACGCCGTAGTGCCAGCGGACGTGAGCGGCCGGAACAGCGATCGCGAGCCGCGTCGCGAGTGCCCCCTGTGCCGTCGCGAGCGTGCGAAGGTACGAGATCGCAGCGGGCGTGCGTATCGCGAGCGAATGGCTTCGTCGTGTGGCGGCGGCGAGCGTCCGGTCGCGCCGTACGGCCTCCGCGAGCGAAGGCCGCGGCAGGGTGACGACGACCTCGACGAGCTTCCCCGAGGCTCGCGGCGGCGCTGCGCTTCCTCCGCCGGCGAGGAGCGCGAGAGCCGCGGCGAGCGCGAGCGTGAAGGGGAGCACGGAGCGGCCCAAGAGGCGGCATGGTACGTGCGCCGTGCGCGGGTTCGGGCGCCGGGGGCCGCGGCTAGACTGTTGCTCCGCGCGGATGTGGCGGAATTGGTAGACGCGCACGGTTCAGGTCCGTGTGGGCTTCGGCTCGTGGAGGTTCAAGTCCTCTCATCCGCATAGCCAGATCGCTAGTACGCGCGCTCTACGACGAGAATGTTGTACGGCGAGCGGGGCACCTCCGGCACCTGTTCGAGCAGGCAGACGCGCCATGGGCCGGACCCGTTGGACAGATAGAGCTCCTGGCCTTCCACCGGTTCCTTGTCGGGAACGTCATAGACGAACTCCCTCATGACCACAGGGCCATCGAGAGCTCCTTCGCGGACGGTCCAGGAATAGGGCGCCACGCGCTGATTCTCGCAGGTCGCCGCGGACGGATCCCGCTTCGCATTTGACCCGCTGCGGGCGATACGAGCCCGACGATTTCACTCAATTCAGGTGAGGCTCCGCGTGCCACGATCCGGATATGGGCCGCATCGTGTGGAGCGTGAGGCGTGGCGGGATAGGCGAGTTCGACGCGCCGGAGATCCTCGGCGGCTACCGGTCGGCCAACCCCGTCCACGAACCGAGACTCGGAGACGTCCTGTCCCTGCCCGATGGGTCGGGCCCCTGGCGGGTCGTCGACTGGGCAGTTGCCGATCGGGTCGATGCCGCCGGGAACGTGCTGGTCGTCGAATCGATCGCCGACCAGGCCGCGTAAGCCCGTTCCACGCTGCGCGCTACGCGGCGGGCGTCGGAGCCCACCACAGAGCGGGCAGCGGAAGATCTTCGGGGTAGCCGTGGTAGGTGAGTCGGGCACGCTCGGCGGTGAGCGCCTGGCGAACGTCCGTGTTGAGATCGCCCAACGTCGCCAGGAGCGCGGGGCCGACCGGCCAACCGCGCACGCGCTCCTGGGTCTCGGGATCGTCCCCGACCCAGAAGACGTGCGGCCTCGCCGCTGCGGTCACCACGTGAGTTCCTCGCTATGCCTGGCCGTGTCTGCCATCGTGTGCGCCGCCGGTTGGGGCGTGCTCGTTTCGTAGGTCGACGCGGCCCCACCACCCATACACGTTCGGATAGCTCGGAGCCACCGGAGGTCCATATGTGTCGCCGAACGTACGGCGGAGTCAGGCTGACGGCAGTTCCTGTGGTGGTGTGGTGAGGTAGCTCCGTGCGGCGAGCTCGCGCGCGACGGGCTCGTCGCGCGTGGCAGCCTGCGAGCGCTCGGCCTCGATCTCGGCGCGGATCAGGAGGTCGTGCTCATAGCAATACGTGCTGAGCGTGAGCGTGTTGCAGGCGGGGAAGCTACAGCCGTGGAGCATCGGCATGACAAGCCCATATAACGCTTCGCGAACAAGCTGAAACTAAGAGCGGTCGCAATCGGCGGGTTGCGCCGAAGTGTGAGAAACGAGCTCTGACTGGAGGCACCAAGTCGGAGAGGAATCTCGCGGCCTTGCGACGCAACCCGCAGCAGGCAAAGTACCGCGGCTCGAGGGGTTGGGGCGGTCGACGTGTAATGGTCCGCACCAGGGATAGGCAGCGAGAAAGCGAATTTCGAGGCGCGGGGAGCTGTGGCTGCGGCCGCCGCCGCAAGCGGCGACGTGGTGCTGGAATACAGCTTCCTCGCAAGAGCGGCCCGTGGCCCCCTTCGCGGGCCGCTCGCTTTGCTGCGTCTCCTGCAGTCAGGGGGCGCGTCCCCGGGTCGTACTCGCCCCTCGAGCTCCGGGCGTTAGTGGCTAGTCAACGCGCCCCAGCTGCCGTGTAGGCCGCTTGCTGACTCCCCCTTCTCATTGCTCGTAGGCGAAGGAGACGGTGTCGTCCTCCCCTGGATGGGCGGGAACCAGCACGACGTAAGGCGCGGGCGGCGGAAGTCAGGGGGCCAAGGGAGAATCCTGACCCGCTCGCGCGTTTGCGGCGACGCGCGCCCGAGGAGACTCCGACCCCCTGACAGGTAGAGGATCGGCGGGCGATCGGGATTCTTGAGGGCCTGGGCGTCAGGCGTCCGGAGACTCGCCGGGCCGCGCCTCTTCCTTCGCCCTGAGGAGCGACCGAGTCCAGTCTGCCGCGTCATCCGGCGCCGAAGCCGCCCGTTGCAGCCACCCGTAGATCGGGAACTCGTTGGAGGCAGGGTCGGCCGGGTCGGGGTCGGCTGTCTGGCGGCTGAGCTGCTGCTCTGCCGCGCGCATGGCATGGGCTTCGGCTTCACGGGAAGCCCGTTCCTCCTCGGCTTCCAGCCGGGCCTGCTCTTCGGCTTCGCGTCGGGCTTGTTCCTCAGCTTCGCGTCTGATTCGCTCCTCGGTCGCGAGCCGGGCCTGCTCTTCGGCTTCGCGTCGCGCTCGTTCTTCGGCTTCGCGTCGGGCGTGTTCCTCGGCTTCCAGCCGGGCCTGCTCTTCGGCTGCTCGGCGTGCCTGTTCCAGCCGCGCCTGCTCTTCAGCCTCCCGGCGGGCCTGTGCTTCGGCTTCGCGTCGGGCCCGTTCCTCCGCTTCGCGTCGAGCCCGCGCTTCAGCCTCGCGACGGGCCTGTTCCTCGGCTTCGCGTCGTGCCTGCGATTCGGCCGCCAGGCGCGCTTGTTCCTCCGCGCCCTCGCGGTCGGATTGCTCCTCCGCGGCTCGCCGGGTTCGCAGCTCCGCTTCCTCGGCGTCGATCGTGTACCGCTCTGCCAGGGCTTTCCGCTCGTCGGGCAGACCCACGGTCAGAACGCTGGCCGAACCCCCGTTTCTCGGCTTCCGAAACACGTGTCTGATGGTAAGCGGAACGCGGTCAAACCGAAAGCTAGGAGACCCAGTCCTTAGGTAGCGGCCTTGCCGCGCGAGTCGAGCCTCGTCTCGAAGGCACGCCGCAGCAGCTCGCCGGTCAAGTCCCCGGTCCGGCGCGGGATCGGTTTCGGCTCCGCTCGCGCGATGCTGACGATCTCGCCACTCCGCTCGCCGTAGCTGCGCGCGTACGCCTCCTCCTCGCGGATCGGGGAGGTCTCGGCCCGCCGTCCGCGACGGAAGAGCGACCGGAACCACGCGACCACGCGACTAGCGTCGCAGAAACCCGGCGCAGCGACTAGGGCCGGCTCGCGGCGAGCTCGACGTCGGCGTCCGGGTACAGGACGTGCCAGACGCGGAGGTACAGCTCGAGCTCGAGGCGCTGAGACTCGTCGGCGCCGTCGTCCAGGTCGACGCGGTCGGGCGCGCCGACGACGGCCTGTCGGCCGACGCTCGTCAAGAACGTGGCGAGCCGGTCGGTGTAGCTGGGATCGCGCAGGAAGAGCTGCATGGGCCGCAGCTCCGATCCTCGCTGCCCGGGCCGCGCGCGGCCAGCCCCCGGCCGGGGGATTCTCTCGCGTCTACCCCGCGGCGAGCGAGCTGAGCACGTCGCCGGCGTGCGTGTCGGGCTTGACGTCGTGCATGACCTTCGCGACCGTGCCGTCGGCTGCGACGAGGAACGTCGTCCGCTTGACACCCAGGTACGTCCGGCCCATGTAGCGCTTCTCGCCCCAGACGCCGTAGCGCTCGGCGACCTCGTGCTCCGGGTCGGCGAGGAGCCTGAACGGCAGCCCGTACTTCTCCTTGAACTTCACGTGCTTCGACGCCTTGTCGGGCGACACGCCCAGCACCACCGCTCCGGCCCGCTCGAAGTCCGCGTAAGAGTCGCGGATCCCGCAGGCCTGCGTCGTGCAGCCCGGCGTGTCGTCCTTGGGATAGAAGTAGACGACGACGGGCTTGCCGCGAAAGTCCGAGAGGCTGACGCTCTCGCCCGCGTCGCTCACCAGGGTGAATTCGGGTGCCGGCTCGCCCTCGCTGACCACGTCTGCAGCGTAGTCGCGGTCGACGTCCCAGCGCTCGGAAGCCTGAGCGCTCGGTTGTCCCACCTCGCTCCGACCCCGAACTACGGTTCGCTGAGCGGCAGATGCCGAATCGACAGGGGAGGTAGGAATGAAACGGGCACTGGTGGCGGCCATCGGTGCGTTGGCTTTCGCGGGCCTCGGTGCGACCGGGGCGCTCGCCGGCGAGGTCAAGGGCCCTCCGGGCGTTCCGTGTAGCGGCACGGATTGCATCCACAACACCAACGTGACTGGGGCGCTGGATCACGCCAGCTCGGCCTGCGCCGCCAGCGGGCTGAACGACATGGATCCCAACGCAGGGCAGACCAGTTCCATCGTCCAGACTGCGGCGGACTCCTGGCGGTACTACGGCATGCCCCACGGCACGCCCGGCGTGGCCTGCAGGGGCAATCTCGGCTAGACGTACGAGACGGCCGACAAAAAAGGGCCGGCCGCCCCGGGGAGGCGGCCGGCCGTCGTCGGGAGACGACCTTTGTGCGGGACCCCAGGTGAGGCGTCCCCCGAGCCTGCAAACTTTCTGACTTTCAAGCCATAAACGCCGCGGGCCCCACGGCGGTTACGGGCGTCAGCCGAGGTGCAGCAGGCGCAGGTCGGGGAGCTCGCGGTAGCGCTCCCCGAGGTCGAAGCCGTAGCCGACGTACAGCTCGTCCGGTACCGCGAAGCCGACGTAGTGCACGGGGAGGTCGTCGACGAGCCGCCGGTAGGGGCGGTCGAGCAGGGTCACGGCCTTGACCGAGGTAGGGCCACGGAGGTCGAGCGTGCGCACGAGGTAGTTCAGCGTCAGGCCCGTGTCGACGACGTCCTCGACGATGAGCACGTCGCGGCCCCGGACGTCGAGATCGAGATCCTTGAGCACCCGGATCTGCTGGTGGCCACCCATGCCGGCGCTCCCATAGCCGGCGAGCTCGACGAAGTCGAGCGCGTGGAGGATCGGCATCGCGCGACTGAGGTCGGCGACGAAGACGAGGCTCGCCTTGAGCGAGGCGACGAGGACCGGCTCGCGGTCGGCGTAGTCGCGCGCGATCTCGGCGCCGAGCTCCCGCACGCGTGCGGCGATGTCGGCGGCGGAGAGGTAGACCTCCCCGATCCGATCGTCCGCCGGTGCGCGGTCAGCTGGCGAGGTCGAGGTGGAAATGCTGGGCGAGGCGCTCGAGGTCGCGCCGGTAGAAGAGCTTGATCTTGACGTCGGGATACCGCTCGCGCAGCTTGCGCAGCTTCCGGTTCTTGCGGGTGACGAGCGACTGCTTCATGGCGGTGATCTCGACGTAGAGGTCCTGCTCGGGAAGATAGAAGTCGGGCGTGAACGCCTCGGTCACGCGCCCGTCGTCGTCCTCCTCGAGCACGAACGTCCGGGGCTCGTATTCCCAGGCGACGTCGTAGTAGTCGAGCACCTTCGCGCACTCGAGCTCTGCGGGACTCGCGAACCGCGGCGGCTCGGTGCCGCGATACGCCCGAAATACCGGGAGCTCAAGCTCCATCGGCAACCACGGTACCGGCGCGGTCGGACGCCGAAACAATCGTCACGAACACCAGGAGCACGGGCGGTCCTGGTCGTGATAGACAACGCCCTGCCGTGGCGCGCGTCAGCCTGATTCCGCAGAAGCGCGAATTCTTCGACCTCTACAACCGGGCAGCCGAGAACATCGTTGCCATCGCCGAGCGACTGATCGAGCTGCTCGACCGGTATCCCGACGCAGCCGACGACCTCGCGCGGGAGGTGAAGGAGCTCGAGCACGAGGGCGATCGGATCCGGCACGAGCTCGTCGACCTGATCAACCGGACCTTCGTGACGCCGTTCGACCGGGACGACATGTACCGCCTCTCGGGCGTGCTCGACGACATCTGCGACCACGTCGACGAAGCAGCCGGAAAGGTCGTCTCCTACGGCGTGCTGGAGATCCGCGAGCAGGCGCGCGGACAGGCACAGGTGATCCGCCGTGCCGGAGGAAAGCTCGCCGAAGCTGTCGGCCGGCTCGAGGGCTTCAAGGACTCGAAGCGGGTGCTGATCGAACTGCGCGAGCTCGAGGACGAGGGCGACCAGCTCGTCCACGACGGCGTGTCCTCGCTCTTCAGCGACGACGCAGACCCGCTCACGGTGATTCGCTGGAAGGACATCCACGAGGGTCTGGAGGAGGCCGTCGACGCGTGCGAGAACGCCGCGGACGTCCTCGAAGCGATTCTCGTCAAGAACCGGTAGCACCTCGTGACGCTGCTGATCGTCGTGATCGCGGTCGGCATCGCGTTCGACTTCACGAACGGCTTCCACGACACGGCGAACTACGTCGCGACGTGGGTCGGTACACGTGCGATCGCGCCGCGCACGGCTGTGCTCATCTCGGCTGTCGCGAACCTCGCCGGGGCGTTCGTGACGACCGCGGTCGCGAAGACGATCGGGCAGGGGCTGATCGACACCCAACTGATCTCGAATCAGGTGCTCCTCGCCGCGCTGCTCGGGGCGCTCGGCTGGAACCTCCTGACGTGGTGGCTCGGCCTGCCTTCGAGCTCGACGCACGCGCTCGTCGGTGGCCTCTGCGGCGCCGCATTGGTCAAGGCGGGGACGAAGGGCGTCCTCTGGCACGGCCTCTGGGAGAAGGTGATCATCCCCGCCGCGGCCTCGCCCGTCATCGGGTTCGCCGGCGCGTTCGTCCTCGTCGTGCTCATCTACCGGATCTTCTTTCGAGCCCCGCCGGGAATGGCCAATCGAGGGTTCCGCTACGGCCAGCTCATCTCGGGCACGTGGGTCGCGTTCACACACGGCGCGAACGACGCGCAGAAGACGATGGGCGTGATCGCGCTCGCTCTTTCCATCCACGGGTCGATCTCGAGCTTCTACATCCCGACCTGGGTCAAGGTCGTGGCCGCTCTGACGATCGGGGCCGGCACGTACGTCGGCGGCTGGCGGATCATCCGCACGCTCGGCCAGCGGATCTACAAGATGGCTCCCGAGCACGGCTTCGCCGCGCAGATCTCCGCCGGCACGACGCTCTATCTCGGCACCCACTTCGGCTTTCCGATCTCGACGACTCACGTCGTGACCGGCTCGGTGATGGGAGCGGGCGCGACGCGCCGCCTCTCGGCCGTCCGCTGGGGCATCGCCGGCAACATCGTCTTCGCCTGGCTCCTCACGCTGCCCGCAGCGGGACTCGTGGCCGCCGGCCTCTACTTCCCGGTGCACTGGATCTTCTAGGGCGCCGGGCGAAGAGCTGCGCTCTTCGCCCGGGTGGTGAAGGAACTGCGCCAACGGGAGAGCGCGGTCTCCCGTTGGCTTCGTGCTGTAGGGCTTTGCTTGGGCTGCGGCGGTTCGAGCCGTTGTTCCGTCGCGGGCGAGCAGGCTTTGCGTGCTCGCCCGCTGGTGCGCGGCGGCGTAACGCGTCGTTACGCCGCCGCCTGGGCGCAGATGAGGTTCG
>DASSVO010000056.1:0-38133 GCA_035706005.1 Gaiellaceae bacterium | reverse complement strand
TCGCGTCGGCAGCGTCCTCAGGGCCACGACGGGCACCTGGTACGGCGACGCACCGACCGCCCACCGCTTCCGCTGGCTGCGCTGCAACAGCCACGGCACCGCCTGCGCCCCGATCCGAGGGGCGACGAAGCCGGCCCTTCGTCTCGCTCCGCAATGGAAGAGCCGGCGGATCCGTGTGCTCGTCGTCGCGTACGCGCCGTCCGGCCCCGGGGAGGCCCGCTCGGCTCCGACGCGGCTCGTGACCGGATAGCGCGGCGCTGCTAGGCGAGCCCGGCGGTCTGGGCGAGCAGGAAGACGTTGAGCCCGCCGATCAGGGCGGCGACCGCGATCGCGACGACGGTGGTCGGCAGCCGGTTGACGTGCTCGCCCATGACGTCCCGGCGGCGCGTGAGCAGGATGAGGGGGACGAGCGCGAAGGGGATTCCGAAGGACAGGACGACCTGGCTGAGGACGAGCGCGCTCGTCGGGCTGACCCCGACCGCGAGCACGACGAGGGCCGGCAGCATCGTCAGGGCACGCCGCGCGAACAGCGAGATCCGCAGGTTCACGAAACCCGCCATCACCACCTGTCCGGCGTAGGTGCCGACGCTCGAGGAGGAGGCGCCCGAGGCCAGGAGGGCCACGGCGAAGGCGAGGGCCGCCGTGCCGCCGACGAGGTGGGAGAAACCCGTGTGTGCCTCCCGGATCGTGTGTACGTGCGACCAGCCCGGCGTCCCGTGGAAGAGCCTCGCGGCCACGGCGAGCATCGCCATGTTCACCAGGCCGGCGATCCCGAGCGCGACGATCACGTCCGCCTGCTCGAAGCGGAGCACCCGCGCACGCTCCCGCTCGTTCCGCACGGGAGTCCGGCCCTTCGTGAGCGCCGAGTGGAGGTAGATCGCGTGCGGCATCACCGTGGCGCCGATGATCCCGACCGCGAGGTAGACGGAACTCGAGCCGCTCAGGTGTGGGACGAGACCGGCTGCCGCGCCGCTCGCCGACGGCCCGATCTTGACGGTCTCGTAGAGGAAGCCGAGCAGGATCAGGCCGAGCAGGCCCGTGATCGCGAGCTCGAAGCGCCGGAAGCCGTGCCGCTGCAGCTCGAGGAGCGCAAAGGCGATCGCGCCGGTGATGAAGCCGGCGGGCAGGAGCGGCACGTGGAAGAGGAGGTTGAGCCCGAGGGCGGCACCGAGGAACTCGGCGATGTCCGTCGCCATCGCCATCGCCTCCGCCTGCAGCCAGAGCCCCCACGCGAGCGGACGCGGGTAGTGCTCGCGGCAGAGCTCCGGCAGGTTGCGATCGGTGACCACGCCGAGCTTCGCGGAGAGGTACTGGATGAGCATCGCCATGAGGTTCGCGGCGAGCACCACCCAGAGCAGGAGGTAGCCGAACTTGGCGCCGCCCTGGAGGTTCGTCGCGAAGTTGCCGGGATCGACGTAGGCGACGGAGGCGACGAACGCGGGGCCGAACATTGCGAGTGCGGCGCGCAGGCGGCCCCGGGCGAGGACCGCCGAGAGAGGGGTCGCGCCTCGCCGGAAGGGCGAGTAGGCCTGCGCGGAATCGCTCACGCCGTCTCCTCCCGCTGCACGCGCATCGCGCGCGCAAGCGTCGTGCCGAGCACGTGCACGTCCTTGCCCACCCGGACGAAGAGCGGGCCGTCGAACGGCTGCCGCTCGACGAGCTCGAGCCGCGCGCCCGGGACGATGCCGCGCTCGCCGAGGAAGCGGAGCATCTCGGGGTCGGTGTCGGAGATCCGGACGAACGTCGCCGCCTCGCCCGGCTCGAGCTCGGCGAGCGCGGGCGCGGCCGTCTCGGCGAGCTTCAGCTCGCGGCTCGGGATCGGGTCGCCGTGCGGGTCGACCGTCGGATCGCCGAGCTTCGCGGAGATGAGCTCCTCGAGCTCCTCCGAGAGCGCGTGCTCGAGCACCTCCGCCTCGGCATGCACCTCGTCCCACGTCATGCCGAGGCTCTCGACGAGGAACAGCTCGACGAGCCGGTGGTGCCGGATCACCTCGAGAGCGACACGGCGGCCGCGCTCCGTCAGGCGGACGCCCCGGTAGCGCTCGTGCTCGACGAGGCCAAGCGCCGACATCTTGCGCAGCATCCCGGAGACCGAGGCGGGGCGAACCTCGAGCAGGGTCGCCAGGTCCGTGGTCGAGGCGGCGCCGTCGCGGGACTCGAGCGTGAATATCGCCTTCGCGTAGTCCTGCACCGCCGCGGTGAGGTCGCGCGCCTCGGAAGCCGGAAGTTGAGTCATGCCTAAATTCTAGATTAGGCGCCTTGCAGCACGCAAGCGTGCATGATGAACCGGTGCACGACCATGGGCACGGACACGCGCACGCGGGCGGGGAGGACGCGCGCCGTCTGAGCCTCGCGCTGGCGCTGATCCTCGCGTTCATGGCCGCCGAGGTCGTCGTCGGCGTCCTCGCGCACTCGCTCGCGCTCCTCTCCGACGCGGCTCACATGCTCACCGACGCCGGCGCGCTTGCGATGTCGCTCGTCGTGCTCCGTCTCGCGGCCCGGCCGGCGGGCGGGAACCGGACGTTCGGGCTCCGGCGGTCGGAGATCCTCTCGGCGCAGGCCAACGGTGCGGCACTGCTCGTGCTCGCCGGCCTCATCGTCTACGGCGCGATCCGCCGTCTCGTCTCGCCGCCGCAGGCGAGCGGCGGCGCGATCGTGGTCGTCGCCCTCGTGGGGATCGGGGTCAACCTCCTTGCGACGTGGCAGCTCTCCGGTGCGAACCGTCGCTCGCTCAACATCGAGGGGAGCTTCCAGCACGTCCTCAACGATCTCTTCGCCTTCATCGCGACGGCCGTCGCCGGCGCCGTGATCCTCGTCACCGGCTGGCACCGCGCGGACGCGCTCGCGGCGCTCCTCGTCGCGGCGCTCATGGTGTGGGCGTCGTGGCGGCTGCTGCGCGACTCGGGCCGGGTGCTGCTCGACATCGCACCGGCGGGGCTGCCGGTGGACGAGATCGGTACGGCGATGGCGGCGCACCCGCGTGTCGTCGAGGTTCACGACCTCCACGTGTGGGAGGTGACGACGGAGTTCCCGACGCTGTCGGCCCACGTGCTCGTCGAGCCCGGAGCCGACTGTCACGGCATCCGGCGCGAGCTCGAGGAACTGCTCCGCGGCCGCTTCGGGCTCGAGCACACGACGCTCCAGGTCGAGCACGCGGCCGCGCAGCTCGTCCAGATCCGCTAATCTTTACGTAAACGTCAGATTTGCGGTGAGGAGGCAAGGCGGTGCGGATGCACCTGGGGAAGCTCGACTACAAGTGGGTGGCGCTCTCGAACACGACGCTCGGGACGCTGCTGGCGATGATCAACAGCTCGATCCTGCTGATCGCGCTGCCGGACATCTTCCGCGGCATCGGCATCGATCCGCTCCAGCCGGGCAACACGAGCTACCTCCTCTGGCTGCTCCTCGGCTTCCTGGTCGTGCTCGCGGTGCTGCTCGTCAGCCTCGGCCGGCTCGGCGACATGTACGGCCGCGTGCGGATGTTCAACCTCGGCTTCGCGGTCTTCAGCGTCTTCTCGATCCTGCTCTCGGTCACGTGGATGCACGGCGGCGCGGGCGCGCTCTGGCTGATCCTGATGCGCGTCGGGCAGGGAGTCGGCGGCGCGATGATCTTCGCCAACTCGAGCGCGATCCTCACCGACGCCTTCCCCCACAACGAGCGCGGGCTCGCGCTCGGGATCAACAGCCTCTCGATGGTCGCCGGCTCGTTCCTCGGGCTCGTGCTCGGCGGCGTCCTTGCGCCGCTCTCGTGGCGGCTCGTCTTCGTCGTCTCGGTTCCCGTCGGCCTCGCCGCG
This sequence comes from Gaiellaceae bacterium, assembly GCA_035706005.1. Taxonomy (GTDB): domain Bacteria; phylum Actinomycetota; class Thermoleophilia; order Gaiellales; family Gaiellaceae; genus Palsa-739. Next base: position 34,339 of record DASSVO010000056.1, on the reverse strand, counting down.
ACCATCTGGTCGTACCACTCGCTGCGCGAGCTCGGCGTGCGCAAGCCCGGGAAGATCGACTGGTGGGGGAACCTCACGCTCGCAGCCGGGCTCGTCTTGCTGATGATCGGCATCACCTACGGGATCCAGCCCTACGGCGCGCACACGATGGGCTGGACGTCGCCGCTCGTCCTTTTGTGCCTCTTCGGCGGCCTCGCGCTGCTTGCGCTCTTCTGTGTCATCGAGGTGCGCGTCGAGGAGCCGATGTTCCACCTCGAGCTCTTCCGCATCCGGGCGTTCGCCGCCGGGAACCTCGCAGCGCTGCTCGCGGCCATGGCGCGCGGCGGCCTCCAGTTCATCCTCATCATCTGGCTGCAGGGGATCTGGCTGCCCGAGCACGGCTACGACTTCGCGCGGACGCCGCTCTGGGCCGGCATCTACATGCTGCCGCTCATCCTCGGCCTGCTGATCGCGGGGCCCGCGTCGGGCTGGCTCTCCGACCGCTTCGGCGCGCGGCCGTTCGCCACCGGCGGCGTGCTCGTCGCCGCGACGAGCTTCGCGCTCCTGATCGTCCTGCCCGTGGACTTCAGCTATCTGTGGTTCGCCATGATCCTGCTTCTGAACGGGATCGGGATGGGCCTGTTCCAGTCGCCGAACACCGCGGGCGTGATGAACAGCCTGCCGCCCTCCCAGCGCGGTGCCGGCGCCGGGATGCTCGCGACGTTCAACGTCTCGTCGAGCGTGCTCTCGATCGGCGTCTTCTTCACGCTGATGATCGTCGGCCTCGCTGCCGGCCTCCCGCACGCGACGCAGTCGGGGCTCGTCGCGCACGGCGTCTCGCCGGCCGACGCGACGCGCATCTCGCACCTGCCGCCGGTCGCGACGCTCTTCGCAGCCTTCCTCGGCTACAACCCCGTCCGGACGCTGCTCGGCCCCCACGTGCTCCACCGGCTCTCGCCCGCGAACGCCCACACGCTCACGGGGCGCAGCTTCTTCCCGCACCTCATCTCGGGCCCGTTCCACACGGCGCTCGTCTACGCCTTCATCTTCGCGATCGTCGCGTGCGTGGTCGCCGCCGTCGCCTCGCTGATGCGCGGCGGGAAGTACGTCCACGTCGAGAAGGTCGCCGTCGATCCGCTCGACGTCGAGGCTGCGGCGTGAGCACGACGGCCCTCCGGATCGGCGAGGTGGCGCAGCGCGTCGGCGTGACGCCGCGGACGATCCGCTACTACGAGGAGCTCGGTCTGCTCGGCTCCGGCTCCGAACGGGAGAAGGGGTCGCACCGCACGTACGCCGAGACCGACGTCGCGCGGCTGCAGGAGCTGATCCGGCTCCGTGACCTGCTCGGCCTGACCCTCGAGGAGCTCGTCGAGCTCGCCGAGGCGGAGGAGGCGCGCGCGGCGCTGCGGGGACGCTGGGAAGAGGATCCGAGCGACGAGGAGCGGCTGCGCATCGTCGACGAAGCGATCCCGCACGTCGAGCGCCAGCTCGCCCTCGTCCGCGGTCGGCAGACGACCCTCGAGGAGTTCGCACGCGAGCTCGAGGCGAAGCTCGGACGCCTACGCCGCCGGCGGCGCGACCTCTCGCGCTAGGAGATCGGAACGAGGACGCCGGCCAGCGTGTCGGCGTTGTGTGTCCAGTGGAGCGCGCTCCACGGGCTCGGGAGCGGCTCGTCGCGGCGAGCCACGGCGCGGCTCATGGCTTCCTCTGCCGTCAGGCGCTGCTCGCGAGAGTGGGCGGCGCTTTCGCGCATCGCACGCTTGAGCGTCATGGCCTCGTCGCGGAGCCGGCCCGCCTCCTCGCGTGCCGCGCGCGCGTGCGGAATCAGTGCAGCCACGGCTCCAGCTCCCGTTCGAGCTCGCGACAACCGCGCGGCGCCACGATCGTCCGGCGCAGCTTCCGGCCCTCGACGACGCAGATCGTCGGCACCTGCCCGATGCGGAACTTCTCCGCCAGGTCGGGCCGCCGGTCGACGGAGACGCGCACGAGGTCGAAGGTGTCGTGGTTCCGCCTTCGCTGCAGCACCTGGGCGATGAATCCCTCGACGCGCCGGCAGCGCCCCGAGAGCGGCGAGTAGAAGAAGACGAGACGCGGCCGCTGTTGCGGCGCTGACGCGGGCTGGGACTGCGGGACGCTCGCCACACTGACCTCCTGCCCGATTGAATCGCGATTCGAACCTGTGGCGGCTAGGCGTCTCGCTCGGCCGAGACGAGGAGGATCGCGCCGTCTGGATCCTCGGAATCTGGCCGGTTCTGGAGCGGCGCGAACGCGACGTGTACCTGCACCGGCTTGCCGCGCCGGTCATGACCCTCCACCGCGATGTCGTCCACCGGCGAGCCGGCCAGGATGTGGCGGATCGGGTCGCGGAGGCGCTGCACAGGGATCCCGATGTCGAGGTTCAGGAGGTGCTCGCCCTCGACCTCGTCGTCGCGGAGCCCCCACAGATCGGTGATGCGCCGGCTCCAGGCCACGACGCGCAGGTCCCGGTCGACGACGACGACTCCCTGCTGGATGCTCGAGAGGACGGAGCCCAGGAACGAGTTGGCCTGCAGCGTCTCGTCCGTCCGCTCCCGGAGCTCGTCGTTCATCGTCTCCAGCTCCTCGTTCGTCGATTGCAGCTCCTCGTTCATCGTCTCGAGCTCCTCGTTCGTCGACTGGAGCTCCTCGTTCGTCGTCTCCAACTCTTCGTTCGTCGACTGGAGCTCCTCGTTCGTCGTCTCGAGCTCCTCCACGGTCGACTGCAGCTCCTCGTAGGCGGTCTCGAGCTCGCGCCGCGCCCGCTCGAGGTCCTCCTCGAGCGCACGGTGCTCGGTCGAGTCGACGAAGGTGACGATCACTCCCGCGAACTGCTCCGCGGGCACGGCGAGCGGCGAGACCTCGACGTCGAGCGTGCGGGGTTCGCCGTCTCCCTTCTGCCAGCGCACGTCACGCCGGGTGACCGTGTGCCGCTCGTTGCGCACCTCGTCGATGAGCGACCGGAGCTCGACGGGGCGGTACGAGAGCTCGAGGTCCTGCAGCCGGCGGCCGACGTCGCGCTGCCGGAGCGAGAACATCGCTCGACCGGCCTGGTTGAGCCCCGCGATCCGATTCTCGCCGTCGACCACGAGCTGCGCCACCGGCGCTCGCTCGAACGCCGCCTCGCCGAGCTCGCGCGGCTGCTCGTCGTCGGGGACGGAAGTCGGGATCCGGGGCATCCGGAAAGCCGGGTCGACGGAGCCGTCCTTCATGAAGATGCGCCGCTTCAGGTTGTCGGGCACGAAGAAGTTGCGGCCGCTCTGGAGCGCCTCCGCCTTGCCCACGATGAGGAAGCCGCCGCGATTGAGGGCGAAGTAGAAGCTCGCGAGGATCTGCTGCTGCAGCTCCGAGCCGAAGTACATGAGCGTGTTGCGCGAGACGAGCAGGTCGACGCGCGAGATCGGCGGGTCGCGGTGGAGGTCGTTCCGGCCGAAGATCACCGCGCGGCGAAGGTCGTTCTTGAACACGAAGCCGTGGTTCTGCTGCTGGAAGTAACGTTTTCGCAGCTCGGGGGGCACCTTCTCGAGCTGCTTCGACGTGTAGCTCGCCTCGCGGGCCTCGGTCAGCGCTTCGTCGTCGATGTCGGTCGCGTAGATCTTCACCTGCCGCTTGAAGCCCTCCTCGCCAAGCGCCTCGGCGAGCAGCATGGCGATCGTGTACGGCTCCTCCCCCGAGGCGCAGCCCGCGGACCAGACGCGGATCGGTGCATCGCCCCGCTCTTCGAGCAGGCGGGGGATCACCTCGCTCGCGACGAGGTCCCAGGCCTCCCGGTCGCGGAAGAAGCCGGTGACGTTGATCAGGATCGTGTTGAAGAGCTCGGCGAACTCGTCCGGGTTCTCGCCGAGGTATGTGCGGTAGGCCTCCCAGTCGTCCGCGCCGACGTCCTGCATCCGCTTCTCGAAGCGGCGCATGAGGGTCGGCCGCTTGTAGCCGGTGTAGTCGAAGCCGCGCTCGTCGCGGACGAACTGGAGGAGGTGCTCGAAGCCTGGGTCCGGTTCGCTCATCTGGGCGTCACCGCCCATTGCAGCATGGCCGGCGCGATGGCGTCGAGTGGCAGCACCTCGTCCACGCCGCCCGCGAGGATCGCGGCGCCCGGCATGCCGAAGTACTGCGAGGTCGCCTCGTCTTGAGCGAGAACCCGGCCGCCGGCGCGCTTCACGGCGGCCGCCCCGGCGGCGCCGTCGATGCCCGTCCCGGACAGGACGACCGCGGTGCAGGGGCCGCGATGGTTCTGCGCGAGCGAGAGGAGAAGGACGTCGGCGCTGGGCCGGACGTGGTGTACGAGCTCCGAGTGGTCGAGACGCAGGGTCTCGTTCGCGTCGACGAGCATGTGGGCGTCGGGCGGGGCGACGCGGACGACGCCGGCCTCGAGTGTCATCCCGTCCTCGGCTTGCTCGACCGGGAGCGGGGCCCACCGGCCGACGACCGCCGGCAGGAGGCTGGGCACCCGAGGAGTCAGGTGGATGACGACGACGACGGCCGCGTCCAGGTCGGCAGGCAGCGCCTGGAACAGCACCTCGAGCGCTCCGATGCCGCCGGCGGAGCCAACGACGGCGACCACATGGACTGGCGCCCGGTCAGCCGTCGGAACCCGAGCCATTCCCGGCGAGCACGCGGCGAATCACGTCCGCCTGCTCGCGCGCCTCGCGGGCGTAGGCCTCGAAACGGGTGCTGCTGCGGCTCGCGCCGGCGTTCCCCACCCGGGCGGCGAGCCGCTCGGAGAGCTGGGCGCGCTCCTGCAGCGCGCGGAGCGCGACCCAGAGCGCCTCCTCCACCGACACGCCCTGGGCCTCGACTGCGCCCTCGGCGGTGAACGCGTGGCCGACGCGGCAACGGAAGCGGAGCAGGTCCTCGTCCTCCAGCTCCCAGAGCACTCCGCCGCACGTCGGACATCCGAAGGCCGACGGCGTGCCCGGAGGGCCGTCGCGTTCGATCGCGTCGGCGTCGAGCGTCGCGTACTCGGTCTCGAGGCTCATCTCGTCTCCGCCATTCTCGCTCATCGGGGCCTCCTCGGAAAGACGCTGGACTGCTCTGGTGACCGCCGCCGCCAGCTCGGCGAGCGGCAGCACGCGATCCGGATGGTCGCGGGAGACGGTCTGGGACGGCATGCTTGGGAAAAGGGCGTCGTCCGGCGACTGGACGAGCACGCAGCCGCCGCGTGCGCCGATCGCGCTTGCTCCCGCCACGCCGTCGTCACGGGATCCGGAAAGCACGAGGGCGACCGTCCGCGGGCCGAACGAGAGTGCAGCGCTGCGGAAGAGCACGTCGATCGAGGGCCGGAGCCCGTTCTCGTGCGCGCCTCTCCCGACGACCACATGCCCGTCCCGCACCATGAGGTGACCGTCGGGCGGCGCCACGTAGACGTGCCCGCGCATCAGCCGCTCTCCGCCGTGCGCCTGGACCGCGGGCAGCGGGCCGGCGCGGGACAGGATGTGCGCGAGCCGGCTCTCGGTGACGGCGGAGAGGTGGAGGACGACGCATACAGCCGCGTCGAGATCCGCGGGCAGTCCGCCCGCAAGCGTCGTCAATGCCTCGACGCCCCCGGCGGACGCGCCCACGACGACGAGGTTCGGCGCCGGCTCGTCCATTGGTCCGTTGTCTCCGGTGGCTTCCGACCCAAACTGCGTGTGGCCCGGAGCCTCCGCGGGAAGACTCTCCGTGTGAAGCGTGTCGCCCCGTACGTCTCGTCGCTCGCCGGAGCCATCGGGATGCTCGCGCTGCTCGCCGTCTTCATCTTCTGGGGCGCGAGCAACTCGTCGGACGCGCTGCCGTACTTCGCGGTTCCGGGCGTGCTGTTCGCGCTCTCGGCGGGCTTCGGTTACCGGGCTCTGAACCTCGGGCCGCCGCACTGACTAGGTTCGGAGAGTGGAGACGGTCCCGCGGCGGTTGACCTTCGGCGCGCATGCCGACGCCTACGAGCGGGCGCGGCCCGCGTGGCCGGAGGAGGCGGCGCGCTGGCTCGTGCCGGCGGATTCCGAGCTCGTCGTCGAGCTCGGGGCCGGAACCGGAAAGCTGACGCGCGCGGTAGCCGTGCTGGGCGTGCGCGTGGTCGCGGTCGAGCCGGACCCGCGGATGCTCGCGGTGCTGCGCGGGCTCGATCTCGAGGGCGTGGAGGGATCGGCCGAGGCGATCCCGTTCGACGACGGGACGGCAGATGCGGTCCTGGCCGGTTCCAGCCTCCACTGGTTCGAGCTCGAGCCTGCGATGCGGGAGGCCCGCCGAGTTCTGCATCCCGGCGGGCGCCTGGGCTTCGGCTGGAACCACCGCGACGTGCGCCACCCGACGATCGCCGCGATATCGGAGGTGATCTACGCGAGCAGGCCGTCCCGGCAGACCTCGGGCTGGCAGCGCCGCGACTGGCCCGCCGCGGTCACGGCCGGCGGCGTCTTTCGCGACGTCGAGCGAACGCTCATCGAGCACGTCCACGAGCTGCCGCGTGACGCGCTCGAGGACCACCTGCTCTCGTACTCCGGCCTCGCCGCCCTGGCGGAGGACGACCACCGGCGCGTACTCGCCGAGGTCGGCAGGATCCTCGACGCGGATCCATCGCTACACGACGGCGATCGCCTGCGGCTGCCGTTCGTCGTCGATGCCTACCGCGCGACCCGCGTCGACTAGAGGGGCACGAGCCGCGTCCCCGTCGCCTTGAACGTCGCGTAGGCGACGCCGCCGTCCGCGAGCTCGAGTCGCGCGGCCGACGCCGCGGTGACCTCCGCCGTCAACGGGCCGACCCGGACGCGCACCCGGTTCGCGACCTCGACGAGCGATCCCACCTGGCCGCGAACGACGTTCAGCGCCGAGTCCGTCTCGGGCGCATGCCGCCGCGCCACCGACACCTCCCACGGATAGACGACCACGCCCACCTCTCCCTCGGCCTCGTCCGCGGAGTACAGGTCATCGCCGCTCTCGAGCCGGATCGCCGTGAGCGCGCCCTCCCCCCGTCGGGCGCGCCCACGAAGGAGGTTCGCGCCGGTGAAGGAGGCGACGAATGCGTCGCGGGGCCGGGCGACGAGGTCGGCCGGCGTTCCGAGCTGCCGCAGCCGGCCCTCGACGAGGACGCCGACCTCATCGGCGAGCGCAGCCGCATCCTCGTAGTCGTGCGTCACGAGGATCGTCGGCAATGCGAGCTCACGCAGCAGCTCCGCGAGCTCGTGCCGTACCTCCGTCTTCGTATGCGCGTCGAGCGCCGCGAGCGGCTCGTCGAGCAGGAGCACGGCCGGCTCGCGGGCGAGCGCCCGTGCCAGCGCGACCCGCTGCCGCTCGCCGCCCGAGAGCTCCTGCGGATGGGCGGAGGCGAGGTGGCCGATGCGGAACCGCTCGAGCAGCTCGTCGACGGATCGTCCGCCGGCGCCGAACGCGACGTTGCCGCGCACGCTCAAGTGAGGGAAGAGCGCGTAGTCCTGGAAGACGAGGCCGACGCGCCGCTGCTCCGGCGGGAGCGAGAGGCGCCGCTCGGTGTCCAGCCAGCGCTCGCGGTCGAGCGTCACGTGTCCCCGCCGCGGCTCGGTGAGCCCTGCGACGACGCGCAGGGCGGACGTCTTCCCGGCGCCCGACGGCCCGACGAGAGCCACCGTCCGCGAGACCTGGAGCGAGAGCTCTACCGCGAAGGCGCGAAGAGGAAGCGTGAAGTCGGTCTGGAGGGTTGCCATTGGAGGGTGAGGCGGAGGGTGACGAGGAGGGCGCCGCTGACGACGACGAGGAGCGCGCTCATCGCAAGCGCGGTCGTGAAGCCGTCCGGCGGGACGTCGAAGGCGCTGTAGATCGCGACGGGCAGCGTCTGCGTGACGCCGGGCAGGTTGCCGGCGAACATGATCGTGGCCCCGAACTCGCCGAGCCCGCGCGCGAAGGAGAGCGCCTCGCCGGCGGCGAGCCCGCGGCGGGCGAGCGGGAGGACGACGCGGAAGAACGTCCGGGTCCGGCCGGCCCCGAGCGTGCGGGACGCGGCCACGAGATCGGGGTCGACCGCCTCGAACGCGGCGATCGCCTGGCGTACGTAGAGCGGGCTCGAGACGTAGGCGACCGCGATGACGACCGCCGCCTGCGTCAGCCCGAGTCGCACGCCGAGCGCGTCGAGCGTGCCGCCGAGCAGCCCCAGGCGGCCGAACGTGGCGATGAGCCCGATCCCTGCGACGGCGGGCGGCAGCACGAGCGGCAGCTCCACGAGCACGACTGCGAACGAGCGTCCCCGGAAACGGCGCGTGGCGAGGAGATACGCGGCCGGCGTGCCGAGGAGGAGGACGAGCGCCTGCGCGATCGCGCTCGTCTTCAGGCTGAGAACGAGCGCGTCCGTCACCACCGGACGTGACAGCTGCCCGACGAGCGTTCCCGGCGAGACGCGGGAGAAGATCGCGACGATCGGGAGCACCAGGAAGCCGAGGGCGACGCCGGCGGCAGCGAAGACTCCGGCGCCCGCCAAGATCCGCCGCGTCACGCGCTCGTCCTCAGTGCGGGATCGGCAGGAAGCCCGCTGCGCGGAGCTTCCTCTGCGCCGCGGCGCCGCGGAGCCGCTTGACCCAGGCCTTCGCCGCCCCCAGATGCTCGCTCGACTTCACGGCCGCGGCGGCGTACTGGACCCTCGGCTGCGACGAGGGCGGCAGCCTCAGCACGGAGACCTTGCCGGCGACGGTCTTGGCGTCGGTTGCGTACACGAAGCCGGCGTCCGCCTCCCCCAGCGTGACCTTGGCCAACACCTCGCGCACATCCGTCTCCTGGCTCACCGCCTTGCCGACGAGGTCGGACAGCCCCAGCTTCGCCAGCACCGTGCGTGTGTAGTCGCCGACCGGAACTCCAGCGGCGGCCATCACGATCTTCAACCCCGACCGCTCGAGATCCCGTACGCCGGTGATGTGAAGCGGATTGCCACGGGCGACGACGATGACGAGCCTGTTCGAGGTGAACACGTACGGCGTCGTGACGAGTCCCGCGCGGTGGAGCTGCGCCGGCAGCTTCGTGTTCGCGGAGGCGAAGACGTCGGCGGGCAGGCCCTGCTGGATCTGCGCCGCCAGCATGTTCGAGCCTCCGAAGGAGTAGCGCGCGTGCGCGTCGATCTTCGGGAAGACGTTGGTGAGGGAGGCCGCGGCGAAGACCGTGAGGCGCGTCGCCTTCGTCTGTGCGGTGCCCGCGAGCGCGACAGCGGCGAGGGCGCAGGCAGAGGCGACGGCTGCCGCCAGCCCCACTGCGAGCGCGCGCCGCCTCACGCCTCCACCATCACGGACGTCGACTTGACGACCGCGGTCGCCGCCATCCCGGGCTTGAGCCCGAGCTCCTCGATCGCGTCGCGCGTCACGACGGCGACGACGCGCGCCGGCTCCGTCACGGTCAGCTCCACCTGGGCGAGCAGCCCCTCGACGCGCACGTCGGTGACGGTGCCGCGCAGCCGGTTCCTGGCGCTCATGTGCTGCTCGCCGGCGCCGCCGCGGAGGCGCTCGATCTCGTCTAGAGGGACGATGCGACGATTCGCGCGGTCGCGCTCCGTCCGGATCCGTCCCTCGCGGTCCCAGCGGCGCAGCGTGTCGACGCTGATCCCCAGCTCCCGCGCAGCCTCGGTCGCGGTGTACGTGTGCTTCGGCATGGCCGGAGCATATACATAGGCGTTGCCTATGCGGCTGGGTTGCGAATCCCGACGGCGCCGATGATCCCGCCGCAGGCAAGGAGGACGGCGACGACGAGCATCGTCAGGTGAAAGCCGTGCTTGGTGAGGTGGTCGGCTCCACTTGCGGCGATGATCCCGAGGACGGCGACGGCGAGCAGGCCCGCGACCCGGGCCACGGCGTTGTTCACGCCCGACGCGACCCCGGCGTCGCCGGCCTCCGCGTCGGAGAGGACGGTGGTCGTCAGCGGGGCGACCGTGAGCGAGAGCCCGACGCCGAAGGCGAGCAACGCGGGGAGGATGTCGACCAGGTAATCCGGATGCGCGGGAAGTCGTGCGTAGGCGAGCACGGCGGCGCCCGCGAGGATGGGGCCGACGGCCATGAACAGGCGCGGCCCGTGCTGCATCGACCAGCGTCCGGTGCGCGGCGAGAGGACGAACATGACGACCGTGATCGGCAGCAGCGCGACGCCGGCCCGCAGCGCGGAGTAGCCGCTGAACTCGAGCAGGAACAGCGTCAGGAACACGCTGAGCCCGGAGAGGGCGCCGTAGACGGCGAGCGTCTCCACGTTCGTCACGGAGAAGTTCCGCAGCCGGAACAGGCGCAACGGCAGCATCGGCATCGGCGCGCGCAGCTCGTAGGCGACGAAGGCACCGAGCAGGGCCGCACCTCCGGCGATGCCGCCCGCCACGAGCGGGCTTCCCCAACCGAGATGCGGCTGCTCGATGAAGCCGGCGACGAGGAGGCCGAGCCCGGCGACGCACAGGAACGCTCCTGGGAGGTCGATGCGGAGGTCGGTTCGCCGCGACTGCTTCATCCCCCCGAGCCGGAGCACGAGTAGGAGGGTCCCGAGCGCGATCGGCACGTTGATGAGGAAGATCACGCGCCAGCTCGAGACATCGACCAGCCAGCCGCCGAGGGTCGGTCCGATCACGAATGAGATCCCGCTCCAGGCCGTCCACTGGCCGATCGCCGCGCCGCGCGCGGGCCCCGAGAAGGTCGCGGTCAGCACCGCGAGCGAGGCGGGCGTCAGGAGCGCACCGGCGACTCCCTGCACGCCGCGGAAGACGATGAGCGTGGTCGCGTCCGGGGCGGCAGCGCAAAGGACGGACGCGGCGGCGAAGCTCGCGACGCCGAAGCCGAAGACGCGCAGCTCGCCGAAGATGTCGCCGAGCGAGCCGCCGACGAGGATGAGCGAGCCGAGCGTGAGCAGGTAGGCGTCCACGACCCACTGCTGGGAGGCGAGGCCGCCGCCGAGGTCGTGCTCGATCGCCTTCAGCGCGACGTTGACGACGGAGCCGTCGATAAACGCCATCGACGAGCCGAGGATGCTTGCGACGAGCGTCCAGCGACCGATCGAGGACGCCCGCGGCGCCGCTTTCGTCACGCCCTCCATGCGCCGATCGTACGCACGGAGCACCGGTGGGCGGCCGCCGTGGACCGCCCGCCGCTGCGTGACTCGCTAGGAGGAAGGCGAGGAGGGCTGGACGCCGAGCGTGGCGCTGAGGTGCTTCGTGGCGCCGTCGCGGCGAACGGTGATCGTCACCTTCTCGCCGGATCGGGCGTGGAACACGGCCGCCGTGAGCACGTCGGCGGAAGGAATGGAGTGGCCGTTGAAGCCGGTGATCACGTCACCCTTCTTCAGCCCGGCCTTGGCCGCCGGTGAGCCGGACTTCACCAACGTCACCCGGGCTCCGCCGGAGACGTCCTCGATCCGGATCCCGAGGTACGCGTGCTGGACCGTGCCGCCGGAGATGAGGGTCTGCGCGACCTGCTTCGCCGAGTCGATCGGCACGGCGAAGCCGACGCCCGCGTTGTCGTTCGAATCGCTCTCGATCTGGTCGTTGATCCCGATCACCGTGTTGGTGGCGACGTCGATCAGCGGCCCGCCGGAGTTGCCGTGGTTGATCGCGGCGTCTGTCTGGAGCGCGCCGGTGATCGAGAACTGGTTCGGCGCGGTGATCGTCCGGTTCGTGGCGCTGATGATCCCGGCGGTCATCGTCTCGGGCAGCCCGAACGGGCTCCCGATCGCGATCACGCTCTGACCGGGCTGGACGTCCGACGAGTTCCCGAGCGCGAGCGGATGGAGCTTCGACGCGGACACGTCCACGTGGATCACGGCCGTGTCGGTCGACTTGTCGCTGCCGACGAGCGTCGCCTTGGCGGTCGAGCCGTCCTGGAACCGGACCTGGATCGCCTGGGCGCCGTCGACGACGTGCTCGGCGGTGACGATGTTGCCCTTCGTATCGATCTCGAAGCCGGTTCCCTCCGCCTGCTGCTTCTGCGATCCCTGAGGCTGGCCGAACGGGAAGGCGGGCGTGTTGCTCCCCGACGCCGTCGAGGTGACGGTGATGTCGACGACGCCCGGCGCGTCCTGCTTGTAGAGCTCGGTGAGGGAGTCGACGGTCGAGGTGGACGAGGCGGGCTGCGCGGGCACGACCACGCTCGGTGTGGCCGTCGTCCCGGAGCCGCCGTGACTCGTGAGTGCGTATGCGCCGGCGCCGGCCCCGGCGCCGATGACGACCGCGACCGCGAGGGGGAGGAGGCGCCGCAGACGCGGGCTGGCTGGGCGAAGGTTCATGTTCTGGAATCTCCTTGCATCGTGTGTCGGCCAGAGTGCCCGTTATCCCTAGGACGGGGATGAGGAACCGGTGAGCTTTCGCTAAGAACGGCGGCTGGGCGTGGCGGGCTTCGCTTCGCTCTGCGATCCTGAAGGCGTGATCGGGACGGCCCTCGTAGCTCTCTCCCTCGCGGCCGCGGCACCACCGCCGCCAAGACGCTTTCTCGCCGTCGATGCCCACCGGCACCGGGTCACGATCACGTTGATCGCCTCATACGACGGGACGAACGCCGGCTTCAACTTCGACGGCTACTCGCGCTACCTGATGTGGACGGTGCCACGCGGCTGGACGATCCGCGTGGTCTGTGAGAACCACGGATCTCTCCGGCACTCGTGTGCGGTCGTCCGCAACGCGGGCTCCACGAAACCGGCGTTCCGCGGCGCGGCGACGCCGCAACCGCGGATCGGGCTCGAGGAGGGCCAGACGGCGCGCTTCTCGTTCCGCGCAGCGACCGCCGGCACCTACCGGTTCGCCTGCCTCGTTCCCGGCCACGAAGACGCACGCATGTGGGACGTGCTCAAGATCACCCGCCACGGACGTCCCACTGTCGTGGACCTCCGGGCGAAGAGCTGAAGCTCTTCGCCCGGGGACAAACGAACTGCGCCAACGGGAGAGCGCGGTCTCCCGTTGGCTCCGTGCTGTAGGGCTTTGCTTGGGCTGCGCCGGTTCGAGCCGTGGTTCCGTCGCGGGCGTGCAGGCTGCGCGTGCGCGCTCGCTACTCCGCGGCGGCGTAACGCACCGTTACGCCGCCGCCTGGGCGCTGCCGAGATTCGAAACGCTCAAACCACTCCAGCGCGAAGGGCCGGAGGCTAAGCCTCGCGGAGCGGGCTTAGCCGGAGGCCGGACTGCGCTCGTGCCGGCCTCTGCCGCGCGCGAGCGCACAAAAGTGGCCGTTCGCCCAGGGACCGACCAAACAGCAACTGCACGAAGCGGGCCGGGAACCGCGCTTCCCGGCCCGCGCAGTTCCTTCTCCCGCTCGGAAACGCGAAGCGTTTCCAGGCTATCCGTCGTCGCTCGGGCGACGACGCAACACGGCCATCCACCAGATCAGCACGGCGATCAGCAGGGCGAGGGGCAGCGCCCAGCTGAGGATTGCGCCGGAGAGGAAGGAGGCGGTCACGTCCATGAGAGCTCCTCGGGTCGGGGCTCGACGGCCGGTGGCGCCTCCGTGGCGCCCGGTTCGAGCCAGCGGTAGAAGGCGATGAGCGCTGCGACGAAGTACGTCAGGGATCCGGGCACCCACATGACGCCTGCGGCGACCTGCTGGTCGGTCATCGAGGTGTAGGCCCCGTAGACCGGCGCCGTTGCGAAGGCGAGCACGATGGCGAGGATCCAGCTCGGGATCATCGCGGCGGTGAACCAGACGGCGCGATGGAGATCGTCGATGCGAGCGCGCACCGGCGGGGCGTCGAGCAGCGCGCCCCAGAAGACGAGTGCGGGGGCGACGAAGCACACGTGCTCGAGGACGTGGATCCACTCGTTGCGTGCAGCGGCGTCGTACAGCTGCGGCACGTGCCAGACGCCGACCATCGCCGACTGCAGGGCGAGCGCGACCCACGGGCGCCTCAGGAAGCCGGCGCCGCGCCGGAACGACGGCGACCGCGAGAGCGCTCCTCCGACCGCCCGCCGCGCGGCCAGCGGGAACGGCAGCCACATGCGCGGCCAGGGGCGACCCCAGACGACGAGGGGCGGCACGACGGTCATGAGCACGATGTGCTGCGTCATGTGCACCGAGAGCCAGCTGTCCGCCCAGTCGTCGAACGGCCGCTCGAGCACGACGAACGCGAGCACGACGCCGCTGTAGAAGCTCGCCTCGCGCCAGAGCCGGAGCTTCCCCCGCCGCCCGAGCGCGTACAGCACCGCCGCCGTCCCGCACACGACGAGAGGCAGCGGATCCATCTAGATCAGGTAGAGGACGATCCAGGTGACGACGGCGATTCCCGCGAGGAACGTCCAGTAGAAGCTGAGCCCGGTGAGCTCGGCGCGGACGAGCGAGAGCGGGTCGCGGATGTCGTGCGCGGTCCGATGCGGGTCGCCCGACGCGTGGCCCGGGGCGGGCGCGCCGGTCGGGATCTTCCGGTAGCGCAGGGACGTGGCGAGCGTCATCTCGAGCCAGATCAGTGTCCCGAGCACGAAGAGGAAGAGGAACGCCGTCCAGCCGAAGTACACGCTTGCGAAGCCGCCGTCGGCCGGACCGAAGCTCTGGTGTGGCCAGGCGATCACCTGCAGGACGAGCCCCACGATCCCGACGACGAGCGCGAGCGCGCCCTTCTGCCGCCATTGCCTGCGCCGCATCGCGCTGTGGTCGGCGAGCCCGAGCCGCGTCAGGATCGCGCTCAGCACATAGCAGGCGGTCACGGCGGTGCCCCAGCCGATCGAGGCGTCGACCCCGCTCGGCTTCCACATGCCCGCGTTGTCGAGCGAGCGGAGGTAGAAGTACGCGAAGACGAAGGCGATGAAGAAGAACGCGGTCGCGCCGGCCAGGAGGTAGGTGCCGGAGACGAGGTTCCGGCCGAGCAGCTCGGGCGGCTCCTCCTCGACGACCTCGTAGCCGGTGCCTTCGTATGCGAGCGAGTCAGCCACCGGTCACTCCCTCCCCGCGGGCTGGCCGGCCGGCACCCAGTGGGGTGTCGGCCCCTCCCCGTAGCCGTACGGGTCGCCTGAGAAGACGGGGATGCGGTCGAAGTTGTGCACGGGAACCGGCGAGGGGAGCTGGAACTCGATCGAGCGCGACGCCCACGGGTTCGCCTCCGCCGGCTTCTTCACGAACGCGAGCGACCAGACGAGGTTGAAGAGGAAGATCAGCATCGAGATCCCGAGCAGGAACGCCGAGATCGAGACCCAGTCGTTGAGGAACTTCAGGTTCCCGGTGTAGACCGGCGTGCGGCGGGACTGCCCGAGGAAGCCGGCGGCGAAGAGCGGCGCAAAGGTCGAGTTGAAGAAGATGAACATCGTCCAGAAGTGGATCTTCCCGAGCCGCTCGTTCAGCTGCCAGCCCGTCATCTTCGGCACCCAGTAGTAGATCGCCGCGAAGAACGTGAAGACGAGCCCGCCCATGATCGT
This sequence comes from Gaiellaceae bacterium, assembly GCA_035706005.1. Lineage (GTDB taxonomy): Bacteria > Actinomycetota > Thermoleophilia > Gaiellales > Gaiellaceae > Palsa-739. Next base: position 19,071 of record DASSVO010000056.1, on the reverse strand, counting down.
GTAGTGGAAGTGGGCCATCGAGAAGAAGCTGCCGTGGGTCGTGACGTCGCTCGGAACGTCCGAGAGGAAGACGCCCGAGAGCCCACCGAACAGGAAGTTGAAGAACCAGGCGAGGCAGAAGAGCATCGGGACGGAGAACCGTATGTTCCCGCGCCAGAGGGTCATCATCCCGCAGAGGAACGTGAAGCCGGTCGGGATCGAGATGAGCTCGGTCGAGAGCATGTAGAAGGGACGCAGGTCGCCGTTGATGCCGCTCACGAACAGGTGGTGCTGCCACACGAACCACGAGAGCAGCGAGACGCCGAGTAGCCCGGCGACCGCGAGCCGGTACCCCCACAGCGGCTTGCGCGCGAACACGGGGAGCAGCTCGAGGACGATGGCGAACCCCGGCAGGGCGAGGATGTACACCTCGGGGTGGCCGAACACCCAGAACAGGTTCTCGTAGAGGTAGTTGCTCCCGCCCGCGGCGGCGTTGAAGAACGAGGTCTGCGCCGTCCGGTCGAGCGCTCCCATGCACAGCACCGCGATCAGCACCGGCGCCGCGAGCACCATCAGCACGGACGTCGAGAGGACGCCCCACGCGAAGATCGGCAAGCGCGTCCACGTCAGGCCGGGCGCGCGCATCGTCAGGATCGTCGCGATCATGTTCAGCCCGAGCAGCGTCATCGACACGCCGACGAGCGCAAAGAAGAGGATGTAGTTGTCCATCCCCGGGCTCGCCTCGGTCTGCAGGGGCGGATAGCCCGTCCAGCCGGTCGGGAAGCCTCCGAAGAAGATCGTCGTCGTGAGGACCCCGCCCGCCGCCATCAGGATCCAGAAGGTGAGCGCCTCGATGCGCGGGAAGGCCATCCGCCGCGCGCCGATCATGATCGGGATCAGGTAGTTGGCGAACGGGCCGAGGATCCCGCTCGTCATCATCCCCATCATCATCGTCCCGTGCATCCCGACGAGGGTCAGGTACGTGCCCATCGGGAAGGACTGGCTGTGAGGGCTCAGCTGCTCGGTGCGGATCAGCATCGCGTTCAGGCCGCCGATGAAGAAGAACAGCCCGATGCCCCAGAGGTACTGGATGCCGACGACCTTGTGGTCGGTGCAGAGGCTGAAGTAGCGGATCCAGCCGTGCGTCTCCTTCTCACGCAGCGACGGCGGATAGCCGCGCATGCGGGCGATCGGATAGTTGAAGAAGCCGAGGCCGACGAGGAAGCCGACGACTCCGCCGATGTAGGCCAGGTAGATCGAGAGCTCGTTGTAGTCGATGTCGCCGAAGTAGTCGACGCTCGGCCCGGCGATCGCGTGGGCGCCGAACCAGCCGACGTACCAGCCGCCGACACCGAGGATGACGCCGGTGAGGAGGTTGAAGCCGAGCAGTTGGTGCCACCAGGGCTTGGGCGGTGCGGCGGCGGCTGCGGTCATCCGGCTCTCCTGTCGGGGGCGGGGAGGTAGATGTGCGAGAACGGTGCGCCGCCCTGCGACTCGGGCTTGTCCATGAACGGCTTGATCGAGGCGTAGGTCTTCTTCGCCTGCGACGCCCAGGACTGGAACTGCGCGGAGTCGACGACGCGGCCGTTGTTGAACATGTAGCCGTGCCAGAGGCCGCAGAGCTCGGCGCAGCGGACGTGGAACGTCCCCGGGCCCTTCGTCCGCACGAACGCGACGTTGTCGGTGCCGGGGTTGGCGTCCGCCTTGACGCCGAGCTCGTACGCCCAGAAGGAGTGGACGACGTCGAGGGACGTGACGTGCAGCTCGACGTACGTGTCCGCGGGCAGGACGAGCTGGTTCGACTCGATGTTGCCGAGCGACGGGTAGCGGTAGGTGAACTGCCACTGCTGCCCGATCACCTGGACCTGCATCTTGTGGCCGGCGGGCACGGCGATCGGGTTCGGGCCCTGTCCGCCGCCGGCGCCGTTCTGGAGGAGCTCGTACGTGCCGAAGCCGGCGAGGAAGAGCACCATCGTCGACGTGATCACGATCCACAGGATCTGGATGCGCGAGTCGTTCCGGAGCGGCGGCCCGTCGACCACCGCCGACCCGGGAGCTGCGTGGAACGAGCGCAGGCCGTAGAAGAAGAAGACGGCGAGCAGGCAGAGGATCGGCGTGATGATCCCGAGCATCCAGGTGTTGTCGAAGACCTGCTCCGTTCCCTGGGTGCTGGCGTCGCCGGGCGGGATGAGATGTCCGACGAAGATGACGATGAGCGGCGTGGCGATCGCGCTCAGAACGAGCCACGCGACGATCACCCGCAGGCCGTGGTTCGTCGAGTCGTGAGGCGGCCGGGCTGCTGTGGGTTCGCTCGCCACCGGCTAGGCCTTCTTCACGTTGAGGAAGCCGTCCATGTAGCCGATCGTCTGCATCGGACCGCCGAAGCCGTCGATCCAGCCGGCCGCGCAGGGCACGAAGCACTGCCAGCGGTAGTGGCCCGGCTTCGTCGTGTGGAACGTGAACTTGATCGTCCGGTGCGCGTTCGACATCGGGCACGGGGCAAAACCGCACTGGTTCTTCGCGTCGTCGGCGACTCCCGGGACCGCGAGGATGATCCCGAGCGCCGGGACCGCGAACGTGTGCGACGCGTCGTTCGGGTCGATGTGGTCGACCGGCTTGCCGTCGACCATGATGCGGTTGCCGTCCATCCCCTGCGGCCGGGCGTAGAACGGGTTGCGCAGCCCGCTCGCGCCGTCGAAGTTGAAGATCGTCACGTTGATGGTCGCGTTCGCGGGCAGCGACCACACGGTCTCGCGCTTCCACTGGCCGCTCGCGTTCCGGACTAGGTACGAGACCCAGTCGGGGTTCCGGCTGAGCTGCGGCCCGACCGCCGCCACGGTCTCGATGTCGAGGTTGACGACCGGGCCGGAGGAGCTCTGCTGTACGGGCAGCGCGTAGGAGGGCGAGCCCGAGAGCGTCGTCAGGTTCGAGACGTAGAACCCGATCATCAGGCCGGCCGCAGCGACCACCACAGCGACGAGCAGGAGCTTCACTCCGAGCCGCATCGAGCGCGTTCCTATCAACCGGGACGCGCGCGTGCCCGCCGCATGACGAACCTGTCATTTTCCTGTCATATGCAGGTAATCGGCGACCGGTGTACATTCCGCCGCAGGGAGGTCGGGAATGCGGATCCTGGTCATCGAGGACGAGTCACGAATCCAGGCGTTCCTCGCCCGCGGCCTCGAGGCCGAGGGGTACACCGTCGTAGCGGCGGGGGACGGACGGGCGGGGCTCGAGCTGGCGACGGCGGCGCGCTGGGATCTCGTCGTGCTCGACCTGCTCCTGCCGGGGCTCAACGGGCTCCAGGTGCTGCGCGAGCTGCAGCGTGTCAAGCCGGAGCTGCCGGTCGTGATCCTGTCCGCCCGCGCCGACGTGCAGACCAAGCTGCGCGGCTTCGAGCTGGGTGCCACCGACTACGTGGCGAAGCCCTTCTCGCTCGACGAGCTGCTCGCGCGAATCCGGGTCCGGCTGCGCGGTGCCGCAGCCTTCGGCGACGAGCACGTCCTCCGCGGCGGCAGCGTCGTCCTCGACGTCGCGCGGCGGCAGGCCGGCGTTGGCGACCGGACGGCGGACCTCTCCGACCGCGAGTTCCGCCTCCTCCACCACCTGCTCCTCCACGCCGGCGAGGTGGTGAGCCGGGAGCGGCTGCTCGCGGAGGTGTGGGGCTACGACTTCGACCCGGGCTCGAACGTCGTCGAGGTCTGCGTCCGCAGGCTGCGGCAGAAGCTCGGGCCGGACGCGTCGATCGAAACGGTGCGGCATGCGGGCTATCGCCTGGCTACGGCGTAACCCGCTCGAGGCGGCCTGGGCCGTCTTCGCAGCCGCCAACTGGGTGGCGATGATCCTGTGGCCGAGCTGGGAGACGATCCCGTTCCACTTCGTCTGGATCAGCCTCACGCTCGTCTACGGCGTCCGGATCTGGTCCACGCGGACGATGTGGGCGGTGCTCTCCGTCGTGATCCTCGCGACCGGCGCGAGCATCTCCAGCGACGCGTTCGACGGCATCCAGCTCTGGGGCGAGCTGTTCGAGGTGCCCCTCATGTCGGCGATGTTCCTGGCCATGGTCTGGCACGCGCAACGGCGTCAGGCCGCGCTCGCGGAGGTGCAGGGCGTGGCCGAGATGCGCGCGTCGCTGCTCGGGCGGCAGGAGCGCTTCCTCCACGACGCGTCGCACGAGCTCCGCACGCCGATCACGATCGCGCGGGGGCATCTCGAGCTGTTGCGGCGCGAGCAACCGGACGCGCCGGAGCTCGAGGTGGCTCTCGACGAGCTCGGCCGGATGGAGCGCATCGTGGAGCGGCTGCTGCTCCTCGCCAAGTCCGAGCAGCAGGGTTTCGCCTTCGAGGAGATCGACCTCGAGGCCTTCCTCTCCGATCTCTTCATCCGCTGGTCGGAGGTCGCCCAGCGCGCGTGGCGACTCGACGTCGATCTCGCAGGGCGGCTGCTCGCGGCCCCGGAGGCGCTGAGAAACGCGCTCGACGCGCTCCTCGAGAACGCGGTGAAGTACACCGACCCCGGCGACGCCATCGAGCTCGCCGCCCGCGCGGACGGCGCGGACGGAGTGGTGATCGAGGTCTCGGACTCCGGCGCCGGCGTCCCATCCGAGGCGCTGCCGCGGATCTTCGACCGCTGGGCCCGGGCGGACGGCGCGCGCACCCGCGAGCGCGGCGGCGCCGGGCTCGGCCTGGCCATCGTCGCCGCCGTCGCGCGGGCACACGGTGGCCGGTGCTCGGTGCACCAGCTGCCGCGTGGGACAGCGTTCCGACTCCATCTGCCCGTGCGGGCCCCGATCGCCTGGGCGCCGAGCCCGACGCCGGCTGATGAGGGGGATTTCGCCGGCGCCGGGCCTGAACTGGCGCTCTCTTAGGAGGGGTTTCGGGTCGGTACGTGAGCCATCCTCGCCGCGCGAGGTGAGATGAACCTGAAGAGGCGCTAAGAGTCCTCTAAGGAGTGAGCGCGGCCCGGAGCGAGGCGACGTACTCGCGCAGCGCGTCCGCTCCCTGCTCCGCCGTCTCGACCGCGCGCGAGCCGACGACGACGCCGTCCGCGAGCTCGCCGGCCGCGCGGGCATGTCCGGGAGTCGAGATGCCGAAGCCGATGTAGAGCGGCACGTCGCTGACAGCCCGCACCCGCTCCACGAGCGGCGGCAGTACAGGCGAGAGCTCCGTCCGGGCGCCGGTCGTCCCGGTGACGGAGACGAGGTAGAGCCAGCCGTCCGTCGCTGCGGTGGCGGCGCGGATTCGCTCCTCGGTCGAGGTCGGCGCGACGAGCTGGATCCTCCGCAGCTCCGGTCGCGCGTCGACGGGGAGGTCGACGACGATGAAGCTCGACGCTCCGCGCTCCCGCGCATCCGCGGCGAAGCGCTCGTACCCGTAGGCCTCGAGGATCGCGGCATAGGTCATCGGGACGATGGGCGTCCCGGGCAGCAGCTCGCGCGTCCTCGCGAGCACGTCGATGCAGGCGCGGGTGCGCATCCCGCGGGCGAGCGCCCGTTCCGACGCGCGACGGATCACGGGCCCCTCCGCGAGCGGATCCGAGAACGGGAAGCCGAGCTCGATCACGTCCGCGCCTCCCTCGACCGCCGCCCGCGCGAGCTCCGGAGTCTCCGGCTCGGCCATCAGGTAGATGACGAGCGTCTTCAATCGTCCGCGAGCAGTGAGAACGCCGTCGCGTCGACGCGCACGCCGTTGTGCCGGAGGAGCCGGCGGTTGATGCCCTCGCGCGTGAATCCGGCGCGTTCGAGGACACGCTCCGATGCGTCATTGCCGACCCGGACGTGCGCCTCGATCCGCCAGAGCCCGCTTGCGAACACCTCGTGCGCCACGGCCCGCACCGCGCGTGTCGCCAGGCCGCGCCCGCGCGCATGTGGAAAGAGCCAATAGCCGACCTCGATGACGCCCCGCATCGGGTCGAAGTGGCGAAGCGTGACGCCGCCGAGGATCGCGTCTTCGGTCGTATCCTCGATCACGTACGGGAAGAGGACTCCGCGCGCGCGCAGCTCCGGTATCCGCTCCCGCAGGACCGCGCGCAGCTCGTCTTCGTCGAACGGGGGCATTCCGTTCTCCCCGCCGATTCCCGGGTCGCGAAAGGCCGGTGTGACAATCGGAACGTCCCGCTTCTCGAGCTGGCGCGCGACGAACGGTCCGTCGATCTCGAAGCGATCTGGAGCGGAGAAGACGACGAGAGGAGGCTCGGTCATAGCCGTTCCAGCACTTCCGCGAGGTCCTTGTCGCCGCGGCCGCTGAGGCCGACGAGGATCAGCTCGGCGTCGAGGTCGCGTGCGCGGGCGAGCGCGTGCGACGGCTCGAGGGCGGGGAGGATGCCCTCGGTGCGCGCGAGGTCCTGGAAGGCCGCGAGCGCCTCCTCGTCCGTCGCGACGCGGTACTCGGCCCGGCCGCTGTCGCGGAGGAAGGCGTGCTCGGGGCCGACGCCGGGGTAGTCGAGGCCGGCCGAGATCGAGTGCGCGTCGGCGATCTGGCCGTCCTCGTCCGCGAGCACCGAGGAGCGCGCGCCGTGCAGGACCGCCGCGCGGCCGGTCCCGAGCGACGCCGCGCCCGCGGCCTCGACGCCCACGAGCCGGACGTCCTCGTCCTCGACGAAGCCGTGGAAGATGCCGATCGCATTCGAGCCGCCGCCGACGCAGGCGACGACGGCCTCGGGGAGCCGCTGCTCGACGGCGAGCATCTGCTCGCGCGCCTCGCGGCCGATGACGGACTGCAGCTCCGCCACGAGCTCGGGATAGGGCGCGGGCCCGACGCACGAGCCGATCAGGTAGTGCGTGGTCTCGACGTTCGTGATCCAGTCGCGGATCGCCTCGCTCGTCGCCTCCTTCAGCGTCTTCGTGCCGAACGCGACCGGGCGCACCTCGGCGCCGAGCAGCCGCATCCGCTCGACGTTGGGGCGCTGGCGGCGCATGTCCTCCTCGCCCATGTAGACGACGCACTCGAAGCCGAAGCGCGCGCAGACCGTCGCGGTGGCGACGCCGTGCTGCCCTGCTCCCGTCTCCGCGACGATCCGCTGCTTGCCGAGCCGCCGCGCGAGCACGGCCTGGCCGAGCGCGTTGTTCAGCTTGTGCGCGCCGGTGTGGAGGAGATCCTCGCGCTTGAGGTAGAGCCGTTTGCCGGGCGCGAAGCGCTCGGCGAGCGTGAGCGGCGTGGGCCGTCCCGCATAGGTGGTCAGGAGCCCGTGGAGCTCGGCGCGGAACGCGTCGTCCGCCATGGCCTCGCGCCAGCCGCGTTCGAGCTCGTCGAGCGCCGGGATCAGCGTCTCGGGCACGTAGCGGCCGCCGTAGTCGCCGAAGTCGCTCATCGGCGCGCCTCCCGTACGAACGCTCGCACCTTCTCGTGGTCCTTGACTCCGGGCGCGGACTCGAGCTGCGAGGCGGCGTCCACCGCCCACGGCCTCACAGCGCGGATCGCCGCGCGCACGTTGTGCGGCCCCAGCCGACCTGCCAGGACGAGGCGGTCCTCACCGCGCGCGTTGCGCCAGTGGTCGGGATCCTCGCCCTCCCAGGGGAGGTCGGCGACGCGTGCGACCTGCTCGCCGTCGCGGAGCAGAACGGCGTCACGTCCGCGCACAGTCCCGTCTTCGCGTGCGTACAGCTGGACGAGATCGGCGCCGCGCTCCTCGGGCTCGCCGACGAAGACCGCGACGCTGAGCACCGCCTCGGGCACCCGCAGGACCGCGTCGGCCTTGCGCGGCGAGCCCTCGGCGAAGATGAAGCCGCAGAGGTCGGCGCCCGCCTCGACCGCGGCGTCGACGTCCTCCTGCCGCGTCAGGCCACACACTTTGACGAGCGGCCGCGAGAGGAGCTCGCGCAGCTTCGCGCTGGGCTCTGCCGCTTTCATGAGCGACGTGCCGACGAGGACGGCGTCGGCGCCGGCGAGCTCGGCCGCTGCGGCCTGCGCGCGGGTGTGGATCGCGCTCTCGGCGACGACGACCCGGTCCCGCGGAGCCTGAGCCACGAGCCCCAGCTGGGCGGCGCGGTCGATCCGGAAGGTGCCGAGATCGCGTGCGTTGATGCCGATCACACGCGCGTCGAGGCGCTGCGCCCGCTCGAGCTCGTCCGCGTCGTGAGCCTCCACAAGCGTGTCCAGGCCGAACCCTTCCGCAGTCGCGATGAGCCGTGCGGCAGTCGCGTCGTCGAGGTCGCGGAGGATGAGGAGCGCCGCGTCGGCGCCCGCCTCTCGCAGCTCGTGCAGGTGCTCCTCCGTCGAGAAGAACCCCTTGGCGAGCAGCGGCAGCTTGGTCGCGGCGCGCGCCGCGCGCAGGTCGTCGAGCGACCCGGCGAATGCGTCGTCCACGAGCACCGAGACGGCGCTCGCACCGCCTGCCTCGTAGGCCGGCACGACGTCCTCCACCCACGCTCCGGGACTGATGTCGCCGGCCGAGGGCGACCGCCGCTTGAACTCGGCGATCGCGCCGAAGCCCGGGCGGGAGAGCGCGTCCGCGAACCTCATGTGCGGGAGAACTCCACGAGGTCCTCGAGCCGCGCCGCAGCCGTGCCGGAGTCGATCGCCTCGCGCGCCTGCGCGATCCCCTCCGCGAGGCTCTCGGCATGGCCCGCCGCGGCGATCCCACCGGCGGCGTTGAGAATCACGGCCGAGCGGTGGCCGCCGTCCGCTCCGGCGAGCACGTCCCGCAGCGCAGCGGCGTTCGTCCGCGGATCGCCCCCGCGCAACTCGGCGGGATCGCAGCGCTCGACGCCGAGCTCGAGTGGGTCGAGCTCGTACTCGCGCACGGTCCCGCCGGCCACCTCGCAGACGAGGTTCGGCCCGCAGGGAGACAGCTCGTCGATGCCCCCGGCGCCGTGGACGACGTAGGCGCGGGTCGCCTCGAGCCGGACGAGCGCATCCGCCAGCGTCCGGGCCAGCTCCGGCGAGTAGACGCCGAGGACGAGGGCGCGCGCCCCCGCGGGGTTGGTCAGAGGGCCGAGCACGTTGAAGACGGTACGCGTCGCGAGCTCGCGCCGGGCGGGGGCGGCGTGCCGCATCGCGGGGTGGTGCGCCTGCGCGAAGAGGAAGCCGAAGCCGAGCTCGTCGATCGAGCGCTCGATCCGTTCCGGGAGCTGCTCGAGCCGGAAGCCGAGCGCTTCGAGCACGTCCGCGGCCCCGGTCTGCGAGGAGGCCGCGCGGTTGCCGTGCTTCGCGACGGCGGCCCCGGCTGCGGCCGTCACGAGCGCGGCTGCGGTGGAGATGTTGTACGTGTTCGCGCCGTCGCCGCCGGTGCCGACGACGTCGACGAGGTCGCTGCGGGCCGGGTTGACGTGCAGCACGTGCTCGCGCATCGCCTCGGCGCAGCCGGCGATCTCGTCCGCGGTCTCGCCCTTGGCGCGCAGGGCGACGAGGAAGCCCGCGATCTGCGCGTCCGTCGCCTCGCCGGCCATGATCACCGACATCGTCCCGCGCGCCTCGTCGCGCGTGAGGTCGTGGCCGTCGAGCAGCCGGGCGAGCGCCTGCTGGATCACTGCATCTCCTCGCCATCGCCGCCCGCCGGCGTTCGCCAGCCGAGCTCCCGCGGGATGTCGTTCGCAAGGCCTTCGTAGACGGGCACGAACTCCGCCGCCCGGCCGACGGTCGGAGAAGCGCAGACGAACCGGAGCCCCGGGCCGCTGGTCTGCGTTTCGACCCACATTCGGCGATCAGCGGGATCGTCGGGATAGGGCTCCGGCACAGCGCGGAGCCTCGAGATGCCCTGCTCCCACGCGTCGCCGTGCTCGATTGCGACGGCCGCTTCGTTGGCGATGGCTCCGGCTCGCTCTCGCCCATCGCTCCAGAGCAGCGTGAGATAGCGCTCGCACGCGTTGCGCGGCCCCTCCTCGAGCCCGCCGGCGGAAGCCCGGGAGGCCCAGCCGATCGCGTAGAAGAGACTTTGCTGGAGACCGTTCAGGGCGTAGGAGGCGACGAGTGCGTCACCTTCCTCCGCAACAAGCGCTTCCCAGGTGCCGGTGTCCGTTATGGACCAGACCCGGAAGCCGCCTTCGATGCGCTCGATCGCCTGGGTCATGTCGGACCCGATGCGCCACTCGAAGGTCTCCTCAACCCGTCCGGAACGGGCCAGGATCCCGGAGATCTTTGCGGAGTCCCCTAGTGGACGGTCCGGCCAGGCAGCCGCGGCGGCAAGGCAATCCACGCGATCCGAGTAAGCCGCCATCAGAGCCTCGCCTCGAGGAAGTTCCGTGCGAGCGCCGGCCCGTCCGGGGTCAGGACCGACTCGGGATGGAACTGGACGCCGACCGCAGGCAGCTCGCGGTGCCGCACGGCCATGACCTCGCCGTCCTCCGCGAAGGCCGTGGGCTCGAGCACGTCGGGTAGCCGCGTCGCAGCGAGCGAGTGGTAGCGGCCCGCCTCGAACGGATCGGGCAGTCCCTCGAACAGGCCGCTCCCGTCGTGCCGCACCGGGCTCGCCTTCCCGTGCACGAGCTCGCGTGCGTACCCGACCTCGCCGCCGCAGACCTCGACGAGCGCCTGGTGGCCGAGACAGACACCGAGCGTCGGCGTCGTCGGCAGGAGCCGCTCGATGACTGCCCGCGTCGCGCCGGCGGCGGCCGGGCGGCCGGGTCCCGGCGAGACGACGAGGTGAGAGGGAGCCAGCCGCTCGGCCTCGTCGGCGTCGAGCTCGTCGTTCCGCCTGACCACCACCTCCGCACCGAGCGCACCGAACAGGTCCGCGAGGTTGTAGGTGAAGCTGTCGTAGTTGTCGATGAGCAGGATCACGACGCAGCGTCCTGCTCCGACTCTGCCAGCTCGATTGCGGCTTCGAGGGCGCCGAGCTTGGCGAGGCACTCGTCGTGTTCCGCCGCGGGGTCCGAGTCGGCGACGATGCCGCCGCCGGCCTGCAGGTGAGCCACGCCGCCGCGCAGCCACAGCGTCCTGATCGCGATGCAGGTGTCCAGCTCGGCGCTCTCCGGCAGGTGGTAGCCGACCGCGCCCGCATAGATGCCGCGCCGGTAGCCCTCGAGCTCGGAGATGATCTGCATCGCCCGCACCTTCGGCGCGCCCGAGACGGTGCCCGCCGGAAAGCAGGCGCGCAGCAGCTCGAACGGCGTCACCCCGTCGCGCAGCTCCCCGGCGACCTCCGAGACGAGATGAGTCACATGGGAGTAGCGCTCGGGCTCCATGAAGCGCTCGACTCGTACCGAGCCGGGCACGCAGACGCGCGACAGGTCGTTGCGGCCGAGGTCGACGAGCATCGTGTGCTCGGCCCGATCCTTCTCCGACGCCAGCAGCGCGGCTGCGTCCCCCTCGCCCGGGGCGATCGTCCCCGCGATCGGGTTCAGCTCGGCACGGCGTCCCGTGCATTTCACCACCGTCTCGGGCGAGCTCCCGACGAGCGCGAGGTCGCCCAGCTCGAGGAGGAACAGGTACGGCGAGGGGTTGACGCGGCGCAGCGCCCGGTAGAGCTCGACCGCCGACGCGGACGTCGGGCGCGTTGCACGCTGCGCGATCACGACCTGGAAGACGTCCCCCTCGCGGATGTGCTCCTGCGCGAGCGCAACCCGGCGGAGGTGCTCGTCCCGCGAGGGCTCCCGCTCGAGCGGCCCGCGGGGCGCCGACCCGCGGGGCAGCGCCGGCGCCGGTCCCGTGAGCGCGGCCGCTTCGCCGCGCAACAGCTCGGCGACACCGCGCGCGTGGTCGAAGCGGAGCAGCACGTCCGGCACGAGGAAGAGGCTCTCCGGCACGCCGGGCCCGTCCTCCGGCAGCTGAACCGTCGGCTCGAGCGTCGCCACGGCGTCGTAGCCGACGTAGCCGACGACCGGCTCGCCCAGCGTCTCCGCCTCTTCGAACGAGACGAGCCGGGAGCCGGCGCCGACGAAGCTGTAGCGGCCGAGCCGTCCCCGCTCGACCGACTCGAGGAGGAACGCACCGCCGGCAGCCTCACGCAGGCCGAGGTATGCGCCGAGCGGCGTGAGAAGGTCGGTTGCGATCTCGATCTGGGACATGAAAAAGGCCCCTCGCGGAGCCGGGTTCGAGCGGACGGGCTGTGCTGCCGCGCGTCAGTGCACGCGCAGGCTCCCGCCACGCTCGGTGCGCCAGGCCCACCACGTGCGGACGGAAGTCATGGCGGCAGGGTAGGCGGGCCCTGCGCGAGCGTCAAGCCGCGAAGACGTGGCCCGCGTCCTCGAGCGCGTCGGCCGCGCGTCCCAGGTCGGCGGAGCGCACGAGGACGTAGTCCGACTCGAACGTCGAGATGACGAAGATCGGCAGGTCGGCCTCCGCGAGCGGTCCTACGAGCGACGCGACGACCCCGCTGAGGGAAAAGTCGAGCGGGCCCATCACCTCGAGCACGGTCCAGCCGCGGTCGACGCTCTCGCCCTCGGGCACATCGTGGTCGCGACAGACGACGGAAACCTCGTGCTCCGTGCGGGTTACCGAGCGGAACGGCCCGATGTCGACCCACTCCGGCAGCTCGGCGCCGGGCTGGAGACGAACCACGGCGTAGCTGTCGGGCAGCGTCCGGAGCTTCACGGCGGCACGCTACCGCGGAACCCTTCGAGCAGGCGCAGGTAGTGTCCCGCCGCCATGCCGCTTCCCGACTTGCTCGAGCGCCTGCTGACGACCGCCGGTCCATCGGGTCAGGAACGCGCCACGGCGGCCGTGTGGAGGGAGGCCGCGGCACCCGTGGGCGAGGTCTCCTCGGACGTCCTGGGCAGCTCGTGGGTGCGCGTTCCCGGCACGGCCGGCGGGCTGACGCTGAGCGTCATCGGCCACATCGACGAGATCGGCGTCGTCGTCACCCATCTCGGTGACGACGGGCTCGCGGCCGTGCGTCCGCTGGGCGGCTTCAACCCACCCGTGATGGTCGGCCAGCGGGTCGACGTCCTCACGCGCAACGGGCCCCTGCCCGGTGTCGTGGCGGCTCGTCTCCAGAAGCTGAGGCGCGGCCGCGGCGAGGAGCGCAAGCCCGTCGAGCACGACGACCTCTTCCTCGACGTAGGCGCGAAGGACGGCGACGAGCTACGCGCGCTCGTCCGCCCCGGCGACGCCGCGGTCTGGCGCGGCGCGCCGATCGAGCTCCAGGGCAACCGCGTCGCGTCCCGCGCCTTCGACAACCGGGTCGGTTGCTACGTCGCCCTCGAGGCTGCCAGGAGGATCGCGGAGCGCGGGGGCGCGCCCGGAGACGTGGTCGCGGTCGCGGCGGTACAGGAGGAGGTCGGCGATTTCGCCGGCTCCCGCACGACGGCGATCGCGATCGAGCCCGACGTGGCGCTCGCGATCGACGTGACGCATGCCAACGACGTGCGCGGCGGCCGGCCGGAGGACGAGGGCAAGGTCACGCTCGGCGGGGGCGCGACCATCCAGCGCGGCCCGTCGCTGCATCCGCTCGTCTTCGAGCTCCTGCACGACGCCGCCGAGGCCGAGGGCATCCAGTTCGTGGTCGAGATCTCTCGCGGCCACACGAGCACCGACGCCGACGCGGTCTATCTCAGCCGCACAGGCGTGCCGACGGGCCTCGTCTCCGTCCCGCTCCGCTACATGCACTCGCCGATCGAGACGGTCGATCTCGAGGACATCGAGCGGGCGGTGCAGCTCGTCGTCGCCTTCGCCTTCAAGCTCGAGCCTGGGATGAGCTTCACGGGCTAACTTGGACGTGTGACCCGCTCCGTCATCGTGTCGGCCGTTCGGACGCCGTTCGGGAAGCTCAACGGCGGGCTCGGCACGTATCCCGCGACCGAGCTCGGGGCGATCGCGATCCGCGCGGGACTCGAGCGCGTGGGCCTCGAGGGGCGCGAGGTCGACTACGTGATCATGGGTCAGGTGCTCCAGGCGGGCGCCGGCCAGGCTCCGGCGCGGCAGGCGGCGGTCGGCGCGGGAGTCCCGATCGACGTGCCGTCGGACACGGTGAACAAGGTCTGCGCCTCCTCGATCCGCGCGGTCGAGATCGCGGACTCGATGATTCGGGCCGGCGACGTCGAGGTCGTCGTCACGGGTGGCATGGAGTCGATGACGAACGCGCCGTACGCGCTTCCGAAGGCGCGCAAGGGCTACCGGATGGGCGACGGGACCCTGCTCGACCTGATGATCTGGGACGGGCTGCGCTCGACCTTCGACGAGCTGCACATGGTGCAGCAGGGCGCGAAGGTCGCCCGCGAGCTCGGCATCTCCCGCGAGGACCAGGACGCGTGGGCACTCCGCTCGCACCGGCGCGCGGCCGCGGCGCAGGACGCGGGGCGCTTCGACGACGAGATCGTCCCGGTGGGCGAGCTGAGGGCCGACGAGGCGGTGCGGCGGGACACGACGCCCGAGAAGCTCGCCGGGCTGAAGCCGGTCATGGACCCGGAAGGCACGATCACCGCCGGGAACGCGCCCGGCGTCAACGACGGCGCCTCGTGCGTCGTCGTGTGCTCGGAGGAGTTCGCGCAGCGGCGCGGCCTCGAGCCGCTCGCGACGATCGTGTCGCAAGGCTACGTCGCGGACGAGTTCGCCTGGCTCGCGCGCACACCCGCCAACGCCGGCAGGCAGGCGCTCGAGAAGGCGGGGAAGTCGATCGGCGACGTGGAGCGCGTCGAGGTGAACGAGGCGTTCTCCTCCGTCGCGCTCAACGCGCTCGCGATGCTCGGCGCCGATCCGGAGACGGCGAACGTGAACGGCGGCGCCGTGGCGCTCGGGCACCCCATCGGTGCGAGCGGCGGCCGGATCCTCGGCACGATGGTGCACGAGCTGCGCCGCAACGGCGGCGGGCTCGGCCTCGCTGCGATCTGCTCCGGCGGCGGCCAGGGCGACGCGCTCCTCGTCGAGGTCTAGCCCTGGGTTGACGACGCGCCGCCCGCACACCACGATGTGCGCGAGGAGGCGCGTGTGGACGACGAAACGCGTCTGCGGCTGGAATACGACAGCGGCTCCGAGCTGCTACGCGGCCTGACCGAGACGCGCTTCCGCCTGCTCGCGCTCGTTCCGACCCTTTCCGGCGCCGTGGTGGCGCTCGTAAACGGCCGCAAGTCAAGCGTCGAGCTGCTTGCGATCGGGCTGCTCGGGCTCTCCGCGAGCCTCGGCGTCCTCCTCTACGAGCTCCGCAACGGCGAGATCGAGAGCGCCGTTGCGCGGCGCGTCGCCGAGGCCGAGCGCGTGCTGCTCCCGCACGGACCGCTCGTCGGCGCCCCTCGCATCCGCGCGCTCGGGCTCGTTCCCGTCTCCCGGCCCGCCGCCCTCGCCCTAGTCTACGGCGCGGCCCTCGGAGGCTGGGGCTATCTCGTCGGGTGGGGTGCTCTGCGGGCCGCGGGCGCGACGGGTGGCGCACGGCCCGGCGGCCTCGCGATCGGCGCGGCCTTCGGACTCGTCGTGGCCCTCGAGATCGTCAGGCTCGAGCGCTCGGGCTGAGCCGCTGGACCTTTTCGGGCCGCCGGGGCGTATCACCGGTGTCACCCGAAGGAGGAAGCCATGCGCAGGCTCTCGCTCTGCCTCGCCGCCGTCGTCGGCGCCGCCGTCCTCGCGCCCGCCGCGCTCGCGGACGGGCCCGTCTACGTCAGCCAGGGAGGCGTGGGCGTGGCGAGCCACAACGGCGCGTTCCACTACGTCGCCGTCCCGATCGGAAGGAACGGGACGCTCCTCGAGAAGATCGAGGTCGCCCACGGCCAGCTGTTCTGGTGGAAGCAGCTTCCGGGCTCGTGGGGGATCGCGACGATTGGGAACGGCTACCTGACCGGACAGGGGCTCTCCCGCGACGGCCGCACGCTCGTGCTCGCCTCGATGTCCGCGCAGATGGGGCCGTACGCGTCGCCGAGCAGGTTCCTCGTCGTGGATCCGAGGACGTTGAAGGTCGTCCGGAAGATCTCGCTCGACGGCTCCTTCTCCTTCGACGCGCTCTCGCCGGATGCGTCGCGGATGTACCTGATCCAGTACACGCACGCGAGCCCCGGCAATCTGAGCCACTACATCGTGCGCGACTACGACATGCGCACGAACCGGCTGCTGCCCGGCAAGATCGCCGATCGGTCCGAGCACGAGAAGACGATGGCAGGATCCGCCATGAGCCGGACGACGAGCGCCGACGGGCGCTGGGTGTACACGCTCTACCAGAAGCCGTCCGGCGAGCCCTTCGTGCATGCGCTCGACACGGTCGGCGCGGCCGCGTACTGCATCGACCTGCCGAAGAACCAGGCGCTGTACAACATCGTCCTCTCGCTCCGTGACCGCGGCCGGACGCTCGCGGCCCGCTGGCGGACCGGGCGCCCATGGCTGAACGTCGCCACGGGCAGCTGGGACATCTCGTATCCGCGCGCCGGCGGCTTCCCGTGGAAGTGGGTGGGCGCGGGGATCGGCGGCGGCCTCGTGCTCCTCTCCGCCGGCGCCCTACTGCTGCGGCGCCGACGCGGCGAGGAAGTCGAGGAGCACACGCGACAGGAGCTCGGGCTCGCGTAGCGTCACGTAGTGGTCCGAATCGAGCTCGACGTGGCGCGCGTCGGGGGCCTCGCGCGCCACGAGCGGGCCGATCTCCTGGAAGACGGCCGGGTCGTGCGCCGCGGTCACGACGAGCGTCGGCACGGCCAGCTCTCCCAGACGCTGCTTCGCGTCGTAGGCACGTCGCGGCTCGACGCCCGCCGGCAACGGGTTCGCGTCCGGCGTCGAGTGCCAGAGCTGCCGCATGCGGTCGTCGGCGCCGAGCGGTGCCCACACCTCGAAGTCGATCGCCCGCATCGCGTCGACGTCGTTCGCCGCCTCGGCGGCCTCGAAGCGCGCGTTCTGCTCCTCGGAGTAGGGATCGACGTCGTGGCCGCCGAGGCCCGGCGCGACGAGCGCGAGAGCCCACAGCCGCTCCGGTGCCGCCAGCGCGAGGTCGATCGCGATCCGTCCGCCCATCGACAAGCCGACGAGCGCCGTCCGGGCGATCCCGAGCTCGTCGAGCAACGACACGACGTCCTCTTCCCACGACCACGGCGCATTCGGCCCCGCGGAGCGGCCGAAGAAGCGGAAGTCCGTGCGAATCGTGCGGAACCGCTCGGCGAGGAAGGGGACGACGGGCTCCCACAGCCCGGAGTCCCCGAGGCCTCCGTGCAGGAGCAGGACGGCTTCGCCGCTCCCGGCCTCGTCGTACCAGAGGCGCGCGCCGTTGACGTCGACCGTGGGCATTCGCCGACGTTAGCCTCCGCCACGTGGAGTTTCCACATGTCCTCGTGGTCGGGGCGGGGCAGATGGGCGGCGGGATCGCCCAGGTCGTCGCCGCCTCGGGCCGGCGCGTCTCGCTCCACGACGCGGCGCCGGGAGCGACCGAACGCGGGCTGGCCACGATCCGGCGCAGCCTCGAGAAGCTCGCGGAGAAGGGCGGCGCCGACCCCGACGAGGTACTCGCGCGCGTCGAGCCGACCGAGGACCTCGTGCCGGCCGACCTGCTGGTCGAGGCGGTGATCGAGGACGCGGACGTCAAGCAGGACATCTTCCGCCGGGCGGACGAGCTCCTGCCTGCAGAGGCGATCCTCGCCTCGAACACGTCCTCGATCCCGATCACCTCGCTCGCGGCCGTCACGTGCCGGCCCGACCGCGTGATCGGCATGCACTTCTTCAACCCGGTGCCCGTGCTGAAGCTCGTCGAGGTCGTGCGCGGTCGCGAGACCTCCGAAACGACGGCGGCGGCGATCGTCGCGCTCGCGGGGGAGCTCGGGAAGACACCGGCCGTCGCCAACGACTTCCCCGGCTTCGTCTCCAACCGGATTCTCATGCCGTACGTCAACGAGGCGGTCTGGGCGCTGCACGACGGGGTCGCCGAGCCGGAGGCGATCGACACGATCGCCAGACTCGGCTTCGCCCACCCGATGGGGCCTCTCGCTCTCGCCGACTTGATCGGGCTCGACACGTGCGTCGCGATCATGGAGGTGCTGCAGGAAGGGCTCGGCGACGCGAAATACGCGCCGTGTCCACTGCTGCGCGAGCACGTCCGGGCCGGCCGTCTCGGGCGCAAGTCGGGCCGCGGTTTCTACGCTTACGGCTGATGGACTTCGAGCTCGCTCCCGAGCAGAAGGAGATCCAGGCGCTCACGCGCGACTTCGTGCGCGCCGAGGTCGAGCCGTACGCGGCCGAGTGGGATCGCGACCACCACTTCCCGCGCGAGCTCTACGCGAAGCTGGGCGAGCTCGGGCTGATGGGCGTGTGCGTGCCGGACGAGTACGGCGGCGCGGGGGCGGACTTCCTCTCGTACATGCTCGTGCTCGAGGAGCTCTCGCGCGGCGATGCCGGGGTCGGCGTCACCGTCGCCGTGCACACGAGCGCCGTGACGCTGCCTCTGCTGCGCTTCGGGACCGAGGAGCAGCGAGCCCGCTTCGTGCCGCCGCTGGCGCGCGGCGAGGCGATCGGCGCGTTCGCCCTCACGGAGGCGGAGGCGGGATCCGATGCCGGGGCATTGCGGACGTCGGCCACGCGCGAAGACGGCAGCTGGCGGATCTCCGGCGCGAAGCAGTTCATCTCGACGGCCGAGTACGCGGGCACGTTCCTCCTCTTCGCCCGTACGGACCTGGAGACGCCCGGAGCGCGCGGCATCTCCGCGTTCGTCCTCGATGCCGACCACGTCCGCGTGACGGGCCGCGAGGAGAAGCTCGGCCTCAACTCCTCCACCACCAACTCGATCGCGGTCGAGGCGCTGGTCGACGGCGATCGCCTGCTGCACGAGGAGGGGAAGGGCTTCCACGTCGCGATGGCGACGCTCGACGGAGGCCGGATCGGGATCGCCGCGCAGGCGGTCGGGATCGCCCAGGCCGCGTACGACGTGGCTCGCGAGTACGCGAAGGAGCGGCACGCCTTCGGGCGGCCGATCGGCGAGTTCCAGGCGATTCAGCACAAGCTCGCGGACATGTCGATGGAGATCGACGCCGCGCGCCTCCTCGTCCATCGCGCGGCGTGGCTGAAGCAGAACGACCTGCCGCACACCGAGGCCGGGGCGAAGGCGAAGCTCTTCGCATCGGAGATGGCTCGCCGCCAGACCGGCGAGGCGATCCAGATCCTCGGCGGCTACGGCTACACCAAGGAGTTCCCGGTCGAGCGCTACTACCGCGACGCGAAGATCACCGAGATCTACGAGGGCACGAGCGAGATCCAGCGCCTCGTGATCGCGAATTACCTGACGAAGGGTGGATGAACATGAAGAAGCTACTTTGCGTGGTAGTCG
>DASSVO010000055.1:0-4396 GCA_035706005.1 Gaiellaceae bacterium | reverse complement strand
GCGGCCCATCGGAACGCGAACGGTGACGGTCCGTGGAGCACGCCCAACGATTCGATCGTCCCTTCCCCTGGCGACTCTCGGCGCTCGCCGCGCTCGCGTTCGCGCTCGTCGGGCTCGCCGTGGTCTTCGTGGTCGTGGGCGGGCGGATCGCTCACATCCACCACGCCGCGGCGCACGACCAGGCGGCGACAGGGTCCGTCAAATCGCATCACGTCGTGCCCTCCGTCCCGTTGCGCCCGCGCTCGCGCGTGTCGGTGCTCGTCCTCAACGGGAACGGGACGTCGGGCGTGGCGGGCGCGACGGCGACGCAGCTCCTCGGCCGCGGCTACCGGTCGGCGACCGCGACGAACGCCACGAGCCCAGACTACGCGACCTCGCTCGTCCTCTACCGGCGCGGCTGGGAGCCCGAGGCGGAACGGCTCGCCCGCGACGCCGGCATCACGGTCGTCTCCCCCCTCGACGGCAGTCTGCCGGCCGGCTCCGGGCGCGACCAGGTCGTCCTCATCCTCGGCGCGAACTAGCCCTCGCAGAGCCTCTCCGGTTCCGTCCGATGCGGGGTCTACGGTCCCGTTCCCCGTCGGAGGAGTCGCATGCCGGCGGCGCGGTCGAGAAGCGGTCGAAGACTAGAGTTCCGGGAGGGAAGATGGCAAGCGTCGAGCAGGTTCCGGGCACCGAAATGGCAGCCGAAGAGGTCGTGAACACCGTCGTCGAGGAGGGCGCGCGGCTCGGCGTGAAGCGGTTCTTCACGATCCCCGGTCGCGACCCGTTCGACGAGATCGAGTGGGAGACGCGCGACGCGATCATCCCCGGCCGCGACGGCCCCGCCTTCGAGCAGCGCGGCGTCGAGTTCCCGAAGTTCTGGTCGCAGACCGCGACGAACATCGTCGCGCAGAAGTACTTCCGCGGCCGTCTCTCGTCGCCGGAGCGCGAGTCGAGCGTCAAGCAGATGATCGGCCGCGTCGTCGACACCGTCGTCGCCTGGGGCAAGGAGGGCGGCTACTTCGCCGACACGGACGAGGCCGAGACCTTCGAGTCCGAGCTGAAGGCGATCCTCGTCAACCAGTACGCCTCCTTCAACAGCCCGGTCTGGTTCAACGTCGGCTTCGAGGCGGCCCCGCAGTGCTCGGCCTGCTTCATCCTGTCGATCGACGACTCGATGGAGTCGATCCTCGACTGGATCCGGCGTGAAGGCGTCATCTTCCGCGGCGGCTCCGGCTCCGGTGTGAACCTTGCCCGCCTGCGCTCGTCGAAGGAGCAGCTGTCCAAGGGCGGCTACGCCTCGGGCCCCGTCTCCTTCATGCGCGGGGCAGACGCCTCCGCCGGCACGATCAAGTCGGGCGGCAAGACGAGGCGTGCCGCGAAGATGGTCGTCCTCGACGTCGACCATCCCGATGTCGAGGAGTTCATCTGGTGCAAGGCCAAGGAGGAGCGCAAGGCGCGCGTCCTCGAGCAGGCCGGCTACGACATGTCCCTCGACTCGGCCGACTGGGCCTCGATCCAGTACCAGAATGCGAACAACTCCGTCCGCGTCAGCGACGCGTTCATGGAGGCCGCGACGAAGGGCGAGGAGTTCAACCTGACCGCCCGGACCGACGGCACCGGCCTCGAGACGCTCGACGGGCGCGACCTGCTGCGCCAGATCGCGGCGGCGGCGTGGGAGTGCGCGGATCCGGGCGTCCAGTACGACACGACGATCAACTCGTGGCACACGCTCCCGAACACAGGCCGGATCAACGCCTCGAACCCATGCTCGGAGTACATGTCGATCGACGACTCGGCCTGCAACCTCGCCTCGCTCAACCTCATGAAGTTCCGGCGGGAGGACGGCGAGCTCGACGTGGAGGCGTTCGAGCACGCGGTCGACGTCGTCTTCCTCGCGCAGGAGATCCTCGTCGGCTACTCGTCCTATCCGACGCCCGAGATCGGCAGGAACGCGAAGCGGTTCCGCCAGCTCGGTCTCGGCTACGCGAACCTCGGCGCGCTCCTGATGGCGCGCGGGCTCCCGTACGACTCGGACGAGGGACGCGCGTACGCGGCTGCGATCACCGGGCTCATGACGGGCCGGGCCTATCGCAAGTCGGCGGAGATCGCCTCCCGGATGGGGGCCTTCGACGGCTACCAGGTCAACAGGGCGCCGATGATCGGCGTGATCGCGAAGCACCGCGCCGCCGTGGGCAACATCGAGCACGCCGACTCCGTCCCGGCCGATCTGCTCGGCCACTGCCGCAAGGCGTGGGACGACGCGCTCGACCTCGGCGAGATCCACGGCTTCCGGAACGCGCAGGCGACCGTGCTCGCGCCGACCGGGACGATCAGCTTCATGATGGATTGCGACACGACCGGCGTCGAGCCCGACTTCTCCCTCGTCAAGTCGAAGAAGCTCGTCGGCGGCGGCGAGATCACGATCGTGAACAAGACCGTGCCGATGGCCCTCGAGCGGATCGGGTATGCGCCGCGCGAGATCGAGGAGATCGTCGCCTTCGTCGACGAGCGGAACGGCGTCGTCGGGGCGCCGTACGTGAAGACGGAGCACTACCCCGTCTTCGACTGCGCCGTCGGCGAGCGCGCCATCCACTACCTCGGACACGTCCGGATGATGGGCGCCGTCCAGCCCTTCATCTCCGGCGCGATCTCCAAGACGGTGAACATGCCGGAGGAGGTCACGGTCGAGGACGTGATGGACCTCTACGTCGACGCGTGGAAGCTCGGCGTCAAGGCGATCGCCATCTATCGCGACAACTGCAAGGTCGCGCAGCCGCTCTCGAGCTCCGGCAAGGACGGCCAGACCGCGGTCGCCGCGCCGCCGGTGCAGGTGCACGAGCGGAAACGACTGCCGCTCGATCGCACGGAGGTCGGGCGCAAGTTCCAGGTCGGCGACCACGAGGGCTACATCCACGTCGGTCTCTACGACGACGGCAGCCCGGGCGACATCTTCGTGGACATCGCGAAGGACGGGACGACGATGGCCGGCCTGATGAACTCGCTCTGCCTCGCGGTCTCGATGGGCCTCCAGTACGGCGTGCCGCCCGAGGTCTACGTCTCGAAGCTCAGCCACATGCGCTTCGAGCCGAGCGGACTGACGAACGACGCCGACATCCGGACGGCGAAGTCGATCGTCGACTACATCTTCCGCTGGTTCGGCAAGCGGTTCCTCACGCCCGAGCAGCAGGAGGAGGCGGGGATCCTGTCGCCGGAGGTGAAGGCCCGGATGGCCGAGCGGTACGCGAACGGCGAGGCTGCTGCGCCCGCGGAGCCCGGCGAGGCCCCGCCGCCCGGGCAGACAGCGCTCTTCAACTCGTGGGAGGACGCCGTCGAGTGCGCGCGCTGCGGCGGCCGGATGGTCCGCACCGGCAGCTGCTACACGTGCCGCGACTGCGGCACGAACACCGGCTGCTCCTAGCACCTGGCAGAGCGCTCCAAGCAGGATCCGTGCACGGCGCCTCAAAGGAAGTGCCGTGCACGGCGCAAGGATCAGGCCGGCGGCCCTGGCCGTCCTCGTCGGCGCGCTCGTCCTGGGCAGCCTCGTGGTCACGCCCACGGCCGGCGCCGCGATCACTGCATCGCAGATCACGACGCCCACCGACCCGTCGTTCCTCATCGCGGACCTGACCGCCGCGACGCAGACGTTCGCGATCTCGGGAACGACCTCGGGCGGCAACCGCGCCACCGACAAGGTCGACCTGCGCTGCTACTACCACGGGACGTCCGTGCTCGTGGCGACGAGCGTCGGCCTGAGCTCGGATGGCTCCTTCTCGGTCCCCGCCGCCGGCCTCAACAACCTCCTCGATCTCACCTGCCGGCTGCGGGCCGTTCCGGCGGGCACGAAACCGCCCGACGTGACACCGTATTCCGGGCCCCTGATCGGTGTCGGCGAGCGGGACTCGAGCACGGTGGGCGGCGGCCCGAACAACGGAACGCTGTACGACTACTACCTCGACGCGCCCCAGCAGACCGCCGCTTTCGACTACGCCTCCCTCGGCAGCTGCGGCGTCCACGACGGCTACCTGCTGGACGCGTCCCACGCCCTGACGACAACCACCTTCTATTGCAACGCGGCTCTGTTCGCGGGAGAGAAGGGCACCGGGTCGACGCGGTCCGAGCTCCAGATCGACGGGGTGAACGCCTACACCCCGGCCGCGGCGCAGGCGATCAACGCGAACGCGTCCGGGCTGCCGGCGTTGTCCTACTCGTACACGGTCGACGCGGCGACCGGCAACCTCGTGATCCACGAGACCGATCCGCTCGTCAAGTGCGCGGCGTCCGCCTACCCGCCGACGACGGCGAGCTGCCCCTCGTTCGCGACCGCAGGGGTGACCGACAACCGCACGATCGCCCAGGATCACGACGGGCACGTCAGCTGGATCACCGACACGTTCACGAGCAGCGACGGGCACGC
>DASSVO010000054.1:0-9213 GCA_035706005.1 Gaiellaceae bacterium | reverse complement strand
TGACGATCGTGAATTTCCACATCGACGCCGACCGCGCCCAGCTCGACCGCGTCGTCGCCTTCGCGGGAGAGCGATCGATCGTCGCCGGCGACGCGAACATCGTCTCGGCCGGAGCGAACGGCTTCTCAGCGCCGCTCGCCGGCAGCATCGACCAGATCCTCGTACGCGGGCTGACACTGCGAGACGGGCCGGCCGCGTGGCCGGTGGAGCGGCGCACGGTGGACGGACGCGTGCTCTCGGACCACGCGCCTGTCGAGGCGGTGGTCGAGTGACGTTCGAGGAGGCGCGCGCGCAGTTCCCGGTGCTCGAGCGGTTCGCATACCTCAACACCGGCTCGGCCGGTCCGCTGCCGCGCGCGGCGGTCGAGGCGGCGCAGGCGAGGCTCGAGCGGGATCTCTCGGAGGGTCGCAGCGGATCGGCGTACATCGAAGAGCTGTTCGAGCTGCGGGAACGGATCCGCGGAGGAGTCGCAGCCGTCCTCGGGACGACGCCGGAACTCGTCGCGCTCACGGACTCGACGACTCGAGGCTGCCAGATCGTCGTCGCCGGCCTCGGTCTCGGCCCGGACGACGAGATCGTCACGAGCAGCGAGGAGCACTTCGGCCTGATCGGGCCGCTGCACGCGACGGGCGCCCGCGTCGTCGTGACGGACGCCGACGAGGAGGCGTTGCTCGCCGCCGTGACACCGCGCACGAGGCTCATCGCGATCTCGCACGTCCTCTGGACGACGGGGCGGAGGCTCGATCTGGCGCGGCTGCGGCCGCTGGATGGACCGCCGCTCCTCGTCGACGGCGCGCAGTCGGCGGGTGCGATCGCCGTCGATCTCGCCGGCGCGGACTTCTACACCGTCTCGGCGCAGAAGTGGCTCTGTGCGCCGGCGCCGACCGGTGCCCTGTTCGTGCGGGATCCCGAGCGGCTGACGGTGGCGCTGCCGAGCATGTTCTCGCCACAGAGGTACGAGCCCGACGGCTCGTTCGTCCCGAAGGACGCTGCCCGGAGGTTCGACTCGGGCTGGATCGCGGCGCCGACGCTCTCCGGCCTCGAGGCGGCGCTCGGCGTGCATCCCGAATGGCGCTACGAGGCTGCCGCGGAGACGGCCGCCCGTTGCCGCGAGCTCCTCGCGCCGCTCGTCGAAGTCGTGACGCCGCCGGGCCACTCGACGCTCGTCTCCTTCCGCCCGCCCGGCGATCCCACCGAGCTCGTGGCGTCGCTTCACGAGCGCGGCGTGATCGTCCGCGAGCTCCCGGGCCGCAACCTCGTCCGCGCTTCGTGCGGCTGGTGGACGAGCGACGACGACCTGCGTCGGCTCGCGGAGGGACTAGGAGGGTAGGCCGAGCTCGGCAGAGATCGGCTGCAGCGCCTCGACGATCGTGCGGATGTGGTCGTCGAGCTCGACGCCCAGCTCCTCGGCGCCCTTGTAGACCTCGTCGCGGTGGACGCCGGCCGCGAAGGACGGCTGCTTGAGCTTCTTCTTGACCGACTTCGGTTCGAGCCCCTCGAGGCCGGTCGGCCGCACGAGAGCACACGCATGCACGAACCCGCTGAGCTCGTCGCAGGCGAAGAGCGCCTTCTTCAGCCGAGTGTCGCGCGGCAGCCCTAGGTGCTCGGCGTGGGAGAGCACGGTCTCGACGACCTCCTCGGGGTAGCCCTCCTCGCGGAGGATCGGGGCGCCGTCCTGCGGGTGCTTGTCGAGCGTCGGGTGCATCTCGTAGTCGAAGTCGTGCAGGAGCGCGGCGACGCGCCACAACTCCTCGTCCTCGCCGAACTTCCTCGCGTAGGCGGCTGTCGAAGCCTCGACCGCGAGCGCATGCCGCAGCAGCGACTCGCTCTTCGTGTAGCGCGTGAGGGTCTCCCAGGCGCGTTCGCGAGTCGGCTCCATACCGCCGTCTATGGTAACCGCTGTTGTCAGTAGTGACGACAGTGCAAGAAATGTGCCGCAAAGTCCCGGAACGCCTTGCGGCTCGGAAATAGCGACCGTAGAACGGAAGCGGCGCCGTAAATGCCCCCATCTGCCGAAAGGAGGATCACGTGATTCCGATACGCCGCCTGAGCCGTCGGCGCAAGACGACCGTTCTGGTCGCGATCATGTCATTCGTCGCGCTGGTTGCAGTCGGGGTTGCTCAGGCGATCGGCTCCGCAAGCACACCGTTGGCGGTGCGAACAGTGACGGTCCAGCGTGCGGTCGGGCGGCCCCCAGGCTTGTTCGTCGCGTCGGGCCGGGTGGAAGGCGCGCGGAATAGCACACTCGCAGCCAAGGCGTCGTCGCCGCTGTCGGGCTGGATCGCCCCCGTTGCGGTTCCGACCGCCGATGGCGGCCAACTCGTCTACAGCACCTGGCGTGAGCTTCGTCACGACGATCCGAAGCTCTCGTGGTCGAAGCAGGGAATCAAGCCCGGTGACGCGCTCGCAACCCCCATGCTCCGGATCCACGACTTCCGATCCGGTCGCGACAAGGTGGTCGACAAGAACTCCTTCTCGGCGGCAGTACGCTCCGACGGCACGCTCGCCTATGTCCGTGGAACGGACGTGTACCGAGCGTTCACGAACTACACCGGCGACGTGGTCGTGCGGAGTTCCCTGTCGACTCGCCCGGTCGTCTGGAGCACAGAACCGGCGGAGTACGTCGTCGCAGCATGGGCCGGGAGCACTCTCCTGGCGTACCGGATCGCCGAGGGCGAGAAGCTGGACGTCCTCGCATTCGACGGGCCCGGAAGGCAACGACTCCTGATGGCCGACTCCAACCTCGTCGCGGTCAGCCCGGACGGGACACAGGCCCTCCTCGCGAACGAAGCCGGCATGCCGGGGTCGATCTCGGTCGTGAATGTCGCGGACGGAACGATCGCCGCGACCCTCGACCTGGGACCGTTGAATCAGGGGATCTTGTGGGCAGCCTACGGCGGCTCGTGGTCGGACGATCTCGTCGCCGCGCCGACCAATGTAGGGATCGCGGTGTTCGGGATCTCGGCCGGGTCGATCTCGCTCGAGGAGCTGCTGAAGAACGACCCGGGCACGTTCGCGAACGGCCTCATCGAGCCGCAGTTCAGCGGCGATACGAAGCACATCGTCGCTCGTGGTGATGCGGCACCCGACCCGAACGCGGGCTCAGACGAGGGCAGCACCGCTGCTCTCGAGTGTGATCTCACGTCGGCAACGTGCCTCGCTCGGACGACGGAACCCGGGAGCGCCTGGTTGCACCCGGCCTACAACCCGAGCCGGCCATCGAGGGGAGGTAGCTCATGAACGTGCGCACCCGCCTGTCGGTCCTCGTCGGTGCTGCGATTGGAGCGATCGCGATTGCAGTGGCGCCCGCTTCCGCCCATGGACACTTCGAGTTCCACCGCACTTCCAACCTGAACTCGTCGTTGGTCTGGGTCTACTACCCGGGGCCGAACCCCACGGCGCAGTACTCGCCGACGTGGCGGGCAGGCTCGGGCGACTCGACGAACTGCTCGTATGTCGGCCACGGCTGGCTTCCAACGGGGTGGTACGACGTGTGGGGCCACTGGGACCACTACGACTCGATCATCAAGGGCATTGCGACGTGGCTCCAGAACAAGGCATGTGGAGACGGAACGCTGCGGACGCAATTGTTCATCCACTCCAAGGAGCTCGCCAATTGGGGCAACTCCTGCCCGGACTACTGCTTCAGGTATGTCTCCGACTACTACTCCAACGGCTGCATCAAGCTCTCACACAGCGGCTACGGCTTTCCCGACAACATCCAGGACGCGCACTGGTGGTGGCACAACCGCGACGGATTCTCCTTCCACGGATCGAATACCGTCAACAATGCGCTGTACGTGTACTCGTAGCTGCAGAGAGGTCAGAGGGGGCGGTCAGCCGCCCCCTCAGCCGCCGGCGCGCACGGCGTGCCGCCGCTCGGCCCCGTTTGTCGTTGGGGCTCTCGTCGCTGTGACTTCTTTCGGCAGTGCAACCGCGGCTGCGGCGGACGTCCGGGCAACGCTGCAGGTCTGCGGTGCGCGCGCATGCACGACGGTGAAGATGACCTTCTCGCGGCTTCAGCCTCTCGTTTTCGACCTCCGCGGCTCCTCGCGCCTGCCGCCGCCTGCGGGAGCCTTCTACGTCCTCAAACTCCGAGTCGAGGGGGCGCCACGCGTTCAGGCGGGGTGGTACGTCCCCTCCTCGCACACCACGCGCTGGTTGATTCCGGCGCCCTCGGAATGGACGAAGCTACGCCGACGCGGCATTGCGTTCTTTCAGCAACACCTGCCGGACGGACCGCCGCACCGCGCTCCTCGTCCCGTGCGTGTCGCGGTCGCCAATCGGAGGATGACCGACACGGCGCCGTACGCGCACGTCTTCGATCGCCTCCCACGCACGTCGATTCCGGGCCCTGGAGCACATTGGATCTCCATACGCGCTGTCTGGCCCGTAGGTACGCCGTGGCGGTTCGAGCACGCCAAGCTGTTCGCCGTGCCGTCGCGTCGCATCCTCGCTCGCCCAGGCGGCTGGTTTCGTGTCCCGATCGCATTCGCGAAGGTGATCGCCCGCGACGCGCACCGGTAGTCGCTCTCGATCGACGCAGAAAGAGGCGACTTGAAGCGCGGCTATGCTGGCCCGGCATGTCCGTCACGACGGCGCCGCATGCTCTCGTCATCGAGGGCGGAAACCCGCTCAACGGCCGTATCCGGGCTTCCGGGAACAAGAACGGAGCACTGCCGATCCTCGCTGCGTGCCTGCTCGCGGACGAGCCAGTCACCCTCTCGAACGTCCCGCGCATCCGCGACGTCGAGACGATGCTCGAGCTGGTCAGCGCCACCGGAGCCGGCGCGGAGTGGACGGGCCCGAACGAGGTGCGGGTCGATCCGCAGGGGCTCTCGTCGTACGAGGTCGACGCGGTCCTCGCCGAGCGGATCCGCGCGTCGTTCCTCCTCGCGGGCCCACTGCTGGCGCGGCTCGGGCGGGCGAGCGTCCCGCCGCCGGGCGGCGACGTCATCGGGCGTAGGCGGCTCGACCCCCACATCCACGCCCTGGAGCGTCTCGGTGCGACGGTGGAGCTCGACACCCGCTACGAGATGGAGACGGAGGGCTTGCGAGGCGCCGAGATCTTCCTCGACGAAGCGAGCGTGATGGCGACCGAGAACGCGGTCATGGCCGCCGTCCTCACGCCTGGCCAGACGACGATCGCGAACGCGGCCTGCGAGCCGCACGTGCAGGATCTCTGCCGCTTCCTGGTCTCGCTCGGGGCGGAGATCGAGGGGATCGAGTCGAACCTCCTCCGGATCCACGGCGTCGGGCAGCTCCGCGGCGGCGACTGGTCGATCGCGCCCGAGCACATTGAGGTAGGGAGCTTCATCGGCCTCGCTGCCGTGACGAACAGCGACCTCACCATCGACGCCGTCGAGCCGCGCGACCTCTCCTCGATCCTCGCCGCGTTCAACCGCCTCGGGGTCCAGGTGGAGATGGGGAACGACTGGCTGCGTGTGCCGCCGCATCAGGAGCTCGTGATCCAGAACGACCTCGGCGACCAGGTACCGAAGATCGAGGACGGGCCGTGGCCTGCATTCCCGGCCGACCTGACGTCGATCGCGGTCGCGGTCGCGACGCAGGCGTGGGGGACGGTCCTCGTGTTCGAGAAGATGTTCGAGAACCGGTTGTTCTTCGTCGACAAGCTCGTCTCGATGGGCGCACGGATCATCGTCTGCGACCCGCACCGCGTTGTCGTCAGCGGGCCTGCGCGCCTTTACGGCCAGCGGCTGACGAGCCCGGACATCCGCGCTGGGATGGCCATGCTCATCGCGGCGCTCTGCGCGGACGGCCGCTCCGTGATCGGGAACGTCACCGAGATCGACCGCGGCTACGAACGGATCGACGACCGCCTGCGCGCCCTCGGCGCCCAGATCGAGCGCGTCGAGACGTAGAGACCGTAGAGACCGTAGAGACCCCGCCGGAGCTAGGCTCCGTTCCATGAGCGAGCAGGCTGCGGCCGGAGTCCGGGTCAACGTCTACGGGCGCGGCGAGGCGATGGTCGAGACGGGTTTGCCCGTGCTCAACCAGCTGCTCGCCCGTCTCGCCGAGACGGCCCGATTCGATCTCGTCCTCGACACAGAGCCCGGAGACACGCAGGCGGAGGTCGAGGCTGCAGCGGCCGCGATCGGACACGCGCTCGCGGGGCCGCTGCGGGCCGAGGGCGCCCGCGGCCACGGGGCCGGGGCGCTCACGTCGGCCGAGGCGCTCGCCTACGTCGTGCTCGAGACGAGCGACGAGCCGCTGCTCGTCACGAACGTCGACCTGACGCAGGCCCGCATCGGCGGGCTCGGCACGGACGTCGCGCGCCGGTTTCTCGAAGTGCTGGCCGAGAACGCCGGCCTCGTCCTCCACATCCGGCTATTGAACGGCACCGACAGCGGCCACGTGCTCGAAGCGATCTTCAAGGGCCTCGGCGCAGCGCTCGCGGAGGCGTGCGAGCGACAGGAGCCGCGCCGGTGAGCGACAAGAACGTCGTACGGACCGAGGCCGCGCCCGCTCCCTTCCAGGGCGCGCCGTACTCGCAGGCGATCGCGGCCGGCGGCTTCGTCTTCGTCTCGGGGCAGCTCGGCCTGAAGCCGGGCGACACCGAGATCTCGGGCGGGATCGCGGAGCAGACGGAGCAGGTGTTCGCCAACCTGAAGGCGATCCTCGAGGAGGCGGGCAGCGGCCTCGAGCGGGTCGTGAAGACGACGGTCTTCCTCCAAAACCTCGACGACTTCCAGGCGATGAACTCCGTCTACGCGAGGCACGTCGGCGAGCAACCGCCGGCGCGGGCGACCGTCGAGGTCGGGAAGCTCCCGTCCGGCGCCCTCGTCGAGATCGAGGCGATCGCACTGCTGTAAGCGGTCCGCCCGGTCCGGCGAGAATGGCCGGATGCGGGAGGAGATAGAGAACTACGTACGCTCGCTCGGGCTCGACGCCTACCTCGTGGGCGGCGCCGTCCGCGACGAGCTGCTCGGGCTGGATTCGAAGGACGCCGACTTCCTCGTGCCCGGCGTCGACACCGAGGGGCTGCGCGTGGCGCTCGCACCGCACGGGCGCGTCGAGGATCTCGTCGTCGCCGACCGGCTCGTCGGCATCCGGCTCCATCCGCGGGACGGCGGGATCCGCAAGCTGACGCGGGCCGGGATCGAATTCGCGCCTCCGCGCAAGGAAGTCTCCACCGGCCCCGGGCGACACGACTTCGAGATCGTCGCCGACGCGTCGCTCTCGGTCGAGGACGACATGCGCCGGCGCGACTTCACCGTCAACGCGCTGGCCCGCCGACTCGAGACCGGCGAGCTCGTCGACCCGCTCGGCGGTCGCGCGGACCTCGAAGCCCGCCGTCTGCGCACGGTCTCGCCGCAGAGCTTCCGCGAGGATCCGCTGCGGCTCGTCCGCGCCCTCCGCTTCGTCTCACAGCTCGGCTTCGAGCC
Source organism: Gaiellaceae bacterium (assembly GCA_035706005.1). Taxonomy (GTDB): domain Bacteria; phylum Actinomycetota; class Thermoleophilia; order Gaiellales; family Gaiellaceae; genus Palsa-739. Next base: position 1,807 of record DASSVO010000054.1, on the reverse strand, counting down.
GGACGCGGAGCTCCTCGCACAGATGCGCGAAGAGGCGTCCGCGGTCAAGCTCGTCTCGGGCGAGAGGATCGGCGGCGGCCTCGCGGCCGACGGGATGGGAGAGCTCTCGAAGCTCCTGCTCGGCGCCGAGCCCGCGCGGGCGCTGCGGCTCGCGCGCGACACCGGCGTCCTCGTCGAGCTCCTGCCGGAGTTCGGCCCCGCAATCGGCTTCGACCAGGAGAGCCGTTACCACGACCTCACCGTCGACGAGCACACCTTTGCCGTCGTCCAAGCCGCCGCCGACTCCGGCTACTCGCTCGCGGTGCGGCTCGCCGCGCTCTTCCACGACCTCGGCAAGCCACACGTCGCCTGGCGCGGCCGCGACGGCCGGCTCCACTACTACGCGAAGCCCGGTTTCGCCGAGCACGGCCACGACCAGGTCGGCGCAGAGCTCGCGGGCCAGGCGCTGCTCCGGCTCCGGTATCCGAACGCGCTTCGACAGCGGGTCGTCCGGATCGTGCGCCGCCACATGTTCCAGGCCGGGAAGGGCGATGCACGCCGCGCACGTCGCTTCCTGCGGCGCAACGGCGACGAGCTCGCCCTCGAGCTCATCGACCACAAGCGTGCCGACCTCCTCGGCAAGCGGGGAAGCGACGGCGAGCCGCCGCCTCTCGACGAGATCGAGAGGCTCGACCGCTTCCGCGAGGTCGTGCGGCAGGAGCGTTCGAGCGCGCACCGGCTCCGCGATCTCGCCGTCGACGGCAACGACCTGATCGAGCTCGGCTTCCGACCCGGACCGCAGCTCGGGCGCATCCTTCACGAGCTGCTCGACGCGGTCGTCGCCGAGCCGGCGCTGAACACGCGTGCGGCGTTGCTCGCGCGGGCGAAGGGGCGCCGTTGATCCGCTGGCAAGTGGACGGATACGAGGTCGCGTTCACGACACGCGTCGGCGGCGTGAGCGAGGGGCCGTACGCGTCGCTCAACCTCGGTCGAAAGAGCGGTGACGTCCCGGAGCGCACCGACGAGAACCGGCGGATCGTCTGCGACGCCCTCGGAGCCGACCTGGAGAAGCTCGCGCTCAACTACCAGGTGCACTCGACGCGCGTGTTGCGGGCCGTCCCCGGGCTGCGCGGCGAGCACGCGGACGGGCTATGGACGGACGAGCCGGGACTCCCGATCCTCGCGCTGTCCGCGGACTGCCTGCCCGTTGCGATCGTCCGCACCGATGCCGCCAGGCCGGCCGCGGCCGTGCTCCACGTCGGCTGGCGCGGCCTGCTGGGCGGAATCCTCGCCTCCGGCGCCGAGGCGCTCGGCGGCGGCGATCTCGCGGCCGCGATCGGGCCGGGCATCGGCCCGTGCTGCTACAGGGTGGGGGAGGAGGTAGCCGCGCCGTTTCGCGAGCGCTTCGGCGACGACGTCGTGCGCGAGACGCGGCTCGATCTCTGGACGAGCGCCGAACGCGCGCTCCGCGCCGCCGGTGTCGAGCGCGTGGACCGCTTCGACCGCTGCACCGCCTGCGAGGCCGACACGTTCTTCTCCCACCGACGCGACGCGGGCCGCACCGGCCGACAAGGGGTGATCGCCTACGTCACCGGCTGAGATTGGAGAGCGCTACGAGCGCATCCGCGAAGAGGTCGGCCCGGGGGTCACGGTCGTCGCCGCGACGAAGTACGTCTCGATCGAAGACCTGGCCTCCCTGGCCGAGGCGGGCGTCGAGGTGGTGGGCGAGAACCGCGCCCAGGACCTGCAGGCCAAGCACGAGGTCTACGGAGACGCCTTCCGCTGGCATTTCATCGGCCACCTGCAGAGCCGCAAGGCGCCGCTCGTG
>DASSVO010000053.1:0-20885 GCA_035706005.1 Gaiellaceae bacterium | reverse complement strand
CTCCGCTTATCGCCTTCAACGTCGACCTCGCCGGGGACGACCTCGCCGCGGCGCGCGAGGTCGCGCGCGCCGTCCGCGCGCGCGACGGCGGCTTCCCCGGCGTGCGCGCGCTCGGGCTCCGCTTGCCTCGGGCCGGACACGTCCAGGTGAGCCTCAACGTCGAGGACTGGCGGAGCTCCCCGCTGCACGAGGTCGTCGCCGCGGTGGAACGCGAGGCTCGCGCGAGGGGCGTCGACGTTCTCGGCGCCGAGCTGGTCGGCTTGCTCCCCGCGGGAGCCGCGGTCGCAGCGGCCGGCTCGCTCCTCGGAGTCGCCGGCCTCGATCCGTCCCACGTCCTCGAGCTGAGGCTGCTGGACGACTAGCCGAGATGGGCTGAGCCAGATGGGCTGCCGGGCCCGCCGCGAGGACGGGCCCGCACGGCCCTGCCGTCGATCCGAGACCGGGAAGTCGTCCCCTCGATGGGTCGTCCCCAACGGGGCTGCGGTCGAAACCGGAGAACTAGACTCGACGCGTGGCGCAGCAGACGGCGATCGGCCTCACGGGCGACGACCTGACCGTGGACGACGTCTGGGCCGTCGCCGTTGACGGGGCGGGCGCGGCGCTCTCCGGCGAGGCGCGGGAGAGGATGAACGCCGCGCGCGAGCTCGTCGAGCGCGCCGCGCACGGGAGCCGCGAGCACACGTACGGCGTCAACACCGGCTTCGGCCGCTTCGTCGCCGTCGCGATCCCCGAGGAACAGACTGCCGAGCTGCAGCTCCGGCTGCTCCGCTCCCATGCCTGCGGGGTGGGAGAGCCGTACGCCGACGAGATCGTCCGCGCGGCGATGCTCCTGCGGGCGAATGCTCTCGCCAAGGGGAACTCCGGCGCGCGGGTCGAGACCGTGGAGCTGCTGCTCGCGCTGCTCGAACGGCGGGTGCTGCCGGTCGTGCCGAGCCGCGGCTCGGTGGGAGCCTCGGGCGACCTCGCGCCGCTCGCGCATCTCGCGCTGCCGCTCGTGGGTGAGGGAGAGGCGTGGTTCGAGGGCGAGCGGCTCGGAGGGGCGGACGCGCTGGCGCGCGCGGGCCTGGAGCCGGTGCAGCTGGCCGCGAAGGAGGGGCTCTCGCTCGTCAACGGCACGCAGTTCATGGCGGCGACTCTCGCGCTCGGGCTCGTGCGCGCCCGGCGGCTGGCGCGGGCGGCGGACGTGGCGTGCGCGCTCTCCGTCGAGGCGCTCCAGGCCTCCCGCACGTCGTTCCTGCCGCAGATCCACGAGCTTCGTCCGCTGCGCGGCCAGGCGATCTCGGCGGCGAATCTCCTGCGGCTCCTCGAGGGCTCGGCGATCATCGAGGCGCACCGCTGGTGCGACAGGGTGCAGGACGCCTACTCGCTCCGCTGTGCCCCGCAGGTGCACGGCGCCTGCCGCGACCTCCTGGAGTACGCGGAGTACACGGTCGGCGTCGAGCTGAACGCCGCCACGGACAACCCCCTCGTGCTCGTCGAGGACGAGAAGCTCGTCTCGAACGGCAACTTCCACGGGCAGCCGCTCGCCTTCGCGCTCGACGCTCTCGCCATGGCGGTGGCGGAGCTCGCCAACATCTCCGAGCGGCGACTCGAGCGACTCGTCAACCCGAATCTCTCGGAGGGGCTGCCGGCCTTCCTCACCACCGACGGCGGGCTCAACAGCGGCTTCATGATCCCGCAGTACGTGTCCGCCTCGCTCGTGTCCGAGAACAAGGCGCTCTGCCATCCGGCGTCCGTCGACTCGATCCCGACGAGCGCGGGGCAGGAGGATCACGTCTCGATGGGGAACGCTGCCGGCCTCAAGGCCTGGCAGGTGCTGGCGAACTCCGAGCGCGCAGTCGCCATCGAGCTCCTCGCGGGTGCGCAGGCCGTCGAGTTCCACGCGCCGCTCGAGCCGGGAGCCGGCGGGCGCGCTGCACGGGCGGCCGTGCGGGAGCTGTCGCCGAGGCTTCGCGACGACCGGCCCCTCGCCCGCGACATCGAAGCCGTGGCCGCTTCGATCCGCGACGGTTCCCTCGTCGCCGCGGTCGAGGCGGAGGCCGGGGGCCTCGAATGAGCGCGACGGCGAGCCTCGCCGGACGTGTCGAGGCCCTCGTCGGGGACCTCTCGGCCATCCGGGCGCCGCGCGGGACCGACCTCAACGCCCGCCAGTGGTCGACCGAGGCGCCGCTCCGGATGCTCCTCAACAACCTCGACGCGGAGGTGGCGGAACGGCCGGAGGAGCTCGTCGTCTACGGCGGATCCGGCAAGGCCGCGCGGAACCACGACGCGCTGCGCGCGATCGTCGCCTCGCTGCTCGAGCTGGGTGCCGACGAGACGCTCGTCGTCCAGAGCGGCAAGCCGGTCGGGGTCTTCACGACGCACGAGGGCGCGCCCCGCGTTCTCATCGCGAACTCGCTGCTCGTGCCGAAGTGGGCGACCTGGGACGAGTTCCGCCGGCTCGAGGCCGAGGGGCTGACGATGTTCGGGCAGATGACCGCCGGCTCGTGGATCTACATCGGCAGCCAGGGGATCCTGCAGGGCACGTACCAGACCTTCGCGGCGGCGGCGGAGAAGCATTTCGGCTCACCCGACCTGCGCGGCCGGACGATCCTAACCGCAGGGCTCGGCGGCATGGGCGGAGCGCAGCCGCTCGCCGGCACGATGGCCGGCGCAGCGATTCTCTGCGTCGAGGTCGATCCGCGGCGGATCGAGCGCCGGCTCGAGACGCGCTACCTCGACGAGGCGGCCGACTCGCTCGACGACGCGCTCCAGCGTGTGCGCACCGCGGCGGCCGAGGGGCGTGCCCTTTCGGTCGGGCTGCTCGGGAACGCGGCCGACGTCGTCCCCGAGCTCGCCGCCCGCGGCGAGGAGTTCGACCTCATCACCGACCAGACGGCCGCCCACGATCCGCTGAACGGGTACGTGCCGCGCGGCTACACGGTCGACGAAGCGGCTGGCCTGCGCTTGTCCGATCCGGACAGGTATCTGACGCTCGCGCGCGAGTCGATCGTCCGCCACGTCGAAGCCCTGCTCGAGTACGTCCGACGGGGAGCGTATGTTTTCGATTATGGCAACAACCTGCGAGGTGAGGCACGTGAAGGTGGCTTAGAGGAGGCCTTCGCATACCCGGGCTTCGTCCCGGCCTATATCCGGCCGCTCTTCTGCCGCGGAGTGGGTCCTTTCCGCTGGGCGGTGCTGTCGGGCGATCCGGCGGACATCGCGGCGATCGACGATCGGCTGCGGGAACTGTTCCGCGACGATCCGCTCCTGCAGCGGTGGCTCGAGCTCGCGCCGGAGCGGGTGGCGTTCCAGGGACTGCCCGCCCGGATCTGCTGGCTCGGCTACGGGGACCGCGCAAAGGCCGGCCTCGCGATCAACGAGCTCGTCCGGAGCGGCGAGGTCAAGGCGCCGGTGGTGATCGGGCGGGATCACCTCGACGCCGGCTCCGTCGCCTCCCCGTATCGCGAGACCGAGGCGATGCGCGACGGCTCCGACGCGATCGCGGACTGGCCGATCCTCAATGCGCTCGTCAACGTCGCTGCGGGAGCGACGTGGGTGAGCGTCCACCACGGCGGCGGCGTGGGGATCGGCAACGCGATCCACGCGGGCATGGTGGTCATGGCGGACGGCAGCGACGCCCAGGCCGAGCGGCTGGAGCGCGTGCTGACGACCGATCCCGGAACCGGAGTCATGCGCCACGTCGACGCGGGCTATCCGGAGGCGCTCGCCGCGGCGGAGGAAGGCGGCCTGCGGGTCCCGCGCGTCCCGGACGACGTGTGACGGGCACCGGCACGCGCGTGCTCCTGCGCGATCTCGCGCATGTGGCATCGCCCGCGGGGACCGGCGCTCCGCTGCGCGGGCCCGCGCTCGGCAACGTCGAGGTGCTCGAGGACGCGTTCGTCCTCTGTGACGGCGAGACGATCGAGGCAGTCGGGCGGATGCGCGATCTTCCGGCGCTCGACGGCGACGTCTCCGAGGTGGACTGCAGAGGGCTGTGCGCGATCCCGGGGCTCGTCGACTGCCACACGCACGCGGCCTTCGGCGGCGATCGCGTCGACGAGTTCTCGCTTCGAGCCGGGGGGGCGAGCTATGAGGAGCTGCACGCCGCGGGCGGCGGCATCCTCTCTACGGTCCGCGCGACGCGAGCCGCGGGGGAGGAGGGCCTCCGCGAAGCCGTCGAGCGCCACCGCTCGTGGATGCTGCGAGAGGGCACGACGACCTTCGAGGCGAAGTCCGGCTATGGGCTCGATCGGGACACCGAGCTCGCCTCTCTCCGGGCCATCCGGGACGCGGGCGGCATCCCGACCTGGCTCGGAGCCCATGCGGTGCCGCCCGAGTTCGCCGACGGCGACGCGTATCTCGACTTCGCGCTCTCCGAGGTCCTGCCGGAGGCGGCCGGGCTCGCCGAAGCAGCCGACGTGTTCCTCGAGCGTGGAGCCTTCGACGCAGTCCAGGCCCGCCGCTACCTCGAGGCGTGCCGTGACGCGGGCCTCGCGCTGCGGCTCCACGGGGACCAGTTCACGGAATCGGGGGCGGTTCCACTCGCCGTCGAGCTCGAGGCTCGCTCGATCGATCATCTCGAGGCGACCGGCGAGGAGGGGATCCGGACGCTGGCGTCGAGCGACGTGGTCGGTGTGCTCCTGCCTGCGAGCGCCCTCTTCCTCGACCGGCCGATGCCGCCCGGGCGGGCGCTCGTCGACGCCGGCGCGGCTGTCGCCCTCGCGACCGATTTCAATCCGGGCAGCGCCTTCTGCGAGAGCCTGCCGCTCGTCTGCTCGCTGGCGTCGGCGCAACTCCACCTCTCGCCGGCGGAGGCGCTCGGAGCTTGCACCGTCAACGCCGCTCACGTGCTCGGGCGCGCCGACCGGATCGGCCGGCTCGCTGCCGGCTACCGGGCCGACATCGTCCTCCTCGACGCGCCCGACTGGCGCTACCTCGCCTACCACCTCGGGAGCCGGGTCGTGGCCGGGGTGGTCCTCGGGGGCGAGCTACGCTAGCCCTCCATGCCGACGAGGAAACAGCGGCGGCGGGCACAAAAGGGACGCCGCCACGAATACGAGACCGTCTGGGTCGACGCGGAGGGGAACGAGCTCGAAGAGCCGCCCGAGGACGAGCTCGTCTCCACGCCCGAGAAGCGCACGAACGGCGCCAAGCCGAAGGCGAAGCCGGCGCAGCAGCGCGGAGGCAGGTCGGTTCGCGTCCCGCCGGCGCCCTCGTGGCAGCGGGCGTTCAAGCGCTCCGCGATCCTCGGTGTCGTGATCTTCGTGCTCTTCTACATGCTCGGCTCCAAGAACGGCGGCCACAACATCGGTGGCGCGCTCGCCCTCGCCGCGGTCTATACCGCCCTGTTCATCCCCTTCACGTACGTGATCGACCGCTTCTCCCACAACCGCTGGCAGCGGCGCGCGGAGCAGCAGGGACAGAAGGGTCAGCAGGCTAGGAAGCGCTGACGCCCGACCGCTCGGATCGATCGCCGCGGTAGTGCCCCTCACCGGTCCATGGCGCGAGGAGCAGCAGCACACGGGCTCCGCCCTCACTCGTGACCGAGTGCCGCTCGTCCGGGTCGAAGTGGAAGAGCGCCCCGGCGTCCCCCTCGACTGAGTCGCCCCCGGACTCGACGCGCACTCCACCGTGGAGCACGAGGAGGAGCGCCGACTCCTTCACTCCGTGGTCGCCGAGTGCCTCGCCCGCGCGTAGCTCGATGAGCACCGCCCGCTCGGCGCCCTCCTTCGAATGCAGGACGACGGGCGAGCGCACCCCCTGTGGCGTCTCGACCTCGGGCAGCCTCCAATGGCGCACGCGAGAGACGTTACCGCACCCACGGAACCCTAACCGGCCGTTCACTAGACTCGCCGCCATGCCGCTCGCGGTCGACAGGTACGAGCTCGGTCCGCTCCAGACGAACTGCTATGTCGTCCGCAGCGAGCGCGGCGCGCCCGAGTGCGCCGTCGTCGACCCGGGCGGGGATGCGACGGATCTCCGCCTCGAGCTTGCGCGGCAGGGCACCGCGTGTGCCGGAATCCTCGTCACGCACGGGCACTTCGACCATCTCGGCGGCGTCGCCGACCTCGCCGAGGGGACGGGTGCCGAGGTCTGGATGCCGGAAGGCGAACGGGAGAGGCTCGAGCGCTTTCCCGAGTTCGCGCCGGTCGGCGTGCCGGGGCGCCCGCACGCTCCCGAGCACCTCGTGAGCGGCGGGGAGACGATCGAGATCGCAGGCATCACCTTCGAGTGCCTCGCGGTCCCCGGCCACTCGCCCGCGCACGTCGCCTTCTACGCGGAGGGCGAGCTCTTCAGCGGCGACCTCCTCTTCGCCGGCTCTGTCGGCCGGGTCGATCTTCCCGGCTCCGACTGGGACGCCCTGCTCGCCTCGGTGCGGATGCTCGCCGAGCGCTTCCCGCCGGAGACCGTCGTCCATCCCGGCCACGGCCACGAGACGACGCTCGGCGTCGAGCTCGCCCGCAACCCGTTCCTCGCAGAGCTCCGCGCGCCGGCATCGTGAGCAAGTTCCAGGCGCCGCGCGGGACGCACGACGTCCTGCCGCGCGACCATCTGTGGTGGCGCGTGATCCGCACGATCGAGGAGCAGTGCACGCAGTACGGCTGGTCGCGCGTCTCGACGCCCGGCTTCGAGGACACGGGCCTCTTCGAGCGCACGTCCGGCGAGGCCTCCGATGTCGTGCACAAGGAGATGTACACGTTCGACGATCGCGGCGGCCGCTCGGTCACGCTGCGCCCCGAGGGGACGGCCCCCATCGCGCGCGCCTACGTCGAGCACGGCCTCTCCCAGGAGGCGCAGCCGGTCAAGGCGTACGCCATCGCGCCGATGTACCGCTACTCGCGGCCCGGCCGCGGCCGCTATCGCGAGCACTGGCAGCTGTCCCTCGAGGCGATCGGATCGGCGGATCCCGCCGTCGACGCCGAGGTGATCCAGTTCTACGCGGAGCTTCTGCGGCGGCTGGGCGTGACCGAGTGGGAGCTCCGCCTCAACTCGATCGGCGACGCGAACTGCCGCCCGCAGTACGTCGCCCGGCTGAACGAGTGGCTCGACGCGCACCCCGAGCTGGTCGACGAGGAGGTCGCGCACAAACGCGCCACGAGCATCCTGCAGGTCTTCGACGTCAAGAACGAGAGGCTCCTCGCCGCGCTCGCCGACGCGCCGAAGATCGGAGAGGCTCTCTGCGACGCCTGCCGCGCACATTTCGACGCCGTCAAGGCGCACCTCGATCTCTACGGCGTCCCCTACGTGATAGACCCGGCGCTCGTGCGCGGCCTCGACTACTACACGCGCACGACCTTCGAGTTCGTCGGGCCGGAGGAGAACGTCAACTCGACGATCTGCGGCGGCGGCCGCTACGACGGCCTCGTGGAGGCGGTCGGCGGTTCCGCGACGCCGGGCATCGGCTTCGGCGCCGGGCTCGAGCGGCTCCTGCTCTCGATCGAGCGCGAGGGTGCGACCACCGAGACGCCGCGCCTCGATCTCTTCGTCGCGTTCGAGGAGCCGGAGCTGCGTGCGCGACTCCTCCCGCAGATCGCCGAGTGGCGGGCGCAGGGCCGCTCGGTCGACACCGATTACGCTGGCCGCTCGATGAAGGGGCAGCTCACGCAGGCGCAGCGGCTCGGGGCCGAGACGGTGGTCGTGGCCTTGAGCGACGGGACGTACGAGGTGCGTCGGCGCGGGGAGGAGGACCGCGTCGTGCGCACCCTCGCGGAGCTGTAATGAGCGTAGGCTCGACGGAGCTCATCCAGGAGCGGAGGCGCCGGCGTGTACGGCGCCGGAGCGGATAATGGCCTGGCGCGACGCGATGTGCGGCGACCTGCGGGCCGGTGACGCCGGACGGCGCGTCATGGTCGCCGGCTGGGCCGACACGCGCCGCGACCACGGGGGGCTCGTGTTCGTCGACCTCCGCGACCACACCGGCAAGGTCCAGCTCGTCATCAACCCCGAGCGCTCGCCCGCCGCGGCCGAGACGGCGCACGAGATCCGCAACGAGTTCGTGCTGCAGGCGACCGGGGAGGTCGTGGCGCGGGCGCCGGAGCTCGCCAACCCGAACCTGCCGACGGGGCAGATCGAGCTCCAGGTCGACGAGCTGCGGATCCTCTCTCGCTCGACGCCGCTCCCGTTCCAGCTCGAGGAGGAGAACGTCGACGAGACGCTTCGTATCCGCTACCGCTGGCTCGACCTGCGGACCGACCGGATGCAGCGGAACCTGCGCCTGAACCACGTCGCGATCGCCGCCATCCGCCGGGTCATGGACGAGCGCGGCTTCGTCGACGTCTGGACGCCGAGCCTGACCCGCGGCACACCCGAGGGCGCACGCGACTTCCTCGTGCCGGTGCGGCTGCAGCCGGGGAAGTTCTTCGCGCTCGCCCAGTCGCCGCAGCTCTTCAAGCAGCTCTGCATGGTGGGCGGGATCGACCGCTACTACCAGATCGCCACGTGCTGGCGGGACGAGGATCTCCGCGCCGATCGCCAGTTCGAGTTCCGCCAGCTCGACCTCGAGATGGCCTTCGTCGAGCGGGCGGACGTGCTCGACGTCATGGAGGCCTGCGTGGTCGGCGCGTTCGAGGCCGCGGGTGTCGACCCGCCGCAGCGGCCGTTCCCGCACCTCTCGTACGCCGACGCGATGCTGCGCTACGGCTCCGACAAGCCAGACCTGCGCTTCGGCCTCGAGATCCAGGACGCGACCGACGTGACCCGAGACTCGGAGTTCGGCGTCTTCAAGAACGCTCCGTGCGTCCGCTACGTCGTCGTGCCGCGCACGTTCTCGCGGAGCGAGCACGGCCGGCTCGAGGAGATGGCCAAGGAGTGGGGTGCAAAGGGCCTCGCCAACCTCACGCAGATCTCGAAGTTCCTCTCGGAGCGGGAGCTGCAGGCGTTCGGCGTCGAAGAGGGATCGACCGCGCTCTTCGTCGCCGACGAGGAGCCCGTCGTCGCGCGCGCCCTGGGCCTGCTCCGGCTCCACCTCGCGCGCGAGCTCGACCTGATTGACGCCGGCCGCGACGTCTTCCACTGGATCCTCGACTTCCCGCTGTTCGAGCAGAGCGAGGAGTTCGGTGGCTGGACGTTCATGCACCACCCGTTCACCGCACCCGTGCCGGGCGAGGAGGAGCGGATCGAGAGCGATCCCGAGCACGTGCGCGGCCAGCACTACGACCTGATCTGGAACGGCTGGGAGCTCGGCTCCGGCTCGATCCGGATCCACGAGGCAGAGGTCCAGCAGGCGGTCTTCCGCGTGATGGGAATGGACGAGGAGGAGCAACGCTCGAAGTTCGGCTACTTCCTCGAAGCGCTGCAGATGGGCGCACCCCCGCACGGCGGCTTCGCGATGGGAATCGACCGCTTCATCGCCCTGCTCGCCCGGGAGCCCGACATCCGGCAGGTGACCGCGTTCCCGAAGATCGCGAGCGGCTTCGACCCGCTCACCGGCGCGCCGACGCCGTATCCCGACGGAGCACTTCGGGAGCTCGGGATCCGCCTGCTCGACCCGCAGCCCGAGTAGCCCTCGCTACAGTCCCGGTGCTCGGCCCCGTGCGCCGAATCGGGCACACATGTAGATCCAACGCTACGTGAAAGGGAGCCGGCGTCCCGACGAGGCATTGCCGAAGCGGGCACGGCACCCACCTGGGAGACCAGGATCACATTGTTCGATTCGGATCGCCGGGGCCGGGCCTTCGTGCCCCTCGTCTACCGTGGCCTCATGCGCGAGGTGCTCGGGGACTCGAGTCGCAACGGCGAGTGGGCGGCGGTGCGCCTGCTCGTGGACGGCGAGCGGATCGTCGAGGCGGACGCCCAGGGGCTCGAGCACGACCTCGCCGGCTTGACTCTTCTCGAGGCGGCGTCCGTCGGGGGCGACACGCTGGCGGTGGACGCGCTCGCGAACGCGCTCGGTCCCGTTTTTCGCGCGGCGCCCGAGCCCGGGCGAGTCGCCGTGGCCATGAGTGGCGGGGTGGACAGCGCGGTCGCGCTCCTTCGCTCGCTGCCGAATGCCGTCGGTGTGACGCTGCGACTGTGGCTCGATCCGGACGGGCCCGACTCGGAGCGTGCCTGCTGCTCGCCCGCGAGCGTGATCGCAGCGCGCGAGACGTGTCACCGGCTCGGCGCACCCCACGTCACCCTCGACCTGCGCGAGGAGTTCCGCCGTGCGGTCGTCGCACCGTTCGTGCGCGGCTACGCGCGCGGCGAGACGCCGAACCCGTGCACGCGCTGCAACGGCGGCTTCCGCTTCGCCGAGCTGCTCGCGTTCGCACGGCGTGTCGGCGCCGAGCGGCTGGCGACGGGCCACTACGCGCGGATCGTCGAGCGTGACGGCCGGCTGCTCCTCGCGCGCGGCGCGGACCCGGCGAAGGATCAGAGTTACATGCTCGCCGGGCTCGACCCGCGCCGGCTCGCGCAGATCTCCTTCCCGCTCGGTGACCAGGACAAGGAGGCGACGCGGGCCGAGGCGGAGCGGGCGGGGCTCGCCGCCGCGCGCCGGCCCGAGAGCCAGGAGGCGTGCTTCCTCGCCGGCGACGACTATCGCGAGTTTCTCGGCCGGCACGGGCTCGAGCCGCAGGAGGGCACGATCGTCGCGGAGGACGGGAGCGAGCTCGGTCGGCACGACGGCTACTGGCGCTTCACCCCCGGTCAGCGGCGCGGCCTCGGCGTCGTCGCCGCGGAGCCGCTCTACGTCCTTGGCACTCGCCCGGAGGCCAACGCCGTCGTCGTCGGCCCCCGCGCGTCGCTCGCGCGCACCCGGGTGACCGCACGCGGACGCGTCTACAGCGAGGCGGAGCGGGTGGAGGCGAAGCTGCGTTATCGCTCGCCGGCGGTGCCGGCGCGCGTCGAGCCGACGTCCCGCGGCTTCCGGCTCGAGCTCGACGAGCCGGCCTACGGCGTCGCCCCCGGACAGGCTGCGGCGCTCTACGACGGCGATGCCGTGGTGGGATATGGGCTGATCAGTGCAGCCCACTAAGATCGGACCGGGATGCTGGTCGTGGCATTCACGTGGGGGGACCTCTGGCGGCTGGCTCTCGCCGTATTCCTTCTCGCCGTCGGCCTCTCGTTCGCGTACCTCCTCGTCCGGCTGGCCGGAACCGTCGGGAGGCTTTCGGCGTTCATCCGGGGAGCGGAGGATTCCCTCCTCCCCGTGATCGGCAAGGTCGGAGGCAGCGTGGATCGTGTGAACGGGCAGATCGACAAGGTGGGCCGCATCACGGACAGCGCCGTGGATGCCGCGGCGAGCCTCGACACGGCGGTGCGCGCCGTGACGATCGCCGTCACGCGACCCGTGCAGAAGGTGTCCGGCTTCGCCGCCGGAGTCAGCTACGGGGCCGCCGACTTCAAGGTGCGGCGCGACTGGCGCCACGCGGTGGAGGCAGGCAAGGAGGCCGCAGCCCGGCGCGAGAGCGATCTCGTCGAAGAGCTGCGGGACGCGGGAACGTGACCGGCGACGAGATCCGGCTCGTCATCCCGGCGGAGGAGGACTTCAGGCCGATCGCGCACCTCGTCACGGGTGGCCTGGCCATGCGGCTCGACGTGACCTACGACGATCTCGACGACCTGCAGGTGGGGATCGAGGCCCTGCTCGCGCTCCGCAACGACGCGGGCGAGCTCGTGCTCTCGCTTTCCGCCGACGACGGCCTGCTGCACGCCGCGCTCGGGCCCTTCGCGCCGGAGAAGCTGCACGCGGGGGAGTCGGACGGCGGGCTCGACCTGCGTCGCGTGCTCGAAACCGTCTGCGACACCCACGAGGTCGAGGAACGCGACGGCGGGGCGTGGGTCGAGTTGTCCAAGCGGATCGCGAGCCCGGGAGCCGGCGCATGACGCGGATCGACGACAAGATCCTGCTGCGCCGCTACCACGAGGACGGCGACCTGCAGGCGCGGGAGCAGCTGATCGAGCAGTACATGTCGCTCGTCCGCTCCCTCGCGCGGCGCTATTCGTATCGCGGCGAGCAGCTCGAGGATCTCGTCCAGATCGGCGCGATCGGGCTGATCAAGGCGATCGATCGCTTCGACCTCGAGCGCGGCGTCGAGCTGACGACGTACGCGACGCCGAACATCATCGGCGAGATCAAGCGGCATTTCCGGGACAAGGGCTGGTCGGTGCGCGTGCCGCGTGGGCTGCAGGAGCTCAACGTCCAGCTGTCGCGGCTCGTGGAGCAGCTCACCGTGCAGCTCGGCCGCTCCCCGACGATCCCGGAGCTTGCGAAGGCAGCCGGTGTCGAGGAGGAGGAAGTGCTCGAGGCGCTCGAGTCGGGTCGCGCGTACACGTCGCTGTCGCTGTCCGTTGGCGGCGGGGGAGGGGACGACGACGATCTCGATCCGCTCGAGTCACTCGGCACCGAGGAGCACCAGTACGAGGTCTCGGAGGACCGCGCAGTCCTGGCGCCGGGGTTCAAGGCCCTGGACGACCGCGAGCGGAAGATCCTCCAGCTCCGCTTCTTCGAGGGGCTGACGCAGTCGCAGATCGCGCAGCAGGTCGGGATCTCGCAGATGCACGTCTCCCGTCTGATCCGGCGCTCGCTCGAGAAGATCCGCGAGACGATCGTGGAGGACGAGGAGTCCGTGACCCGCTAGAAGGTTCGGACGAGAGGACGCTCGCCCAGGCCACCGATCGCGCCGTCGAGCCGCGGTGAGGCTAGGCGGGCAAGTGCGGCTGCTCTACCTAGGGTCCCATCCTGTCCTGTACACCATCTTGCCCTTCTTCAAGACGGCGATGCCACCCGGCACACCCGGCAGCACCTTGACTGATACACGGATGTGCTTCCGCGGTCCCTCCCTCGAGCAGAGCAGATCGGAGATGATCAGGTGGCCTCCCCGAGCCGACGAGGCGCCTAGCGGAGCATCGAAGACACACTGAGCTTGCCCGACCTTCTTCAAGACGATGAGGCCACCCGGCCGCACCTCGACCGATCCAGCGGCGTGGCTGACCGGTCCCTTCGAGCACCACATAAAGGCGTCGCGGGTTCCCGGGTGTTGGCTTCTCGAGTCCGTCGTAGCGACACACTGAATTTGCCCGATGGCTGCTATGTCGCCGAACCGCAGCGTGACCCTGCGAGGAGGCGTCTTCGCTGAGTCAGCCACTTGCGCGGAGCCGAGGTATGCGCCAATTCCAACGCTGAGAGCGAGGACGACGCCGATGACGAAACGCATTGAAGCCTCCTTGTTGTCGCCAGCGTGTGACGCCGATAGTCCTCGCGCACGGTTAGAGGATCGCTAGAGGATTGCTAGAGCGCCCTAGAAGGTCGGGGAGCAACGCCAGACGGCCACGCACGTAGTCGCCCCAGGGGTCGTTCCAGGAACACTGCCCCAGGCGAGCGCTATCGGCCCTCGGCGTCTGCTGAGTCTGATTCGCGAGAGCCACTGCCCTCCATCTCGCCAAGTGCCGCATTCATAGCCACCGGGTCTAGATGCACCTGGCCGATCCCCTCGCTCTGGACGACGGAGGAAGCCAATGCCGTCTTCTCCATGCTTCGGTCGAGGCGACCCGGCAGGCGATAGAGCCATCTAAAGAACCCCATGCGACCAGCGTAACTCGGGGTTTGGTGTCAGGGGTTATTCCGGAACACTGGCCCAGGCAAGCATTCCGAGCGGGACGCTCGCCTGAACGTCCCGCTCAGGAGGTCGCTCGTCAGCCTGGTTGGTGGCAGACCGCTTCGATGTTGTTCCCGGAGGCGTCGTGAACGAACGCTCCGTAGTAGTTCTCATGCAACTCCGTCCGCAGCCCGGGCGCACCATTGTCGCTCGCCCCGGCACTCATAGCGGCGGAGTAGAACGCGTCGACCGTTGCACGATCGGGGGCCGAAAACGCAACGTGCGTCGCGCCGCGCCCCTCGCGGTTGCTGATCCAGAACGGGGGGATTCCCTCGCCGGTTCCGAACCCAGCCGCCGCACCCTCGATCTCCATCTGAACGGAATAGCCGAGGGGGGCGAGCGCTTCCGCGTAGAACACCTTCGCCGCATCAAGGTCGTCGACGTTCGCCGTCACGTGATCGATCATCGCTCCTCCTATCGCCCCTGCCCGACGACTATCCCACACACCGGCGGCGGAGTGGAAGTCAGGGGTCATTCCGGAACACTGGCCCAACCCACGCCTCTGTCGCCTGATTGGCAGCGCATCAGGTCGCCTCTGACGCGGCCTGCAGCGGCGGGGATTCCGTCGGCGAGAGAGGGTCGGGTATCCGGTTTCCGAGTCGGAGGAAGCCGGCTCCCGTCAGTGCCAGTGCCAGGGCTCCGCCCCACCAGATGATGTCGGGCGACGCTCCGAGCAGCACGCCGCCGACCGCGGGGCCGAGCGCCACGCCGACCATGAAGCTGAGCTGGTAGAGCGACATGTAGCGGCCGAGCAGATGCGGCGGGGCGATTTCCGCGACCAGCGGGCCGAGCACGATGAACTGGCCACACTCGGCGACCGCGATCACGATCGCCACCCCGGCCAGGACGGTGGTAGCGGCGAGCGTCGAGTGCGTGAGCGTTGAGAGCAGGACCGCGAGCAGGCCGAAGGCGAATATGGCGCTGGTCGCGAACAACGCGTGAGTGCGGCGCATTCGCGCTACCACCCGTGTCGCCGGTACCTGCGCTACGACGATGAAAAAGGTGTTGAAGAATTTGACGACACCGATCTCACCGACTCCGACCGGTGTATGCGCCACCGCAAACGGCGGAAGGATGTTGAGGAAAAACGCGCCGCCGATCATCACGAGGGCGAGGTTGCCCGCGATCAAGGCGAGCAACAGCCGATCCCGAGCAACGGCTCGGAGGCCCTGTGCGCCCTCGCTCGCGGACCGAGCATCCGCGAGGCCGGGATCCGGGATCCAGACGAGCACAACCAGCGCGAAGACGACGAACGTGACTGCATCGAAGAGGTAGAGCCCCTGGAACGCCTGGAGGTGATGGTGGGCGGCCGCGACGACGAAGCCCGCAACCGTCGCGCCCAGGCCCATGCCGAAGTTGCCTGCGACTCGGCGGAGCGCGGTCGACGCGGCGCGCTGCTCCGCCGGGATCAGGGTCAAGGTCAGGACCTGGCCGGCGGTTCCCACCAACCCGAACCCGGTACCGCCGACGGCCGAGCAGACAAAGCCTTGCCAGGGATGGTGGACAAACGCCAAGCCCCCGTAGCCGAGCGCGTTCACGACATTGCCCGCGATCAGGAGCCGCTTCGCGCTGAAACGATCGAGCAGCGCACCCGAAGGGAGCGTCACCACCGCGGCCGTGCCCATGACCGTCGCCAGCACCAGCCCCGCGGTCGCCGTCGAGAAGCCGCGGACCGTGTGAAGGTAGATGATCTCGAAAGGCAGGATCAGTCCCGTGCCGAAGTAGTTGAGCCCGTTCCCGCCCTGAAGAATGAGGACAGGTCTCGGTAGGCCCGTGCGCCAAACGGCGAACACACGTGAGAGCGCGTTGGTCATGGGGTCAAAGACACCGCGATACCGCGAAACGGACCGCCGGTCCGATTCCGAGGGACCTGGTGTCATTGACCCGATGACCGTCGATCTCGAGCGGGCCAAGGGAGGTGACGAGCGGGCGTTCGCGACGCTGGTCGAGCCGTTCCGGCGCGAGCTCCAGCTGCATTGCTACCGGCTGCTCGGCTCCGTGCAGGACGCCGAGGATCTCGTCCAGGAAACGCTGCTCGCCGCCTGGCGTGGACTCGAGGGTTTCGAGGAGCGGGCGTCGCTGCGCTCCTGGCTCTACCGGATCGCAACCAACCGGAGTCTCAACGCGATTCGCGAACGCGGACGCCGCCCCGCCACGGAGAACACCATGAGACCGTCAAGAACTCACCACGCCGTCGAGCCCAGCTGGCTCGAGCCTTATGCGGACAGCGCGCTTCCCGATCCCGCTCCGGGACCTGAAGCACGCTACGAGCAGCGCGAAGCGATCCAGCTCTCGTTCATCGTCGGGCTGCAACAGCTGCCTGCGAAGCAGCGTGCAGCGCTCGTGCTGCGCGACGTGCTCGGCTTCCACACCGACGAAGCCGCCTCGATCCTCGAGACGACGCCGCAGTCGGTCAAGGCCGCGCTCCAACGGGCGCGCGCAACGCTCGACTCGTTCACCGTCGAACGCCAGCAGGCGCCGCTTCCCGACTCGCCGACCGAGCGGAACCTCCTCGCCACCTTCAGCGACGCCTTCGAAGCCGGTGACACGGCGCGCCTCCTAACCCTGCTGAGCTCCGACGCACGTGTGACCATGCCGCCGCAGCCGGGCGAGCTCATCGGACACGAAGCGATCGGCGCGTACCTCGACTACGGCGCCGAGGTCCGCGGCGCCCCGCTACAGCTCCGCCCGACCCGCGCCAACGGTCAGCCGGCCTTCGCCTACTACCTGCGCTCGCAGCCCCAGGGCATGCTCGTCCTCACCCTCAGCGGCAACGAGGTTGACGAGATCACCTTCTTCGCCGACCCCGCGCTGCCCGGCCGCTTCGGTCTTCCCGAACACATCTAGCCGACACGACGCGACGGATCAGGAAGGAGGAGAGAAGCCGCTGTATGCCTCCAACTGCGCTCGCTCGGTCTCTTGCCTGATGATGTCGTCAAGCGCCCGCTCCCGCGCCGCCTTCAGTTCGGCGCCGGCAGCGGGCTCCGCCTTCGTCGGTGACCGTCGTCCCAAAAGGCGTCGTGCCTGCGGATTCCAAAGCAGCGGAAGCCGCCTGATCTCCTCCCGGCTCAATGAGACGTGCACCTCGCCATGACTGACGCTCGTGACCGCGCCCGCCGGAAGCACGCGATGCCGCCGCCGCAGACCCGTCGAGACGACCAGATAACTCTTACCCGGTGCGTCGCTCACCCACGAG
The DNA here is from genome assembly GCA_035706005.1 of Gaiellaceae bacterium. Classification (GTDB taxonomy): domain Bacteria; phylum Actinomycetota; class Thermoleophilia; order Gaiellales; family Gaiellaceae; genus Palsa-739. The sequence continues at coordinate 4,130 of DASSVO010000053.1, read as the reverse complement.
ACCCGGCCCGCGCGGCCGTCGATGCCGATCACCGCGAACCCCTTGACGGAGTCATAGCCGCCGAGTACCTCGGGTCGGAACGTCTGGGCTTCGTCCACGGCTGCCGATTCTAGTGTCGGGGGTCATGGTCCTTCCTGAACGCTCGCCCGGGCGAGTGGCGACTCGTTAGCGGCTGCAGGCAATGGGGTCGAAACCCCATTGCGCTCGACAGCTCCGGCGGGCACCGTCTCCCCAGCGCGGAACTTGCGCCCCGTGGTCCAGAGGAGAGGAGTGACTCAGACGTGCCAGGTGTAGCGTCCAGCAGCGAGGCCGGAGTCGTTCGTGCCTCCCCACTCGGCTGGCGGCGGGCCGTTCTCTGGCTCTACGTCCTTGCGGCCTCGCTTGTCGTCGTCGGCGTGTTCCTGCAGGCGTTCTCGATCGCCGCGTATGTCCGCGGGGCCGGCGCAGGTGCACGCGACCTCCACGAGACCGGCGGCTTCATCACCCACAACATCGAGATCGCGGTCTTCGTGCTCGCGCTCATCGCCTTCTGGGGCACGTGGCGGGCTGTCGCGCTCGCGCTCCTACTACCGCTGATCGGCACCGCGCAGGTGTTGCTCGTCGGCGACACCGATACCAGCGGTGGCTGGGTGAACGGCCTTCACGGGCTGTTCGCGGTCGTTGTCGTGGTGCTCGCAGGGGCGCTCGCCGAGGCCGGCCGACGCTCGCTGAGAGCGACCGAAACCACCCCGGCGCGATAGACCGCGCCTCCGCACACCGGGCCGGGACAGCACCCGATCAGCCTGCTGCCGGGGCCGGCGCGAGGAGCTTCCAGTTTCCCTCGGAGACGACCTCGACGCCGTCGTCCGTCACCTTGACGGCGGTCTCGTCGTCGATTGCGTACGTCGGCGCCGGGATCCCGGCGGCCCACTTTTCGATCTTGGGCAGGGAAGAGTCCTCGAAGCCCTCGCGATCCAGGTGCACGCACAACGCGAAGTCGACCAGCCCCAGCGCCCTGTCGGCCTCATCCGCCATGTCGCTGCCCGCGGGCACGTACTGGAGGTTGAACTCCGCGTCGGGGTTGTAGTGCGTCATCACGATGCTGCCGGCGCTCACCCCCACATAGACCGCGCTCAGCGACGGCAAGAGGTCTGCGAGTCCCGACCGCCGCATCCAGTAGGCGAGGTACAGCACGTCGCCGCCCCAGACCAGGAGCGCATCGGTCTCGCGGAGCGTGGGGACCCAGCTCTCCTGCTGGATGCTCGTCAGCGCGGTGAGCTCCAGCACTCCCAGCGACTTCCAACCCAGTCCGCACAACGGGCTCCGGCCCTGACCACAGATCGCCTGCCACGCCATGCCCCCGCCGCCGGGGAACGGATAGATCGCCGTCGGGATGAAGAGGGCACTGGACTCGGCGATCGGTTTGCCGAGCAGATCGACGAGCGTGTCCTGGATGCTCGCATTGGCGATGCCTGAGGACGTGAGGAGAAGTTTCATTGCCGCCAAGACTCGCAGACCCCCGAGGACTCATCGGCTCCGGACGATCCGGAGCTGTGCATACGCGACAATCGAGCGGTTCCGGCGCGAACGGCCGTCGAGCTGGCCACGTCTGCCCTGGGCATAGCAGCCCGTCAGCCCGTAGCCCGTGTCACCGTCACCGTGAAGTGGGCGGTCGCCGTGTTCGCACTTCGATCGACGGCCGAGCAGGTCACCCTGGCGTGCCCGATCCGGAAGCGACTGCCCGAGCGCGGCTTACAGGCGACGGGGACGCGGCCGTCGACGGCATCGTGCGCCGTGACCCGATAGGTGACCCGCACGCGCTTCGCCTTCCCGTGGGTGTGCACGTGCTTCGAGACCGCCCCGGAGATCGTCGGCGGGGTGATGTCGAACGTTCCGTTCGGGAGGTCGAGAGCGAGGCTGAACTCGCCGGTCGCTGGGCCGGCGGAGGTGTTGGTGGCGGTGCCCGTGCTGAGCACCGTGAGCGTCCCGTGACCGTTCCCGGCCGCGAAGTCCCCGTCGCCGCCGGTGACCGAAACGGGCACCTGTCCCTTCAGGACCAGGTTCCCGTCGGAGAGCGACCCGGCGCAGCCGGTCTTCGCCCCCGCGAAGTGCAGTGTCCCCTTGGTTTGGGTGACGACCGAGCCGTCGGCCACCGACAGGTGGACGCAGTCGGGGAAGAAGTAGGTCTGCCAGACGGTGAAGGAGAGCGAGACCCGCCCCAGGCCGGACACGAGCGGAGACGCCGTGTGGTTGAAGCAGAGCTGGTGGTCCGCCCCCTGCGGCAGCGGCTGGGTGCACGGATCCGCCGTCCACCCGCTGCTGAACGCCGTCCGGGCGGTGAACGTCTCCGTCGCCCTGGCGCTCGATCCGGCCGCTCCGGCTGCGAGTGCCACCAGGCTCGCGAGCACCAGGCCCGCTACGAGCCTGACAACACCCTTCATGGAGCCGAGTCTAGGTAGCGGTGCAACGGCACCGCAATCCGCCGGCTAGGGCAGCGTCAGGAGCCGCGACGCCGGCGGGGGCGCCGTCGCTGCGTCCGCCGGAGCGTGTCGAGCTCCGCGAGGGCCGCGCCCGCGCCGCGCGCGACCGTCGTCAGCGGCTCCGAGTCACGGTTCACGGGGAGGCCGGTCTCGCCACGGATGAGCTCGAGGAAGCCGGGGAGGAGCGAGCCGCCGCCGACGAGGGTGACGCCGCGGTCCGCGATGTCCGAGGCGAGCTGGGGCGGTGCCTGCTCGAGGAGCTCCTTCAGCGCCGCGACGATCCGGTTCAACGGCCGCTCGAGCGCCTGGCGGACCTCGTCCTCGCCGAGCGTGATGCGGGCGAGCATTCCGGTCGACATGTAGCGCCCGGCGACCTCGGCTTCGGTGGCCGTGGCATGCCCCGCGAGTGCGTTCCCGATCTCGAGCTTCACCCGCTCGGCCTGCTCGTGGCCGACGAGCAGCCGGTGCTGCTCCTGGACGAAGCGGACGATCGCGTCGTCGAGGTCGTACCCGCCCACGGGAAGCGAGGTGGAGACGACGATCCCCCCGAGCGCGATCACGGCCATCTCGCTCGTGCCGCCGCCGACGTCGACGACGAGAGAGGCGACCGCGTCCTCCACGGGAAGGCCGGCCCCGATGGCGCCCGCCATCGCCTCCTCGATCAGGTGCGCCTCGCGCGCGCCCGCCGCCAGTGTGGCCTCGACGACGGCGTCCCGCTCGACCTGCGTCAGTCCGCTAGGGACGCAGACGATCACCGCGCGCCGGAGCCGGCTGCCGCCGACGCGGCGGATGAAGTGCCCGAGCATCTGCTCGGTCGTCTCGAAGTCGGCGATCACGCCGTGCCGCAGGGGCCGGGTGGCGACGATCGTCGCCGGCGTGCGGCCGAGCATCTGGCGCGCCTTCTCGCCGACGGCGTAGACCTGTCCCGTCTGCTGGTCCATGGCGACCACCGACGGCTCGAAGAGGACGATGCCCTCGCCGCGGCGGAAGACCACGGTGTTCGCCGTTCCGAGATCGACGGCCAGATCGGTACCGGCTGCGAGCGACGGCATTCTCATACGCACTTCCTTCACGTCGACCCCGCAACGCCGATCTCGGGCGCCGCGCGGGGAACCGTAGCTACGTGTGGCTGAAGCCGAGGTTGAGGAGGGTCCTGGCGTCGCCGTAGATGTTCGGCGAATCGAGGACGACCGCGATCATCTTCCTGCCGTGCCGGGTGGCGGTTGCGACGAGGCACCAGCCCGACTCGTGCGTGTAGCCGGTCTTGACGCCGTTCGCACCGTGGTACGCGTGCAGGAGGAAGTTGTTGTTGAGGTAGATCTTCGAGTTCGTCGGCCGCGACCACCGCACCTGGATGCGCCTCGTCCCGACGAGCTGCTTGAAGCGCGGAGTCCGCAACGCGTAGCGAGTCATCGCGGCGAGGTCCCAGGGCGTCGAGTAGTTCCCCTGGTCGATCACTCCGCTCGGCGTCGTGTAGTGCGTGTCGTGGAGACCGAGCCGCCGGGCCTCGAGGTTCATCTGGCGCAGGAAGCCGCGAATCGATCCCGCGGAGGAGATGGCGAGCTGGGCGGCGTCGTCGTTACCGGAGTAGAGGAGCAGCGAGTAGAAGAGCTTCCACGCCTTGACCCGCTCGCCGGGGCGGAGGCCCTCCTTCACCAGCGGCACCGTGCT
>DASSVO010000052.1:0-8848 GCA_035706005.1 Gaiellaceae bacterium | reverse complement strand
AGCACGACGTAGCGCCCCTTCGGGCCAAGGGTGACCTTGACCGCGTCGGCGAGGATGTTCACGCCGCGCTCGAGCGAGCGCCGCGCATCCTCGTTGAACTTCAGCTCCTTGTGAGCCATGTCTTCTTCTGACCTCCGTTTGCTCTCTACGCGGTTGCGCCGGCCGGCTCGCGATCGCCGGTGACCTTCGCGAGCACGTCCGACTCGCGCAGGATCAGGTAGTCGTCGGTGCCGACCTTGATCTCGGTCCCGCCGTACTTGGAGAAGACGATCTCGTCGCCCTCCGCCAGGTCCATCGGGACGAACTTTCCGTTGTCGTCCCGGGAGCCCGGGCCGACGGCGAGGACGCGGCCGCGCTGCGGCTTCTCCTTCGCGGTATCCGGAAGCACGATGCCGCTCGTCGTCGTCTCCTCCTCTTCGAGGACCTCGACGATGAGGCGGTCACCAAGTGGCTTCAGGTTCATTCAGAGCCTCCTGACTGCTCTCAGTGACAGTTCCTGGCACTCTCCCCTCGAGAGTGCCGGGAGCATTGTACGGTCGGCACTCCGGCCCCGCAAGTGCCAACCGTCGTCAGTGATCGAGCCGGCTGGTAGAACCGATCGCGTGCAGCGGGAGTTCTCGGCCGGAGGGGTGCTCGTGCGGAACGTCCGCGGCCGAACGATGCTCGCAGCCATCCGTCCGCAGGGCCGGGACCGCGTCTGGGCGCTGCCGAAGGGCCGGATCGACGCCGGGGAGTCGGCGGCCGAGACAGCGGTACGCGAGGTGCGCGAGGAGACGGGAGTGGAGGGCCGGCTCGTCGAGAAGCTCGGCGACGTCCGCTACGTGTACACGGCACGGTGGGAGGGCGCCGCGGGCGAGCGGATCTTCAAGGTCGTGAGCTTCTTCCTCCTCCGTGCGGGACGCGGGCGGATCGGGGAGATCGACGAGCCGATGCGGATCGAGGTGGCCGAGGCGCGCTGGCTGCCGCTCGAGGAGGCGCCGCGGCTGCTGAGCTACGGCGGCGAGCGCGAGATGGCCACGAAGGCGCTGGAGCGACTGGGATCGTGACGGTCGTCGGTGTCCTCCACCCGGGCGAGATGGGAGCCGCGGTCGCCGGCGTCCTGCGAGAGCGCGGCGAGGCCGTGCTCTGGGCCTCGGCCGGCCGGAGCGCGGCCACGATCGAGCGGGCACAGGGCGCCGGGCTCGAGGACGCCGGTGAGATCGGCGAGCTCTGCCGTCGCTGCGAGATCCTGCTCTCGGTGTGCCCTCCGCACGCGGCGATGGATGTCGCGCGGGCGGCCAGCTCCTTCCCGGGCATCTACGTCGACGCGAATGCGATCGCGCCCGACACCGCGCGGGAGATCGCCAGGCTCCAGCCCCGGTTCGTCGACGGCGGCATCGTCGGACCGCCACCGAGAGAGCGGGGCACGACGAGGCTCTATCTCTCCGGCGCCGGGGCGGAGCTGGTCGCCGAGCTCTTCGCTGGGACGAACGTCGACGCCAGAGTCATCTCCGCCGAGCCCGGCGCAGCCTCGGCGCTGAAGGCGGCGTACGCCGGCTGGACGAAGGGCAGCGCCGCGCTGTTGCTCACGGCGCGCGAGCTCGCACGGGCCGAGGGAGTCGAGGCCGCGCTGCTCGAGGAGTGGCGGCTCTCGATCCCCGAGCTCGAGGACCGCCTCGCCGGCGCCGAGCGCTCGGCGCGCCGCAAGGGCTGGCGCTGGATCGGTGAGATGGAGGAGATAGCCCGCAGCATGGCCGCACGGGATCTCCCCACCGGCTGCCACCAGGCGTCGGCCGAGGTCTTTCGCCGCTCCGCGGAGGAGTCGTAGTTGGCGGAGCCCCTCTCCATTTCAGACTACGAGCGCCTCGCGGAGGAGCGGCTCGAGCCGGGCGCCTGGGCCTACCTCGCCGGCGGCGCCGGCGACGAGTGGACGCTGCGCGAGAACCGCGCGGCCTTCGAACGGTGGACGTTCCGTCCCCGCGTCCTCTGCGACGTGTCGGAGATCTCGACGGCGACGACGGTGCTCGGCACGCAACTCGAGCTGCCCGTCCTCGTCGCGCCCGTCGCCTACCAGCAGCTCTACGACCCCGACGGCGAGTGCGCGACGGCGCGCGCCGTCGCCGCGGCCGGCGCCGGGATGTGTGTCTCGACGTTCTCGACGAGGTCGCACGAGGAGATCGCAGCCGCCGCGCCGGGGCTGATCCAGTGGTGCCAGCTCTACGTGTTCCGGGACCGCCGCGTCACGCGCGAGCATCTTGCGAGCGCGGCCGACGCCGGGTGCAGCGCCGTCGTCCTCACCGTCGACACGCCGCGGCTCGCGCAGCGCGAGCGCGACCTCCGCGCCGGCTTCGAGATCCCGGGCGACCTCCCGCTGCCATACGCCCGCGCGGCGATCGGGACCGCTCCCCAGAACCCTGCCGAGCAGTTAGCACTGCTCGACGCCTCGGTCTCGTGGCGCGATCTCGAGTGGATCGCAAGCGAGAGCCGGCTGCCCGTCGTCCTCAAGGGGATCGTCACCGCAGACGACGCAAAGCTCGGGGTCGAGCACGGCGCCGCGGCGATCGTCGTCTCGAACCACGGCGGCCGCCAGCTCGACGGCGCGCCCGCGACGCTCGACGCGCTGCCCGAGGTGGTCGAGGCGGTGGCGGGAAGGGTCGAGATCTACGTCGACGGCAGCATCCGCCGCGGCGCCGACGTGGCGAGGGCGCTCGCCCTCGGCGCGCGTGCGACCCTCGTAGGCCGCGCCGCGATGTTCGGGCTCGCGGCCGTCGGAGAGCACGGCGTCCGCCACGTCCTCGAGCTCCTGCGGGAGGAGCTGACGCTGGCCCTCTGCCTACTCGGCTGCCGATTGCCGGAGGAGATCACGCCCGCGCACGTCCAACGGACGGCCGTTTAGCTGGCAGACTCCCGGCCACGATGTACGCCCTCAACTTCTACTCGCCGCTCGTCGCCGACCAGCTGCGGTCGGGACGCAAGTCGGCCACGATCCGGCTCGGCGACAAGTCCGGCAAGTACAAGAAGGGCATGGTCGTGCGCGTCCTCTGCGGCGTCCGGTACAGCCCACGCGAGCACGTGTTCGACGCGGTGATCGACCGGGTCGAGGTGAAGACCCTCGGCGAGCTGTCGCCGCGGGAGATCGAGCACGACAATCCCGAGATCCGCCGTACCGACGAGATGGGGAACTTCCTCGGCCAGCTCTACAACCGCGAGGTCGGCCCGGACGACCTCGTGACCGTGATCCGCTTCTCGCAGATCATGAACGGGCCGGTCGTGCCCGGCTTCCGCGAGGGCGAGATCTTCTAGGAGCGCCCGCCGCGAGCTCCACGAGCTCGGCGGCCAGCTCGGCCGCCTCCTCGTCGCCGAGAGAGGTGAGCGCACGCCAAGCATGGAAGTCGGTGACGAGCCGGATCGCAGCCTGGACACGACGGCTGCGGCCTCGGCCCTGTGCGAGCGCCGCCCGGACCGCCTCGAGGTAGGCGCCGAACCCGGGCTCGATGACGGCGCGCAGCGACGGAAGCGACTGTGCGTCCCGGAGGACGTTCGCCGTCATCGGCTCCGTCTCGCGGTACCACGCATACAGCTCCCGCAGGCCCTGCCGCAGATCGCTCCAGCCGGCTGGATCGGGCGGCGGATGCCGATCGCGCCAGTGGGCGGAGCAGGCGGCGAAGAGCGCTGCGTCGTCCGGGAAGTGGTTGTAGACGGTGCGGCGCTGCACACCGGCCCGGCGGGCGACCTCGGCGATCTGCGTCGCAGCAGGGCCACGCGTCAGGTGGAGGTCGACCGTTGCCTCGACGATGCGTCGCCGCGTCTCCTCGACCTGATCGGCCCGTTGCTTGAGCTCGTACTTGCGCGTCATTTCGCTTTACAGAGTGTACACCGATCTGTTATGTATTCCGTTATACGGCATGTACATCGAAAGGAGCGTCATGAGCACCGATACCGACATCGTCTATCTCTTCGACCTGGGCGTGCGCTGTCTCCTCGAGAGCGTGGCGACGGGCGGAAGCTTCGCGCTCGTGGAGCACACGCTCCCGCCGCGTGGGCTCGGCGCTCCCGTGCACCGGCATGCGAACGAGGATGAGTACTCGTACGTCCTCGAAGGTCGCCTGGGCGCGCAGCTCGGCGACGAGGTGATCGAAGCCGGTCCCGGAGAGCTCGTGCGGAAAACGCGGGGCCAGGAGCACACGTTCTGGAATGCCGGCGACGAGCCGCTGCGCTTCCTCGAGATCATCTCGCCAGCGGGCTTCGAGGCCTATTTCCGCGAGCTCGCGCCGCTCCTGGCTGCCGGCGACCAGTCCGGGGTACAGGAGGTCGCGGCGCGCTACGAGCTCGAGATCGACTTCGCCACGATCCCGGCGCTGGCAGAGCGCCACGGCCTCGAGGTCGCCGTCCCGGCCTAGCTCGAATCGAGCCCGACCCGCGCGGACACCCGGTCTTGCAGGTGGTCGGCTCCGGGCAGCGTCGAGACGGCGACCACCGCCCCCGCGGCGAGCATCGCCACGACGAGGCCGAGCCGAGCAGCAAGGCCGGGATACCGCGCGCGGAGCACCCTCGACATCGGCGCGAGCCGAGCGAGCACGTGGATCGAGGTCGAGACGAGCCAGACGATGAAGCTCGCCTTGTGCAGTCCCACGGCGGTTCCCTGCACCTCGTGCACCGCGAGGAGGTAGACGCCCGTCGCGAAGAGGACGATCGTAGAGGCCACGACCACCGGCGCGACGATCACGCGCAGTGGCAACGGCGGCGGGCCGCGGCGCACGTACTCGTCTCCGCCGAGGTAGTAGCGCGTCATGCGCCAGCCGGTGCTGCCCATCTTCAGCGCGACGATCGGCAGGAGGAACATGCCGATGAACGCGTGCACCGTGAGCAGCGCCTTCAGGTTGAGCAGCGTCGCTCCTTCGGCGGCGACGAAGACGATGAGCAGGATCCCGGCGAGCGCGGTCAGCTGCTCGTTGCCGCCGGGATTCGGTCTCATCTCGTCCGGCGGATCTTCGAGCCGAAGAGCTCGTTGCTCCGCACCGGCTCGCCGCACTGCTCACAGTCGACGACTGCGAGAGAGGAAAACGCCGCGCCGCAGAAACGGCAGCGGCGAAGCAGCTCGCCGCCGCACTGCGGGCAGGTCTCGGGCACCTCGGCCTCGAACTCCTCGAACCACCGGCGTGCGGCACCGCAGCCGAGACAGAACGCGACCCAGTCCCCGAGGACTTTCCGACGCTCCTCCCGCAGCCAGTCCGCCGCCTTGCTCACGCGCTGACCATAGCCGCCGTTCTCGCGCTGGCGGCGAGCTGCGGCGGAGCGCGCTACCACTCGACCCGCGGCGCTCGGCTCGTCCACTTCACGCTCCACAGCCAACTGACGCACCGGGACCTGCACGAGGTACTCGTCGTGCCGAAGCGTCGCGGACACTGGCTCCTGTTCCTGCTGCACGGAAAGAGCGCAGGGCCGTCGCAGTTCCTGAGCCAGCCGTTCTTCGACACCCTCGCGGCGCTCGGGTCGCGCGCGCCCGACGTCCTCCTCCTCGCCGGCGGCGACGACAGCTACTGGCACGACCGCGCGGACGGACGCTGGGGCTCGATGGTTTTGCAGGAGGCGATGCCGGCCGGCATCGCGCGCACGATGCCGCGGCGGGTCGCGATCGGCGGTATCTCCATGGGCGGCTACGGCGCGCTGCTCCTCGGCTCCCGCTACCGCAGGTTCTGCGCGGTTGGCGTTCAGTCCCCGGCCCTGTGGGTCAGCGCCGATGAGACCGCGCCGGGAGCCTTCGACGACGCGGAGGACTACGCGCGAAACGACGTCTTCAAGCTGCGGCCGCCGCGTCCCCTCTGGATCGACCTCGGTACGGGCGATCCGTTTCACAATGCCGCGCTCGCGTATGCGCGCCGAGCCGGCGTCCATGCGCACGTCTCCCCCGGCGGGCACGACACCGCCTACTGGGACGCTCACACGCCGGCGCTCCTACGCTTCTTCGCGCATGCCTGCGCCTGACCCGAAGATCGAACTCCACGTCCACCTCGAGGGCACGGTGCGGCCGGACACGCTCCGCGCGATCGCCAGACGGAACGACTACGCGCTCCCAGACGACCTCGAGTCGCTCTACCGCTTCCGCGACTTCGCGCACTTCATCGAGGTCTGGATCCTCACCACGAACGCGCTCCGAACCGAGGAGGACTGGCGGCAGATGGTGGTCGACTACGCCGATGAGGCGGTTTCCCATGGATGCGTCTACCTCGAGGGCATCTTCAGCCCGGCCGAGCGGGTGCGCCGCGGCTGCGCGTGGGACGAGATCTTCGAAGGCGTCTGCGCAGGCGCCCAGGAGGCGCGACAGCTGCACGGCGTCGAGGTGCGACTGACTCCGGACATCCCGCGCGGCTTCACGCAGGAGGAGGCGCGCGCGACCGTCGAGCACGCGAGCCGCTACCGCGATCGCGGTGTCGTCGGCGTCGGGCTCGGCGGGCTCGAGGCCGATTTCCCGCCCGAGCCGTACGAGGCGGTGTTCGCACTGGCGCGGTCGCTCGGTCTCGGGTCGGTGCCGCACGCGGGCGAGGCGGCAGGCGCCGCCTCCGTGCAAGGCGCGCTGGAGGCGCTCGGCGCGGACCGCATCCGGCACGGCGTGCGGGCGGTCGAAGACAGCGGGCTGGTGAACGAGCTCGCCGGCCGCGGGACGGTTCTCGACGTCTGCCCCCTCTCGAACCTCCGCACCGGCGTCGTCCGGTCGCTCGAGGAGCACCCGCTGCCGCAGCTCGTCGCCGCCGGCGTTCGCTGCTCGATCTCGACCGACGACCCCGCGATGTTCGACACCGACCTGACGCGCGACTACGAGGCGGCAGCCTCCCTCGGTCTCTCGCCTCGCGCTGCATTCGAGGCGGGCCTCGCAGGCGCCCTCTGCGACGACGAGACACGCGAGCGGCTGCGACAGGTGGGCGACGCCCACCAGTGGGATCGCTAGATTTCGCCCCGATGGCGATCGCGAGAGAAGCGGGGCCGGTCGGGTCGCTCCACGAGGTGCGCGAGGCGGGCCTCGACCGCGAGGACCTGCTCGGCACCTACCGCAACATGCTCGTCACCCGTGGCGTCGAGGAGAGAGGCCACATCCTCTACCGCCAGGGCAAGATTCCCGGCTCCTTCTACACCGGCCGCGGCAACGAGGCGGCTGCCGTCGGCGTCGCGACGGCGATGGGGCCCGACGACGTGGGGACACCGCTGCATCGGGACATGGGCGTGCACATCACGCGCGGCGTCGAGCCGTGGCGGATCTTCGCGCAGTACATGGGCCGCCAGGACGGCCCCACGCACGGCCGCGACGGCAACGTCCACATGGCCGATTCGCAGCTCGGGCTGATCGCGATGGTCAGCCATCTGCCGGCGATGCTGCCGGTGGCGACCGGCTGCGCGCTCGCCTTCCGGATCCGCGAGGAGCCGCGCGTCGCCGTCGGCTGGTTCGGCGAGGGAGCCTCGGCGCGCGGCGACGCCCACGAGTCGATGACCTTCGCGGGCACGCGCAAGCTGCCGGTCGTCTTCGTCTGCGACAACAACCAGTGGGCGTACTCCACGCCGACGCACCTCGAGTTCGCGACCGAGCACGTCGCCGACCGCGCCGACGCGTACGGCTTCGAAGGAGTCGTCGTCGACGGAACCGACGTCCTCGCCGTGTACCGCGAGGCGAAGCGCGCCATCGAGAAGGCCCGCGCCGGCGGCGGCCCGACGCTGCTCGAGTGCCTCACGCTGCGGATGGAGGGCCACGCCGTCCACGACGACGCGTTCTACGTCCCCAAGCCGCTGTTCGAGCGCTGGGCCGAGTCCGACCCGATCGAGCGCTTCCGCACCTGGCTGCGCGAGAACGCCGACCTGACCGATGAGGAGGAGGACGAGATCGCGGCCGGCGTCAAGAAGCTCCTCAACGACTCCCTCAAGCGCGCCGAGGAATCGCCGCTGCCCGAGCCGTCCAGTCTCACCCACGGTGTCTTCGCATCGGTCGAGGACCTCGACACGCCACATCACAAGTAATGCCGGAGCTCACGTACCTCCAGGCGATCTCGGACGGGCTCCGCACGGAGATGCGACGCGACAAGCGCGTCTTCCTCATCGGGGAGGACGTGGGCGTCTACGGCGGCGCCTTCAAGGTCTCGCTCGGCTTCCAGGAGGAGTTCGGGCCGTGGCGCGTGATCGACGCGCCGCTCGCCGAGGCCGCGATCGTCGGCGGCTGCACGGGCGCAGCGATCATGGGGATGCGCCCGGTCGCGGAGATGCAGTTCGCGGACTTCATCTCCTGCGCGTGGGACCAGCTCGTCACCGTCGCAGCCAAGCAGCGCTGGCGTGCAGGCACCCCGGTGCCGATGGTCGTGCGCCTCCCGTCGGGCGGCGGCTTCTCGGGCGGGCCGTTCCACTCCCAGAATCCGGAGTCGTCGTTCGCGCACATCCCGGGGCTGAAGTGTGTCTGCCCGGCGACGCCCGAGGACGCGAAGGGCCTGCTGATCAGCGCGATCGAGGATCCGAGTCCCGTCCTGTACTTCGAGCACAAGCACCTCTACCGCCGCATCAAGGGCGAGGTGCCGGAGGAGCGCTACACGACGCCGCTCGGCAAGGCGCGCACCCACCGCGAGGGCGACGACGTCTCGGTGATCACGTGGGGCGCGATGGTCTACACCGCCGACGAGGCGGCGCAGCAGCTCGAGTCGGACGGGGTCTCCGTCGAGATCGTCGACTTGCGCACCGTGATGCCGTGGGACAAGGCGGCCGTGCTCGAGTCGGTGCGCAAGACGTCGAAAGTCCTGGTCCTGCACGAGGACACGCGCAGCGGCGGCTTCGGCGGCGAGATCGCGGCGACGATCGCGGAGGAGGCGTTCGAGGACCTCGACGCGCCGGTGAAGCG
>DASSVO010000051.1:0-23740 GCA_035706005.1 Gaiellaceae bacterium | reverse complement strand
TTCGGCGGCGTACGCGAGCTGCGCTTCTCCGGCACGGGGGCGGGCGTCCGGGAGACAAGTCGGCGCGTGATCAGTCCCTGCCCTACCGTCCAGAGGTTCGTCGTCACCCAGTAGAGGACGAGGCCGGCCGGGAAGCGCGCGATGATGAAGACGAAGACGAGCGGCATGATCATGAAGAGCGTGCGCTGCGTCTTGTCGACCGTCGTCATCATGAACAGCGACGACGCCATCTGGCTCCCGACGTAGACGATCAGCAGGATGTAGCCGCCCCAGAAGGACGTCGTGTGGTGCGAGATGTTCGGGATGAAGGTGAGGAACGAGAGGTCGCCGGTGAACTTCGCGTGCCGCAGCGTGTAGTAGAGGGCGATGAAGACCGGGAGCTGCAGCAGCATCGGCAGGCACGCGGCAGCCGGGTTGATCTTGTTCTCCCGGTAGAACTTCATCAGCTCCTCGTTCTGCTTCTGCCGGTCGTGCTTGTACTTCTTCTGGATCTCCTTCATCTGCGGCGCGTGCTTCTGCAGCGACTGCGTGGAGTGGATCTGCCGGACCGTCAGCGGCACCAGCAGCATCCGGACGGCGACCGTCGTCGCCACGATCGACCACGCCCACGTCAGCCCGAGGTTCGAGTGGAACCAGTGGAGAACGTGACGCATCACGGTCTCGAGCTGGTCGATGATCGGGATGGTGTAGAGGATCATCGGACCGGGTCGAAGCCCCCGTGGCTCCACGGGTTACAGCGCAGAAGGCGCCAGGCGGCGAGCGCGCTTCCCTTGATCAGTCCGTGGCGGCGCAGCGCCTGGATCGCGTACTCCGAACACGACGGGTGGTACTTGCAGGTCGTCGGGAAGAGCGCGCCGAGCGTCAGCCGGTAGAGCCAGACGAGGCCGATCCCGAGCAAGCCCGGCACGCGCTGGACCGCACTCATGCGGCGAGGACTCCCGTCTGCTCCAGCAGCTCGTCGACGCGCTGGCCGAGCCACGCGAAGCCGTTCGTCTCGGCCGCCTCCACCAGCCCCGGGCGGACGATCAGCACGTAGTCGTGCCCGGCGGGAACGCGGTCGAGCCGTTCGTTCCACACCTCGCGCAGCCGCCGCTTGATCCGGTTCCGCTCGACGGCGCCGCCGGCCGCACGCGGGACGGCGAACCCGATCCGCGGCTCCGCGGGCTCCTCCTGCGGCAGCCAGTAGAGCACGAGAAAGCGAGACGAGACCGAGCGGCCGCGACGGTGCACCGCGTCGAAGTCCCGGGAGCGGGACAGGCGGTTGGCGCGCTTCACGGATGCAGCTTAGAGGCCGGGCGGTTACGCCGAGAGGCGAGCCCGGCCCTTGCCACGGCGGCGCTTCAGGATCGCGCGGCCGGCCTTCGTCGCCATGCGCGCACGGAAGCCGTGCTTGCGCTTGCGGCGGCGGACGTTGGGCTGGTAGGTGCGCTTCACGACTGCGAAAAGGCTCGTCTTTGCCAGAAAAATCCCCGCCGGCGGCGGGGCGCGGCGGCCAGTATAGACGAGCTTCGTCCACCGGCTTGTCCACAGCCGCAGACCACGCAGGAATGCGGTCGTGCTGAGTTTCCCCCACGCATGTCCACACCTGTGGAGGGATCGTGGCCGCCGGGAAAACGCCTGCATGCGCCACGATTTTGTCCTCGTTCGGGGCACTGTTATGCTGGCCGCCGGGCCAGGGACGGGAGGATCAGGGCGTCGGTGGAGCACCAACTCGAGCTGTCTGCAGATGACCTCTGGGAGGAGATCTCCGGGCGGCTCAGGCAAGCGCTCAACGACGGGACGTACGGCAAGTGGTTCGGTGACGTCCGCGGCCTGGAGCTCGAGGACGAGAGGCTCGTACTCACGGTCCCGAGCGACTTCACGCGCGACTGGATCGAGGGGCATTTCCTCGGACTGATCGGCGCCGCCGTACGCGACATCGTCGGCGTCGAGCGCCCGCTCGAGCTCCGCGTCGCCGGCAGTGGCGAGCCCCCGCGGGAGGACGGCGCGGGAACGGAAGCCGTCATTCCCATGGTCCAAGGGCTGCCCCCGCGGCCCGTGAGCGGCGGCTTCAACGCGAAGTACACCTTCGACTCGTTCGTGATCGGCTCGTCGAACCGCTTCGCGCACGCCGCTGCGCTCGCCGTCGCAGAGGCACCCGCCCAGGCCTACAACCCGCTGTTCATCTACGGGAGCACCGGCCTCGGCAAGACGCATCTCCTGCAGGCCGTGGCGCAGTACGTCGCCGAGCACACCTCCAAGCTCACGGTGCGCTACGTGACGAGCGAGGCCTTCGTCAACGACTTCATCAACTCACTCCGCGACAAGCGGATCGAAGGCTTCAAGCAGCGCTATCGCGCCTACGACGTCCTCCTCATCGACGACGTGCAGTTCTTCGAGGGGAAGGAGCGCTTCCAAGAGGAGTTCTTCCACACGTTCAACTCCCTGTACGAGGCCGGCTCGCAGATCGTGCTGTCCTCGGACCGGCCGCCGCGCGACATCGCGACGCTCGAGGAGCGGCTGCGGAGCCGCTTCGAATGGGGCCTGATCACCGACATCCAGCCGCCCGACCTCGAGACGCGCATCGCGATCCTGCGCAAGAAGGTCAAGGTTGACGGGATCCACGTGCACGACGAGCAGGTCCTCACCTTCACCGCCGGCCGCGTCTCGACGAACATCCGCGAGCTCGAGGGTGCCCTCACCCGTGTCGTCGCGTTCTCCTCGCTCACGGGCCGGCCGATGACCGTGGAGCTCGCCCAGGACGTGCTGCGCGACGTCTTCCCGCAAGGCGAGGCCGCCGAGGTCTCGATCAAGCGGATCCAGGACCTCGTCGCCGAGCGCTTCGGGCTCTCGCACGACGAGCTCTGCGGCGAGAAGCGCTCGCAGAACATCGTCTACCCGCGCCAGGTCGCGATGTACCTCTCACGTGAGCTCACCGACTCGTCGCTGCCCAAGATCGGCAAGGAGTTCGGCGGCCGCGACCACACGACGGTCATTCATGCGACCTCGAAGATCTCCCGCCTGATCCGTGAGGACAGGTCTGTGTACAACCTCGTGCAGGAGCTCACCGCACGTGTGAAGCAGGTCCGCTGACGCTTCCCGGCTGTGGGACCCTCCGAATCGTCCACAATGGAACCCCACACGCGACACGCAGGAGCCAAGCGCCCTCACGCACGTCTTCCCCGTCGTCCACACTCCCTATGACTTCTACGAGAATCCAACAATGATCGAGAGTGACATCGCAGTCGGGGCCGGGTTGAGGATCACCTGTACGAAGGACGAGCTCGTGCAGGGTCTGTCGCTCGTCGGCCGCGCCGTGTCGAGCCGCACGGCGATCCAGATCCTGTCGGGGATCCTGCTCGAGGCTCGCGACGACGAGCTTCGCCTGGCCGCGACGGACATGGAGCTCTCGGTGCGCGCCGGAGTGGCGGCGCGAGTGGAGGGCGACGGCGCAGTCGTGCTGCCCGGCCGGACGCTCGTGGACATCGCGCGGCTTCTCCCAGGCGACGACGTGACCATCGAGCATCGCGCAGCCGAGTCGGTCGTCCATGTCGGCTCGGGAAGCGCGAGCTACACGCTGCACACGTACAACGCCGAGGACTTTCCGCGGCTCCCGGAGGTCGTCGATGCGCAGACGTTCGCCGTCGACCGGGAGGCACTGCTCGAGACGGTCGCGCGGGTCGCGCGCGCCGCCTCGCGCGACGAAGCACGTCCGGTCCTCACCGGCGTCCTCGTGCAGTTCGCCGGCGACAAGCTCGTGATGGCGGCGACCGACTCGTATCGCCTGGCGGTGAAGGAGACGGCTCTCACATCGCCGGCTCCGGAGCTCGAGGCCATCGTCCCGAGTCGTGCGCTGCAGGAGCTTGCTCGCGTCGCCGGCGACGCGGAGGAGATCGCCGTCGGCGTGCAGGAGAACCAGGTCGTGTTCTCCGCCGGCGGCGTCTGGCTCACGACGCGCCGGATCGACGGCCAGTTCCCGAACTACCGGCAGCTGCTGCCCGAGACGTTCGAGCACGAGCTGACCGTGTCGCGGACGGAGCTACTCGACGTCGTGCGGCGCGCGGCGGTCATGATCCAGCGCGCCACGCCGCTCCAGCTCCGCTTCGCGGACGGAGAGGTCACCGTCTTCGCCCGGACGCACGAGGTCGGCGAGTCGCAGGAGTCGATGCC
Organism: Gaiellaceae bacterium; assembly: GCA_035706005.1. Taxonomy (GTDB): domain Bacteria; phylum Actinomycetota; class Thermoleophilia; order Gaiellales; family Gaiellaceae; genus Palsa-739. Next base: position 19,591 of record DASSVO010000051.1, on the reverse strand, counting down.
CGTCGCCTACAGCGGCGAGCCGCTCGAGATCGGCTTCAACGCCGAGTTCCTGCGGGAAGGACTCGAGTCGGTCGAGGGCGATGACGTGCGCATCAAGCTCATCAGCCCCCTTCGCCCTGCCATCCTCACGGACGAGGGCGAGGACTTCACGTACCTCGTCATGCCGATCCGCCTCCCCGGCTGAAAGCCGGGCCCGACGGGCACAGCCTGATCGCCGAGACGGTCTCGCTCCGCAGCTTTCGCTCCTACGAGCGGCTCGAGCTGGCGCTGCGCCCGGGACTCGTGCTCGTGGTGGGGCCGAACGGCGTCGGCAAGACGAACCTCCTCGAGGCCGTGCACGTCGCGACGCAGGGGTTCTCGCCGCGGACGCGTACCGACTCCCAGGTGGTCCGCTTCGGGGAGGAAGGCGCCCGTGCTGCGGTCTCGGGTCGTCGGGGCGAGGTGCGGATGGAGCTCGAGGTGACGGTGCGACGCGGTGAAGGGAAGCGCGCCCGGCTGAACGGCGCACCGCTGCAGACGGCCGAGCAGCTGCGGGCCGTCGTCTCGACGCTCGTCTTCACTCCCGACCGGCTCGGCGTCGTGAAAGGCCCTCCTGCGGCGCGGCGTGCGTATTTCGATCGAGCGCTCGGGCGCCTTGCGCCGGCCAGGGCGAGTCTGCCGGCGGAATACGGCGCCGCGGTCGCACAGAGGAACGCTGCGCTGCGCCGCGCGGCGGCGAATCTCTCCGGCCGAGACGCGATCGAGCCGTGGAGCGAACGTGTGGCGACGCTCGGTGTGGAGCTTGTTGCTGCCCGCCTCGAGCTGCTCCGTCAGCTCGAGCCGGCGTTCCGCGACCGCGCGGCGGAGCTCGGTCTCGACCGTGTCTCGCTCCGTTACGAAGGAGAGCCGCCGACCCGGGAGGGGCTCGCTGCAGCGATCGACCGCGACGTCGAGCGCGGCACGACCTCGCTCGGGCCACATCTCGACGACGTCGTGCTCGAGTCGGACGGGAGGGACCTGCGTAGCTTCGGCTCCCAGGGCGAGCAGCGGCTTGCCTTCCTGGCTTTGCTGCTCGCCGAGGCTGAGACGATCGCCGACCGCACGGGGGTGCCGCCGTTGTTCCTGCTCGACGACGTCCTGTCGGAGCTCGATCCGGAGCGCCGCCGGATCCTCGCCGCCCGGGTGCAGAGCGTGGGGCAGGCGCTGGTAACCGCGACGGACGCCGCGATGCTGCCTTCGCTTCCCGACCAGCTCCTCGAGGTGACACCGGGGGCCGTGCTGGAGACCGCGGCGTAGTGGAGCGGGTCGGAGACGAGATTCGCGCGGAGCTGCGCCGCGTCGGTGTGGACAGCGGCGCCGGAGACGTCGTCAGCGTCTGGCCAACCGCCGTCGGCGGCGAGATCGCCCGGAACGCCTGGCCGGCGCGGACGCAGCCGGACGGAACGCTCGTCGTGCACGTGCGCGACGCTGTCTGGGGCTTCGAGCTGACTCAGCGCGCGGCCGAGATCTCGGCTCGGCTGCCGGGTCGGCCCCGGCTCCGTTTCGTTCCCGGACCGCTGCCGGAACCAACTCGCGAAGGGGCACGCCGTCCGACGCCGGAGGCGACTCCCGAGCAGGCGCGAGAGGCGGCTGCGCTCACCGCCGGGATCGACGATCAGAACCTGCGCGAATCTGTCGCGAAAGCGATAAAAGCGGCGCTCGCACAGGCGCTGGACGACCGCTCCGTCTGATACACTTCCTCGTGCCCGCAAATGCGGAATTTGCAGGGCTTTTTTCATGACTGAAACGGACTACACCGCCAAGGACATCACTGTCCTCGAAGGACTCGAGCCGGTCCGGCTCAGGCCGGGCATGTACATCGGCTCGACCGGCATCCGCGGCCTCCACCAGCTCCTCTACGAGGTCGTCGACAACTCGGTCGACGAGGCGCTCGCGGACCGGAACGATCGCATCGAGGTGACCCTCCATCCCGACCACTCGATCACGGTTCAGGACTGGGGCTCCGGCATTCCCGTCGACGTGATGCCCGAGCAGGGCCTGCCGGCGCTCACGGTCGTGCTCACGAAGCTCCACGCGGGCGGCAAGTTCGGTGGCGAGGGCTACAAGGTCTCCGGCGGGCTACACGGAGTCGGCGTGTCGGTCGTGAACGCGCTCTCCGAGCACCTCACGGCCGAGGTCCGGCGCAACGGGAAGGTCTACCGACAGGAATTCGAGCGCGGCGCACCGGCGGGCGAGATGGAGGTCGTCGGGGAGATGGCCAAGGACGACCCGACCGGCACGACCATCTCGTTCCTGCCCGACTCCGAGATGTTCGAGGAGCTCAACGTCGACGCGGCGACGATCACCCAGCGGCTGCGCGAGACCGCCTTCCTCACGAAGGGGCTGCACATCAGGCTCGTCGACGAGCGCGCCGGCGGCAAGACCGTCGAGTTCCAGTACGAGGGCGGGATCCGCGACTTCGTCTCGCACATCAACGAGGCGAAGGACGCGATCCACAAGCACATCGTCTACTTCGAGGGCGAGACCGAACAGGGCGCCGTCGAGGTTGCGATGCAGTGGAACTCGTCGTACCAGGAGTCGGTCTACACGTTCGCCAACAACATCAACACCGTCGAGGGCGGTTCCCACCTCTCGGGCTTCCGCAGCGCGCTGACCCGGACGCTGAACGCGAAGGCTCAGGAGCTGAAGCTGCTGAAGGAGAAGGAGAGCCTCGACGGCGAGGACGTGCGCGAGGGGCTCGCTGCCGTCGTCTCCGTCAAGCTCCGCAACCCGCAGTTCGAGGGTCAGACGAAGACGAAGCTCGGCAACCCGGGCATCGAGGGTCTCGTCCAGACGACGGTCAACGCGTCCTTCTCCCAGTTCCTCGAGGAGAACCCGCAGGATGCGCGGGCGATCTGCAATAAGGCGATCGCGGCGATGCGCGCACGGCTCGCGGCGCGGCAGGCGCGCGATCTGACGCGGCGCAAGTCCGCGCTCGACAGCTCGGCACTGCCGGGCAAGCTCGCCGACTGCTCGATCCGCGACCCCGCCGCGGCGGAGCTGTTCATCGTCGAGGGCGACTCGGCCGGCGGCTCCGCGAAGACCGGCCGCGACCGCACCTACCAGGCGATCCTGCCGCTGCGCGGGAAGATCATCAACAGCGAGAAGAACCGGATCAACAAGGTCCTCTCGAACAACGAGATCCAGTCGATGATCACCGCGATCGGGACCGGGATCGGCGACGAGTTCGACATCTCCGGGCTGCGCTACCACCGGATCATCGTCATGACGGACGCCGACGTCGACGGCTCGCACATCCGGACGCTCGTCCTCACCTTCCTCTACCGCCACATGCGCGAGCTGTTCGAGTACGGCCACGTGTACATCGCCGTGCCGCCGCTCTACAAGGTCAAGCTCGGCAACCAGGAGTTCTACTTCGAGAAGGACTCCCAGCTCGAGGACCTGCTCGTGCGCGAGCGCTTCGGCGAGCTCGAGGTGCACGATCGCGGGGGCAGCGACGTGAAGCTGACCGAGGCACGGTGGAAGCGGTTCACGGGCGCGCTCGCCGAGTTCGAGGGCTGGTCCGCGCGGCTGCGCGCCGACTTCGGGCCGCACGCCTCCGACCTCGTCGTTTCGCACCGCCTCGTCGAGCTCGACATCACGACGCCGGCGGCCGCGGAGAAGGCGATCGCAACGCTGCCGCCGAACGGCTACAAGCTCTCCGTCCTCCAGCGGGACGAGAGCGGCATCCAGGTGAAGGTGGTGGAGGAGGAGACGTCCGCCGCCCAGACGATCGGCCTGTCGGCCGAGCTGCTCGCGTCGCCGATCTACGCGCACCTGCGCCAGGCGTACGAAAAGCTCGTCGAGATCGTCGGGCCGCCGCCGTTCACGCTGGCGCTCGGCAAGCACAAGGCCGAGGCGGACTCGTTCTCAGAGCTGCGTCACGGTGCGCTCGATCTCGTCAAGGAGACCGGAACCCAGCTTTCCCGCTACAAGGGCCTCGGGGAGATGAATCCCGAGCAGCTGTGGGAGACCACGATGGATCCGGCCAAGCGGCTGCTCGTGCGGGTCGACGTCGAGGACGCAAGCGCCGCCGACCAGCTCTTCTCGATGCTGATGGGCGACCAGGTCGAGCCGCGCCGCATCTTCATCGAGGAGAACGCGAAGGACGCCTTCCTTGACGTCTAGGGGCACGGTTGTCTGAGGTCGATACCGGCGCCCTGGGGGCCGGCCGCATCGAGCCGCGCGAGCTCGAGCAGGAGATGCGCTCGAGCTTCCTCGACTACGCGATGTCGGTGATCGTCTCGCGCGCGCTGCCCGACGTGCGCGACGGGCTGAAGCCGGTGCACCGGCGCGTCCTCTACGGGATGCACGAGGCCGGCCTGCAGCCGAACCGGCCGTACAAGAAGTCCGCCTCGACGGTCGGCGCCGTGATGGCGAACTACCACCCGCACGGCGATTCCGCGATCTACGACACGCTCGTGCGGATGGCGCAGCCGTTCTCGCTGCGCTATCCGCTCGTCGACGGCCAGGGCAACTTCGGCTCGATCGACGACGACCCGCCGGCCGCGATGCGCTACACCGAGGCCCGGCTGGCCCGGATCGCGACCGAGCTGCTGCAGGACATCGACGCGAACACCGTCGACTTCGAGCCGAACTACGACGAGTCCCGTCGCCAGCCCTCGGTTCTCCCGTCCCGTTTCCCGAACCTGCTCGTCAACGGCTCGACCGGCATCGCGGTCGGGATGGCGACGAACATGCCGCCGCACCACCTCGGCGAGACGATCGACGCGGTCGTGGCGATGATCGACGACGCGGACATCTCGGTCGAGGGACTGATGAAGCACGTCAAGGGGCCCGATTTCCCGACGGGGGCCATCGTGGTGGGTCGCAGCGGCATCCGCGACGCCTATCGCACAGGCCGTGGCCGGATCATCATGCGTGCCCGGGCGCACATCGAGGAGTTGCGCGGGGGCCGCTCGGCGATAGTCATCACCGAGCTGCCCTACGGCGTGAAGAAGGGCGGCGACGCCGGCGTGATCGTCAAGATCGCCGACCTCGTACGCGAGAAGGTGCTGACCGAGGTCGCCGACCTCGCCGACCACTCGGACCGCACCGGCATGCGGATCCAGGTCGAGCTGAAGCGCGACGCCGTGCCGCAGGTTGCGCTCAACAAGCTGTTCAAGCACACGCCCCTGCAGTCGACCTTCGGCTACAACGCGGTGGCGCTCGTCGACGGAGTGCCGCGGACGCTGTCGCTGCTCGAGCTCGTCCGCCACTACCTCGAGTTCCAGCGCGAGGTCGTGACCCGGCGCTCGAAGGACGAGCTGCGCAAGGCCGAGGCCCGCGCGCACGTCCTCGAGGGCTACCTCATCGCGCTCGACAACATCGACGCCATCGTCGCTTTGATCCGCGCCGCCGACGACACCGACGACGCGCGCACGCAGCTGATGGACCGCTTCTCGCTGAGCGAGATCCAGGCACAGGCCATCCTCGACATGCGGCTCGCCCGTCTCACAGGGCTCGCGCGCAAGGAGGTCGAACGCGACTACGCCGACCTGAAGGAGCGGATCGGCGAGCTGCGCGAGATCCTCGGCGACCCGGCGAAGGTCGACGGCGTGATCCGCGAGGAGCTGCTCCAGATCAAGGACACATACGGCAGGGCCGACGACCGCCGCACCGAGATCGTCGCCGCCGAGGAGGAGCTCGAGCTCGAGGACCTGATCGCGGAGGAGGACATGGTCATCGCGATCACGCGGTCCGGCTACATCAAGCGGCTACCCGTGACGACCTACCGGGAGCAGCGGCGCGGCGGGATCGGCGTGATGGGGATGGACATGAAGGAGGACGACTACATCGAGCACCTCTTCGTCGCTTCGACCCACGACTACATCCTCTTCTTCACCAACGTGGGCAAGGTCTACCGGCTCAAGGTGCACGAGCTGCCGCTCGGCTCCCGCCAGTCGAAGGGGCGCGCGATCGTCAATCTCCTCCCCTTCCGCCAAGACGAGCAGGTGCGGGCTGTGATCCAGACGCGCGACTTCGAGGAGGCGAGATACCTCGTGTTCGCGACGAAGAACGGCGTCGTCAAGAAGACGGAGCTCGCCGCGTACAACACGCCGCTCAAGGCGGACGGCATCATCGCGATCAAGATGCGGGACAGCGACGAGCTCGTCGGCGTCCGCCACTCCTCGGGCGCGGACGACATCCTGATGGTCTCGGCGAAGGGCCAGGCGATCCGCTTCCACGAGACCGACGTCCGCGCGATGGGCCGCGACACGTCCGGGGTCGCCGGCATGAAGCTGCGCAAGGGCGACGAGGTGATCTCGATCAACATCGCCGAGGACGACGCGGATCTCCTCGTCGTGACCGAGAACGGCTACGGCAAGCGGACCCGTGTCTCGGAGTACCCGGTCAAGGGGCGGGGCGGCATGGGCGTCAAGACCGTGCAGCTGACCGAGGCGCGCGGCCATCTCGTGGGCTCGCGGGTCGTCCGCGACGGCTACCAGGTGATGCTCATCTCGACCGCGGGGACCGTGATCCGGATCCCGGTCGAGGAGGTCAAGCGGCTCGGCCGCTCGACGCAGGGCGTGATCGTCATGCGGCTCCGCGGCGACGAGGAGCGTGTCTCGGCGCTGGCGCCCGTCGTCGAGTCGGACGAGACGAACGGCGACGCGGTCGAGCCGACCGAGGCACCGGCCGAGGCGTGACCCGGCGCTGCGAGACCGCAGCGCACCCTTCCAAAAGGAGCAACGGACCTCTATAACTCTCGGAGGGGTCAGTACCCGGACACGGCGAGGGCGAATGGCAGTCAGCCGGCAAGTCGATCTTCTCGAACCCATTGATCTGGCGGAGCATCTCGGCAAGGTCGAGCTCTACCTCGGCCAGGTCTGCCAGATCGCGGGGATTTCGAAGATGCAGCTCGACTACTGGACGAACAAGGCGCAGATCCCGACGAAGGGCAAGAAGCAGCGGATCTACGACATCGACGCCCTCGAGACCGTGATGCTGATCAAGCAGGCCAAGGACAAGGGCCTGAACCTCGGCGCGGCGATCGAGGCCGCCCGGAACTTCCGCGAGCAGCAGCCCGCCGGCGCGTAGCTCCGCCTGGCGCGGTCAGCGGTTCGTGTGCAGCCGCTGCCACGCGTCGTAACCCCGTTCGAGCTCGAGCAGGATCGCGGCCAGCAGCGGCGCCCGCGCCCAGTCCCGGCCGGTCTCGACGCGAAGCGAGGAGGACGGCTTTGGCGTGTCGGCGGGTAGCTCGCCGGCCGTCTGGTTGACGTTCACCCCGATCCCGAGCACCACTCTCCCGACGCTCGCCTCCGGCAGGATCCCGGCGACCTTCCGGCCCTCCACGAGGACGTCGTTGGGGTGGCCCAGCTCGGCGGCGACGCTCGTCTCCGCCTGCAGTGCCTTCGCGACGGCCTCGCCGGCGACGACCGAGAGCTCGGGCCAGAGCGCCATCGGCGGCGTCGGCCGGAGCAGGACGGAGAGGAGTAGCGCGCGCCCGGCGGGCGTCTCCCACGTGCGGCCGAGGCGGCCCCGCCCGTGCGTCTGGTGGTCGGTCGCCACGGTCGCGCCCTCGCTGTCGACGCCCTCGAGGAGGTGCTGCGTCGAAGCGCACTCGGCGACGAAGCGGTACGGCCGGCCGAGACGGCCCTGCAGCAGCGGCTCGACAGAGCCGGAAGAGAGATCCGACACCCGCATCTAGACTACTTCGGCCGTGGGGAGGATCAGGCAGCCGCTGCGCGAGCGCAGTCTCGACTACGCGACCCTCGGCGACCCCGTCCTCGTGAGGCGGGCGAAGGACGGCGACTCCGAGGCGCTCGAGGCACTCTGCGTTCGCCACGCGCCCAGGGTCGAGCGGCTCGCGCGCCATCTCCTGCGCGATCCGGAGGATGCCCGTGACGCTGCGCAGGAGGCGCTGGCGAAGCTCTGCGTCCGGCTCCGGCAGTTCCGCGGCGAGGCCCAGTTCTCGACGTGGCTGCACCGGCTCGTGGTCAACACCTGCCGCGACGTGGCCGAGCGGCAGCGGACGCGGACGCACGACCCGCTGCCGGAGGAGCTCGGCGCCGACGTCGAGCACGACCCGACCCGCGGCGTGCGGATCGACGAGCTGCGGCGAGAGCTCTGCGACTCGCTGGCGAGCATCTCGCCCGAACAGGCGCAGGTGATCGTGCTCAAGGACGCTCTCGACTACACGTTCGAGGAGATCGCCGCTGCCGCGGGCATGCCCGTGGGGACGGCGAAGTGCCACGCGCACCGCGGCCGCAACCGGCTCCGCGAGCAGCTCGAGCAGCGCGACGTAGCATGACCGCCCCCGCAACGCCGTTCGGGCGGGAGACGATCGAGTCGATCATCCCCCACCGGCCTCCGTTCCTGCTCGTGGACGAGGTCATCGAGCTCGAGCCGGGCCGCCGCGTCCGCGGCCGCTTCCACGTGCCCGCCGACGGCTGGTGGTTCCAGGGCCACTTTCCCGATCGACCCGTCATGCCGGGCGTGCTGACGATCGAGGCAATCGCGCAGTGCGGCGCCGTCGCCGTTCTCGCCGACGCCGCGAACAGCGGCAAGATTCCGTTCTTCGCCGGGATCGACGACTGTCGCTTCAAGCGAATCGTCGAGCCGGGCGACGTGCTCGAGCTCGAGTGCGAGTTCCTGCGCGTGCGCGGGCCGATCGCCAAGGGACAGGGCCGCGCGAGCGTCGCCGGCGACCTCGCCGCCGAGGCGATGCTGACCGTCTTCGTGGGAAGCGAGACCGAATGATCGGCAGCGGCCGCGGCGACGTCCATGTCACGATCGCAGGGCTCGGGGCGCACGTGCCCGAGCGGGTGATCACGAACGACGAGCTCGCCCAGCTCGTCGACACGTCGGACGAGTGGATCGTCGAGCGGACCGGGATTCGCGAGCGCCGCATCGCGGCCGACACGGAGGCGCTCTCGGACCTCTCGCTGCCTGCGATCCGGCAGGCGCTCGAGCAGGCGGGCTGCGACGGCAAGGACGTCGACCTCCTGATCGTCGCCACCGTCACGCCGGACATGATGTTCCCCTCGACCGCCGCCATCCTCGCCGACCGGCTGGGCGCCGCGGATGCCGCCGCCTACGACCTCTCGGCCGGCTGCACCGGCTTCATGTACGCGCTCGCGCAGGCCTACGGGATGGTGGCCGCCGGGCTCTCGCGGCGAGCGCTGGTGGTCGGCGGGGACGTTCTCTCGCGCATCCTCGACTGGACCGACCGTTCCACCGTCGTGCTGTTCGGCGACGGCGCCGGCGCGGTCGTGCTCGAGCCGTCGGAGGAGGCGGGGTTTCTGGCCTTCGAGCTCGGCGCCGACGGTGCCGGCGGTGAGCACCTGTGGCTACCGGGGAGCGGCTCCCGCCGTTTCGACGACGCCGACCGGTTCGTGAAGATGAACGGCCGCGAGGTGTTCAAGTTTGCGACGCGCGTCCTCGTGTCATCCGCCGAGGCGGTGCTGGAGCGCAACGGGGGAAGCGTGGACGACGTTGACGTGTATGTCCCGCACCAGGCGAATGTGCGCATCATCGATCACGCAACCAAGAAGCTCGGGATCCCGTCGGAGCGGGTGGTGATCAACGTCGACCGCTACGGCAACACGTCCTCCGGCTCGATCCCGCTCGCACTCGCGGATGCGCAGACCGACGGAAGGCTTCAGCCCGGACGCCTCGTACTCATGACGGGGATGGGCGCCGGCCTCACCTGGGGGAGCGCATTGATGCGCTGGACGATTCAGGGCGGCGCATGAGCAAGATCGCCTTCTGCTTCCCGGGCCAGGGCTCGTTCGAGGCCGGCATGGGCCGCGACTTCGCCGAGGCCGTACCGGCCGCGAGGGAGGTGTTCGCGCGCGGCAGCGAGGCGACCGGGCTCGATCTCGAGCGCCTCTGCTTCCACGCCGACGCCGAGGAGCTCGTCGACACCGCGGTTCAGCAGCCGGCGCTCGTGGCGACGTCGCTGGCGGTGCTCGCGGCCCTGCGCGAGCGAGGCGTGAAGGCGGACTTCGTCATCGGCCACTCGGTCGGCGAGTTCGCCGCGCTTGCGGCGGCGGAGGCGATGACGCTGGAGGAGGCGATGGCGCTCGTGCGCGAGCGCGGCCTGGCGATGGCCGAGGCTGCGGAGCGCAATCCCGGCTCGATGGCCGCCATCCTCGGCCTCGCGGACGAGGTGGTGGAGGCACTTTGCCGCCGGATCCTCGGCGTCTGGCCCGCGAACTACAACTGTCCGGGGCAGATCGTCGTCTCCGGCGAGAACCTTGCCGTCGACGAGTGCATCGAGCAGGCACAGGGCCAGGGTGCCCGCCGTGCCGTCAAGCTGAAGGTCTCGGGCGCCTTCCACTCTCCGCTCGTCGCACGAGCGGCGGACCGGCTGCGGCCGGCGATCGAGAAGGTGCGCTTCCAGGAGCCCACTGCACCGTTCGTGTCGACGGTGACGGCTCGCGTCGAGTCGGCGCAGCGGATGGGGCCGCTGCTCGTCGACCAGCTCACGGCGCCCGTCCGCTTCACGCAGTCGGCGACGGAGCTGATGCGCGACGGCGTCCGCACCTTCGTCGAGGTGGGGCCGGGCAACGTCCTCTCCGGCCTCGTCAAGCGCATCGACCGCAGCGTCAAGGCCGTCTCGGTCAACAGCATCGAGGCGCTCGAGCGGCTCCCCGAGCTGCTCGCCGAAAGCCCGTGACCTTCGCCTCCCTCGAGGGCAAGCGGGCCCTCGTCACGGGTGCGTCGAAGGGGATCGGCCGCGCGATCGCGGAGGAGCTCGCCCGCGCAGGCGCAGACGTCGTGGTCGGCTACCGGACCGGAGGCGAGGAAGCCGAGACGCTGGCGCGCGAGATCGACGGACGCGCCGTGCAGGCCGACGTCTCGAGCCCGGAAGAAGCGGCACGACTCGTCGAGGAGGCGGGCGACCTCGACATCCTCGTCAACAACGCCGGCCTCACGCGCGACGGACTCCTCGCCCGGATGCCCGACGACGACTGGCGCACCGTGATCGAGACGAATCTCTCGTCCGTCTTCTACACGTGCCGCGCGGTTTGCCGGCCGATGATGAAGAAGCGGGCGGGCTCGATCGTCAACGTCTCCTCGATCGTCGGCGTGCACGGCAACCCCGGGCAGACGAACTACGCTGCTTCAAAGGCCGGGATCATCGGCTTCACGAAGTCGCTCGCACGCGAGCTCGGGAACCGCGGCGTCCGCGCCAACGTCGTCGCGCCGGGCTACGTGACGTCGCAGCTCACCGAGGTCCTGCCGGAGGAGGCGAAGGCGACGATGCTCGGCAACACGCCGCTCGGCCGGCTTGGCGATCCGGCGGACGTGGCAGGCGCTGTACGCTTCCTCTGCTCCGACGAGGCCTCTTTCATAACGGGAGACGTGCTGCTCGTCGACGGCGGACTTGGGATGTAGTGAGCGCAGGTAACGGTTCTCTCAACGGGCGCAGACGCGTCGTCGTCACCGGGCTGGGCGCGGTGACGCCCCTCGGGCTCGATGTCGAGTCCACCTGGTCGAGCCTGCTCGCGGGCGAGTCCGGCGCGGCGGAGATCACGCAGTTCGACCACAGCGACTACCCCGTCCACTTCGCGTGCGAGGTGAAGGACTTCGACGCGACCGAGTGGGTCGACCGCAAGCGGGCGCGGCGAATGGACCGCTTCACGCATCTGATCCTCGCCTCGGCGCGGCAGGCGGTCGACGACGCGGGTCTCGAGATCGACAAGGAGGCGGACCGGATCGGCGCGGCGATCGCGACCGGCATCGGCGGCCTGCAGTCGTTCCAGGACTGCTACGACCAGCTTCTGGAGCGCGGCCCCGACCGGGTCAACCCGTTCTCGATTCCGGCGATCATCCCGAACCTCGGCGCGGGCTGGGTCTCGATCGAGCTCGGCACGCGCGGGCCGCTCCTCTCCGAGTGCACGGCGTGCGCTGCCTCGAACATGGCGATCGGGGACGGGACGGACGAGATCCGGCTCGGCCGCGCGGACGTCATGCTCTGCGGCGGTACCGAGGCGGCAGTGACCCAGGTCGGGATCGCAGGCTTCGGCGCGATGCGCGCCCTGTCGCGCCGCAACGACGACCCGGAGCGGGCCTCGCGACCGTTCGACGCCGAGCGCGACGGCTTCGTGATGGGCGAGGCGGGCGCGTTGCTCGTGCTCGAGGAGCTCGAGCACGCGCGGGCGCGCGGCGCGAAGATCTATGCCGAGGTGTCCGGCTACGGGCTCTCGTCCGACGCGAAGCACATCACCGATCCCGATCCGACCGGGCCCGTGACCGCGTTCAAGATGGCGCTCGGCGACGCCGGCGTGGGGGTCGACGAAATCGACTACATCAACGCGCACGCGACGTCGACCCCGATCGGAGACTCCTCCGAGACGCAGATGCTCAAGTACGCGCTCGGCGAGGAGAACGCCTACAAGACGCCGGTCTCCGGGACGAAGGGAGCGACCGGCCACTGCCTGGGCGCGGCCGGGGCGGTCGAGGCGATGTTCACGATCCTCTCCATCCGCGACGGCAAGCTGCCGCCGACTATCAACTACGAGGTCGAGGATCCGACGTGCGATCTCGACTACGTGCCGAACGAGGCGCGTGACGCCGACGTGGATGTCGCGGTCTCGAACAGCTTCGGCTTCGGCGGCCACAACGCCTGCGTCGTCTTCAAGCGCTTCGAGGACTGAGCACCGGCGCTCGATAGGCTCGCGCCCATGGCGGGCGAGCGCTGGGCGACCTTCGACTGCTACGGCACGCTGATCGACTGGAACGGGGGCATCGGGCGCGAGCTCGAGCGGCTGTTCGGGTCGGCGCGGGTCGGTGAGCTCCTCCACGCGTACCACGAGCTCGAGCCGCAGGTCCAGCGGGAGGATCCGACGAGGAGCTACCGCGAGGTGATGGCGATCACTCTCGCGCGCCTCGGCGCTCCCGCGAACGACGAGGATGCGCTCGGCCGCTCCCTGCCCGGCTGGGACACGTTCCCCGAGGTGCCGGCGGCGCTCGAGGAGGCCCGCGGCCGCGGCTGGCGGATCGGAGTGCTCTCGAACACCGACCCCGAGCTCCTCGAGGCTTCGCTCGACCGGATCGGAGTCGACTTCGATCTCGCCGTCGCCGCGTCCGCGATCGGGTCGTACAAGCCCGCGCGCGGCCACTGGGACGCGTTCTTCGCGCAGAGTGGCGCCGAGCCCGAGCGCTGCGTCCACGTGGCGGCGAGCCTCTTCCACGACATCGCGCCTGCGACCGAGCTCGGGCTCCGTACCGTCTGGGTCAACCGCCTCGGCGAGGAGGCCGAGCCGCAGCCGGACGTCGAGCTGCACAGCCTGGCCGGCCTCGCGGACAGCCTCGACTTCCTGGTGTCGTGAACGTCAGGCCCGCCACGAGAGAGGACCTCGCCGCGATCGCCGAGCTGTTCGGATCGGTAGAGGAGGCGGTGAACGGCCGCCCGTCCCGGCTCGATGCGATCGCAGTCGACGGCTGGCTGCACACGATCGCGTTCGACACGAACACGTGGCTCTTCGAAGAGGACGGCGGGGTCGTCGCCGGCGCGTTCGCGCAGCCCTTCGGCTCACGCGGCAACTGTGCAGGGGCGGTCCGTCCTGCGGCGTGGGGCCGCGGGCTCGGCACGCAACTCGTCGAGCTCATGGAGTCGCGACTCGCCGAGGACGCCGTGGAGCGGATCCACTCGTGGACCGTGGCCGGCGATGCGGGGGCCGAGGAGCTCTTCCGCACGCGTGGTTTTCGCGAAGTGCGCCGGTTCTGGGAGATGGCGATCGACTTCGAGGAGGAGACTCCCGAGCCCTCCGTTTCGGTCGAGCCCTTCGTCGAGGCGGATGCCGAGACGTTCCACTCGGCGCTCGAGGAATCGTTCGCCGACCACTGGGAGCACGAGCCGGAGTCGTTCGACGAGTGGTGGACGCGGCAGCAGCGGAGGACGAACTTCGATCCCTCGCTCTGGTTCGTGATCCGGGACGGGGACGAGATCGCCGGGCTCGCTCGCAACGAGGCTCGGCCGCCGGTCGGCTGGGTCGGCGCTCTCGGCGTCCGGCAGGCGTGGCGTGGGCGCGGCTTCGGTCGCGCGCTCCTCCTCCACAGCTTCCGCGAGTTCCGCCGCCGCGGGCTGACGAGTGCCGCGCTCGGCGTCGACGCCGCCAACGCGACCGGCGCAACGTATCTCTACGAGAGCGTCGGGATGCACACTGCGGAGGAGAACGTCGTCTGGGAGAAGGACCTCGCGTGAGCCTCCTCCGCGCTCGGTGCCCGAGCTGCCGCACGCTCACGGCCGTCGCCGTCGACGAGAGCTACGAGTGCCACAGCTGCGGCCGATCCTTCGCGGCCGGGCTCGTGCGTGTGCCTCGCGCGTGGGGCGACGGCGGCGAGCCGATGGTCGAGGCCGCGGCGCTCGCGCTCGGCTATCCGGAGGTCGCGGTCGTCGAGGAGGAGACGCTGGCGATGCAGACGCTTGCGGTCGCCTCGGACCTTGCCGCGCGTCCGATCGTGCTGGGCGGCTGTTGCTGCGCGCATGTCGGCGCCGTCGAGGGGCTCGCCGCCCGCCACGGCCGGGTCGCCGTTCTCTGGCTCGACGCGCACGGCGACCTGAACACTCCCGAGACCTCGCCTTCCGGCAACGAGTGGGGGATGCCGCTGCGCATGCTGCTCGACCGGGGCACGCTGGCGACGGACGACGTCGTCCTCTGGGGAGCGCGCAACCTCGACCCGCCCGAGGAGGAGTTCATCGCCGCGGCCGGGATCGGCGACGACACCGGCGTGCTGCTCGACCGGAGCGACGCCGTCTACGTCGCGCTCGACTGCGACGTCCTCGACCCCGGCGAGCTCGCGGTCTTCATGCCCGAGCCGGGCGGGCCCAGGCTCGACGAGCTCGAGCAGCTCCTGGAGCGGGTGCGGGACAGCGGCAAGCTCGTCGGCGTCGGGTTCACGGGGTTGGCACCGGACCCGGCGAACGTCGAGAAGCTCGAGCGGCTGACCGCGGCACTCGGCTACTGAGCCTTGGTTCGCAACCTCCCTCCCGGGGCCGAGGTCTAAGCTGCCGACGTGGCCAAGATCGACGTCTCGGTCGAGACCAACGACCAGCCAACTCCGCCCCCGAGTCATCCGAACACCTGCCCGAGCTGTCACTCGCACTACCGCGACGACGAGCTCGAGCGGAGCCTCTGGGTCTGCCAGCAATGCGGTCACCACTTCCCGATGCGGGCGCGGCCACGGATCGCCTCCCTCGCCGATCCCGGCACCTTCTCCGAGGAGGCGACGGAGCTCCACTCCGAGGACCCGCTCGGCTTCTTCGACCTTCGCCCGTACACCGAGCGGCTCGCGGAAGCCGAGATGAAGACCGGCCTCGCCGACGCGATGGTGATCGGCCGTGCGGCGATCGAGGGGCGCCAGTGCGAGCTCGCCGTCATGGACTTCGCCTTCATGGGCGGCTCGATGGGCAGTGTGGTGGGTGAGAAGCTCTCGCGCGCCTGCGACTCGGCGGCCGAGGCCGGGATGCCGCTCGTCACGGTCACGAGCTCCGGCGGCGCGCGCATGCAGGAGGGCATCCTCGCGCTGATGCAGCTGCCGAAGACCATTGCCGCGGTGGAGGACCTGCGCGACTCGGGACAGGCTCTCCTCTGCGTCATGGCGCACCCGACGACGGGCGGCGTGCTCGCGAGCTTCGCCACGCTCGGCGACGTCCTGCTCGCGGAGCCGAATGCGCTCATGTCCTTCGCCGGGCCGCGCGTCGTGCAGGAGATCACGCGCGAGAAGCTGCCCGACGACTTCGGGCGGGCGGAGCAGAACCTCCGCTACGGCCACATCGACGCGATCGTGCCGCGCCCGGAGCTGCGGCCGACGCTGTCCCGCCTCCTGAGGCTGTTCGATGCCCCCGACTGAGCACGAGCTGCGGCTGCGCGAGCGGCTCGGGCGCCTGAGGAACCTCCCGCTGCTCGGCGGCGCGAGGCTCTCCGGCGAGCTCGAGCGGCTTCAGCGGCAGATCGCCCGGATCGGCGAGGAGGCCACGGACGAGGAGATCTGGCGCAAGGTCGAGCTCGCTCGCCACGACGAGCGGCCTTACACGCTCGATTACGTCGAGCGCCTGCTCGAGGACTGGTTCGAGCTGCACGGCGACCGGGCGCTCGGCGACGACGGCGCGATGATCGCCGGCCTCGGCAAGCTCGACGGCCGCACGGTGGTCCTCGTGGGGCAGCAGAAGGGGCGCGACATCCACGAGCGCGCGAGCCGCCGCTTCGGGATGCCGAACCCGGAGGGCTACCGCAAGGCGATGCACGCGATGGAGCTCGCGGACCGGCACGGCTTTCCGATCGTCACGCTCGTCGACACGCCGGGCGCGTACCCCGGGGTGGTCGCCGAGCAGCACGGCCAAGGCGCGGCGATCGCCGCCTCGCAGGCGACGATGGCGCGGCTGACCGTGCCGACGGTCGCCTGCGTGATCGGTGAGGGAGGCTCCGGCGGGGCGATCGCGATCGCTCTCGCCGACCGGGTCCTCATGCAGGAGAACGCGATCTACTCCGTCATCTCGCCCGAGGGCTGCGCGGCGATCCTCTGGCGCGACGCGGGCCAGGCGAAGAAGGCCGCGGCCGCGTTCCGCCCCGACGCCGCCCACTGCCTGGAGCTCGGAGTCGTCGATGAGATCGTCCCCGAGCCCGTCGGCGGGGCACACATCGATCCCGACCTTGCGGCTCGGCTGCTCGGGCAGGCTCTGCGCGATTCGCTCGCCGAGCTCGAGGGGATTCCGGGCGACGATCTGCGCCGCCGTCGCCGGGCGCGCTTCCGCTCGCTCGGCGTGTTCGCCTGAGTAGCTAGGGATAGATTTCACTAGCTTTGGGCGTTGCCCCGGCGGACACTGTCCACACCGTCCACAGGCTTATCCCCGCTATGTATTCGTCGTGTAAACGGCAGGGGTACGACTCGAAACCGGGAAACGCGCCGCTCCGAGGCCGTTTTCGGGCGCCGGGCGAGGGGGACGAGGACGGCATGGCGCCGCGCCCGATCTGGAGCGGGACGATCTCCTTCGGGCTCGTGAGCATCCCGGTTCGGATGCTGACGGCGACGAGCTCGCGCGAGCTCCGGTTCCACTTCGTCGACCGCCGCGACCTCGAGCCGATCGGCTACGACAAGGTCCGGAAGGACACCGGCGAGCACGTCGACCCGGACGACGTCGTACGCGCGTTCGAGCTCGAGAAGGGACGCTTCGTCCCGATCGAGCCCGAGGATCTCGATCGCCTCGACGTCGAGCTCACGCACTCCGTCGACATCTGCGACTTCGTCTCCCTCGAGGAGATCGACCCGATCTACTTCCGTCAGGCCTACTACCTCGTGCCGCAGGAGGGCGGCGAGAAGCCCTACCGGCTCCTCGTGCGGGCGCTCGAGGACACGGGTCGTGTCGGGATCGCAAAAGTCGTGATCCGGAACAAGCAGCATCTCGCCTGCTTGCGCCCTTATGAGAACGTGCTCGTGATCGAGACCATGTACTACGCCGACGAGGTGCGGCGACCCTCGGAGGTCGCCGGCGACGCGGCGGCAGAGGACGGGCTGCGGAAGGCCGAGGTCGAGATGGCGAAGTCGCTCGTCGAGAACCTCAGCGCGGAGTTCGACCCCGAGCGCTACGACGACACGTACCGCTCCGAGCTGCTCGAGCTCATCCGCTCGAAGGCCGAGGGGGCGCCGCTGCCGGAGCCGCACGAGGAGGAGGCGCAGGTCGTCGATCTCATGCAGGCCCTGCGCGAGTCGGTCGAGCGGACGCAGCGGAAGCGCTCACGCGCTAGAAAGGCTTCGTGAGCAAGAAGCTCTCGGAGTACGAGCGCAAGCGAAACCGCAAGAAGACACCAGAACCATTCGGCGGGAAGCGCGGAAAGGCGAATGCCCCGGTCTTCGTCGTGCAGCGGCACGACGCCCGGCGATTGCATTACGACTTCCGCCTCGAGCGCGACGGAGTCCTCGCCTCGTGGGCCGTGCCGAAAGGCGTCCCGCTCGAGCCGGGCGAGCAGCACCTTGCCGTCCACGTCGAGGACCATCCGCTCGAGTACGGCAGCTTCGAGGGGGAGATCCCGCAGGGGAACTACGGCGCCGGCACGGTCGAGATCTGGGACCGCGGCACCTACGAGCTCCTCGAGGAGAAGCGCGACGGCGGTCTCACGGTGCGCCTGCACGGCGAGCGGCTCGAGGGGACGTGGGCGCTCGTGCCCGCTCATCTCTCCGGAGACGAGAAGAACTGGCTCATCCTGCGCAAGCGCGAGGACGGGACGGCTTCCGGGCCACGCCGCCGCTACGCGCCCATGCTGGCGACGCTGACGGAGGAGCTGCCGCGCGGAGAGGGCTGGCACTTCGAGCCGAAGTGGGACGGCTACCGCGCGCTCGGCTACGTACATGGCGGTGAGGCGAGGCTCTTCTCCCGCAAGGGGAACGACCTGACCCAGCGGTTCGCGCCCGTGGCGAAGGAGCTCGTGAAGGCGCTGCGCACGCCCGACGCCGTCGTCGACGGCGAGGTCGTCGCGCTCGGCGGGGACGGCAAGGCGAGCTTCTCGGCGATGCAGCAGGGGAGCACGAGGCTCGCCTACGAGGTGTTCGACGTGCTCGAGGCCGACGGCGAGCCGCTCGTCGACCTGCCGCTGACCGAGCGAAGGGCTCGACTGGAGAAGCTGCTCGCGCCGAATCCCGTCGTCCAGCTCTCCGGCTCGTTCGAGGACGGGGACGCGCTGCTGGAGGCGGCGCGCGAGCAAGGGCTCGAGGGCGTCATGGCGAAGCGGCCCGCCTCGCGCTACAGCGAGGGAAAGCGGGGCCGCGACTGGCTGAAGATCAAGACGCACGGGCGCCAGGAGTTCGTGATCTGCGGCTACACGAAGGGGCAGGGCCGGCGCAGCGGAAGCTTCGGCGCCCTCGTGCTCGGCGTCCATCGTGGCTCCGAATGGGAGTGGGTCGGCAACGTCGGCACGGGCTTCGACGAGCGCGAGATCGCCGAGCTGCTCGAGAAGCTCGCGCCCCTGCGGCGCGACGACTCACCGTTCCCGGTCGTCCCGAGGATGCCGAAGGTGCGGAAGGGCGACGTCGTCTGGGTCGAGCCGAAGCTCGTCGCCGAGGTCGAGTTCGCGGAGTGGACGCATGACGGCCACCTGCGCGCGCCCTCCTTCGAGGGGCTCCGCGACGACAAGCCTGCGCAGGACGTGCGCCGGGAGCGGCCGGTCGAGGCGGAGGAGGGCAAGGTGAAGCTCTCCAACCTCGACAAGACCTTCTGGCCGGACGAGGAGATCACGAAGGGCGACCTGATCGACTACTACCGCGCTGTGGCCGACGTGCTCGTGCCTCACCTACGCGACCGGCCGTTCACGATGCGCCGCTACCCGGACGGCGCGTTCGGCAAGGCGTTCTTCCAGAAGGATGCGCCGAAGGGGATGCCGGAGTGGATCCCCCGCTTCCACGTCCAGGTCTCGACCCGCGAGCGGCCCCCGAAGAAGCGTTGGATCGACGCGCCGATCGTCAACGACGAGGACGCGCTCCTCTGGATGGTCAACATGGGCTGCATCGACATGAACGCGTGGTACTCGCGCGTCGACAAGCCGGAGCGGCCGGACTTCGTCCTCTTCGATCTCGACCCGTCGCCGGACGTCGGCTTTCCCGAGGTCGTGCAGGTTGCGCTGCTCGT